>JAFQIB010000024.1 GCA_017397765.1 Clostridia bacterium | reverse complement strand
GCCTGCGAGCCCTCCGACACCTCCCGGATTCCTTGATGGTTTGAGCGCATTCCCGGAGGAATGCGCTCAAACGGTTCAGAATGGAATCAGTAGTTCTCCGCCTTGATGGCGAAGTAGGACTGGGGATGATCGCACACGGGGCAGATCTCGGGGGCCTTCTTGCCCACGACGATGTGGCCGCAGTTGCCGCATTCCCAGATCATGTCGCCGTCGCGGGAGAAGACGACGCCGGTCTCCACATTGTGCAGCAGCTTGCGGTAGCGCTCCTCATGGGCCTTCTCGATCTGGCCGACCATGCGGAACTTGGCGGCGATCTCCGGGAAGCCCTCGGCGTCCGCTTCTTCCGCCATGCGGGCATACATGTCGGTCCACTCGGCGTTCTCGCCCTCGGCGGCGTGGAGCAGATTGACGGCGGTATCCTGGATCTTGCCGCCCTCCAGGAGCTTGAACCAGATCTTGGCATGCTCCTTCTCATTGTTGGCGGTGGTCTCAAACAGCTCGGCAATCTGGACGTAGCCGTCCTTCTTGGCCTTGGAGGCAAAATAGGTGTACTTGTTGCGGGCCATGGACTCGCCGGCAAAGGCCTCCATCAGATTCAGCTCGGTCTTGGTTCCCTTCAGGCTCTTCATGGTTCAAATCCTCCTTATGATTTCAGTGCTGCATCGGATGATGCTCATATGATACCATCTATTCGACGAATCGAAACGAAAATCCTGCGAAATCTTTTGAAGAAATGATGGGAATCCTATTGCTTTGGTTGACTGTATTGGTTTGACGTGATATAATATAGTCTGTATCTTTGTGCCGCCTTCCGGACGGCAGAAAGGGGCGTCATGGACAAGAAAAACTTCCTGGTGATCGGGCTGATCCTGATTGCTGCTGCGGCGTTGTTTGCCTGGAGCACCCTGGCGCGGCCCATGCCGGCGGCAGAGGAAAATCAGGTGATTATCACCGTTGACGGCAAGGAATACAAGAGAATCCCCCTCAGCCAGCCGCAGACTGTGACGGTCCGGCAGGCCGACGGGTGCGTGAATACGGTTGAGGTGACGGAGCGCGGCGCGGTGATGCAGTCCTCCACCTGCGGCAATCAGCTGTGCGTGAAGATGGGCGAGGTCACGGTGGATAACTGGGAGTTCCGACCCAACCAGCAATTTATCATCTGCTTGCCCAACCGGGTGAGCGTGGAACTGGCGGTGACTGAATGAAAAAGCTTTGGAGCGGCGGAGTCCTTCGCCTGCTTGCGGCGGTGCTTTGCTGCCTGGTGCTGGCAGGCTGCAGCGGCGGACAGACGGCCCTGCAGGGCGGCGGGATGATGCCCGCAGCCAGCGCGGCTGCCGCAGTGGACCCGCAGGAAAAAACCACCGGTGTGAACTTCTTCTTCGATACGGTGGTGACCATCACCCTCTACGGTGCGCCGGAGGGGCTGATGGATGAAATCTGGGCCGAATGCGCCCGGTATGAGGGGCTGCTGAGCCGGACGATCGAGACCAGCGACGTCAGCCGGATCAATAAAGCCAACGGGCAGACCGTCACGGTCGATCCGGATACGTGGGAGATTCTGCGCCGGGCCCGGGAGATCAGCCGGCTGACCGGCGGCGCCTTCTCCGTGACCATCGCGCCCATCAGCACGCTGTGGACCTTCACGGGCCTGGTGAACAACGCGGTGCCCACGGATGAAAAAAGGGCGGAGCTCCTGCCGCTGGTGGATGACCAGAAGATCTCCCTGGGCGAGGGCAGCACGGTCACGCTTCCGGCGGGGATGCAGGTGGACCTGGGCGGCATTGCCAAGGGCTACATTGCAGACCGGGTGGCGGAGATGATCCGCGGCCGGGTCACTGCCGGCATCATTTCCCTGGGCGGCAATGTCTACACGGTGGGCTGCAAGCCCAACGGCACGAAATTCGCCGTGGGCATCACTGATCCGTGGGAGTCGTCCCGATCCCTGGCTGCCGTCTATACCGGCGACGCCACAGTGGTCACCAGCGGCACCTATGAGCGCGGCTTCAACTTTGGCGGCCAGCGCTACCACCACATTCTTGATCCCAAGACCGGCTGGCCCGCCCAGTCGGATCTGATCAGCGCCACCTTCGTGATGGATTCCTCCATGACGGCGGATGCGCTGGCAACGGCCTGCATCGTCCTGGGCAGCGAGCAGGGCCTTGCGCTGGCACAGGCGCAGGGGCTGGACGCCGTATTCATCAAAAAGGACGGCACGATGCTCTTTACCGAGGGGTTTGAGGAAAAATACGAATACCGTCCCCTGTGATCTATTGGGACATTCCCAAACGTTCATAAAGCTATTGTTGAAGGAGGCAATCCCATGACCAATGAAGCTGCCAAGAAGAAACAGCTCCCCGCGTTTCTGGCGCTGACCATCATCTGCCTGGTTGCCGCGCTGGCGCTGGCAGGCACCAACGCCATCACCAAGGGCCCCATCGCAGAGCTGGCAATGGCTGCGCAGCGCGAGGCCTTCGGCGCGGTGATGACTGCGGACGAATATGTGGAAATGACCATCCCCGAGGGCAGCGGCGCATCTGCGCTGGTGGAAGCCAAGGTGGGCGGCGAAACCGTCGGCTACTGTGTGGCTGCGTCCTCTACCGGTTATGCCGGCCCCGTGGCGGTGACCCTGGGCGTGGGTACCGACGGCAAGATCACCGGCGCGAAGATCGGCGACAACAGTTTCGCCGAGACCTCCGGCTTCGGCTCCCGCTGGCTGGCGGAGAACCAGACCGAGCAGTTTGTGGGCATCGACGTCAAGGAGGGCGGCGCGATTGAGGCGCTCTCCGGCGCAACGGTGACCTCCAATGCCGTGCTGAATGCCGCCAACACCGCGCTGGCGACGGTCAACGGCGTGCTGGGCAACGGCCGGACCGAGCCTGTGCTGGTCTTCGGCGTAGCAGAAAAGAAGCCCGTGGAGCAGATGGCGCTGGTGGGCGACATCCATGAAGGCTCCGCCCGCGGCTTTGCCTCCGAGGTCAAGGTTCAGCTGACCATGGATGACGCCGGTGCGATCACCGGCCTGGCCATCGAATCCTCCGGCGAGACCCCCTCCTTCGGCACCCGCTGCATGGAGGAGCCTGCCTTTGCCGAGCAGTTTGTGGGCAAGACCGCGCCCTTCGCCATCGGCGGCAACATCGACGCCCTGACCGGCGCGACCGTGACTTCCACGGCGGTGGTTGAAGCGGTGAATGCGGCTGTGGCTGCGCCCGCCAACCCCGACGCTGTGCCCTTCGGCTCCGGCGCTGAGGAGACGGTGGAGGCTGCCGCGACCCTGACCGGCGACGTGAAGACCGGCAAGGCCCAGGGCTTCCAGTCCGAGGTGACCGTCCAGCTGACGGTGGATGAGAACGGCGCGATTGCCGAGATCCTGATTGATTCTGCCTCCGAGACTCCTGGCTTCGGCACCCGCTGCGCCGAGGACGAGGCCTATCTGGCCCAGTTCGTGGGCAAGACCGCGCCCGTTGCGGTGGATGCGCTCTCCGGCGCGACCGTGACCTCCACGGCTGTGGTTGAGGCGGTGAACGCGGCCCTGACCGCGCCCGCTGCGGAAGTGCCTGCCGGTACCGCTTATGAAGGGACTGCCCAGGGCTTCCAGTCCGAGGTGAAGGTGACGCTGTATGTGGATGACGCGAAGGTGATCACCGGCATCAAGGTTGATTCTGCCTCCGAGACTCCCGGCTTCGGCACCCGCTGCGCCGAGGACGAGGCCTATCTGGCCCAGTTCGTGGGCAAGAAGGCCACGCCTGATCTGGGCGAAGGTATCGATGCCCTGTCCGGCGCAACGGTGACCTCCAATGCTGTGATCGAGGCTGCCAATGCCGCCATCGGCGTGGCAGTGGAAGAAGTTGAAATTCCCGCCGCCGCCCCCCTGACCGCCGCTGCCGTTGGTTTTGCTGGCAAGGACGTGGGCGTGAGCGTGGTGCTGAACGAGGACGGCACGATCGGCGCGCTGACCATCGACAACAGCCAGCAGGTGCCGCCGGTGTGCGACCTGTGCAATACGGACGAATTCCTGGGCCAGTTCATCGGCAAGAAGGGCCCCTTCGTGAAGGGCGAGAACGTCGACATCGTGACCGGCGCGACCTTCACCTCCGAGGGCATCATCAACGCAGTGAACAGCCTGTTCCCCGCTGAAGAAGCGCCTGCCGCCGCGCCCCTGACCGCCGCTGCCGTTGGCTTCGCTGGCAAGGACGTGGGCGTGAGCGTGGTGCTGAATGAGGACGGCACGATCGGCGCGCTGACCATCGACAACAGCCAGCAGGTGCCGCCGGTGTGCGACCTGTGCAACACGGACGAATTCCTGGGCCAGTTCATTGGTAAGAAGGGCCCCTTCGTGAAGGGTGAGAACGTCGATATCGTGACCGGTGCAACCTTCACCTCCGAGGGCATCATCAACGCAGTGAACAGCCTGTTTGCGGAATAATTCTTTCAATCAAAAATGCAGCCCTGCTCCGGTTCATGGAGCAGGGCTGCTGTTTGTGCTCAGCCGTTGGCTGTGTTTTCGGGGCGGGGGTCGTCCTCCGCAGGATCAGCCGTGGCCTCGGCGGTGCGGTAAATTGCGTCCGGAACCACGGGCTGGCTTTCGGCCTCGGCGGGCTCGCTGACCGGCATGTCTTCTGCCGGCTGCTCAACGGGCTCGGCTGCTTCTGCGGGCTCGACGACGGGCTCGGCGTCGTCCGCGGCTGCAGCGGCTTCGGCGGCAGCTTCTGCAGCCTTCCGCTCCGCGGCCTTTTCGGCGGCCTTGTCCGCAGCCTTTTCGGCGGCGTCCTTCACCTTCTCGCCCAGCTCCTTGGCCTTGCGCTTGATTTCATCCACGGTGTCCTGATTGTCACGCAGGGTGGCCTCGCCCTTGCGGACCAGGCATTTGATTGCCTTGCCGCCGGCCTCTACGATGTATGCGGCGGCCCCTACGCCGAAGTAGCCTGCCTTACGCAGAAAATCCTTGATATCACTCATGCTGATAGCCTCCTTTATCCTTGCGCTGCTGCATGTAGTTTGCCTTGCTTACGATGTCAGTATACCTGTTTGTGCCGGCAGCTTCAAGGCAGTTTTGATTAGAAAACGGGAAGAAGACGTTAAGAATCACAGCCGCATGGCCGCTTCGGCGATCAGCTCCTCCAGCAGGGCGCTGCGGCCTTCGCTGCTGTCGGGGACGGGCATCCACAGCTGCGTTTCTTCAGGCGTGAGGGCGCGGAGCAGCTCCTCCGCATCATCCTCTGCCGCTACGATCACCGGCAGCGGGCTGAGCAGCACCGTCACCACCGCTTCCCGGAAGGCGGTGCAGGTCAGCATCTGCGCGGTCAGGCCGCCCAGGAGGAGGGGCCGGCGCAGATCCAGCAGGCGGCGCAGGTTCGGCGCGGCGATCTCATCCAGCACGCGGGGAACCACCGTCCAGTCCCCGGGCCGCAGCCGGATGCGGCAGGGCACGTCGTTCTCCATGGGCGCTGCGGGCGGCACGAGCAGATGGAGCGCCTCGGCGCGCACGCCGCCGCTCACGGAAACGGGCAGCAGCTGATAACCGGCGGGCCGGACGTTCAGTGTGGTAAATAGCTTTTCCGCCAGTTCGGGGGCGTGGGGGCCGGTCAGATACAGCTGCTGCATAGTGCTCTCTCCCTTGCATCGGTATGAACGGTTTCCTATAATAAATATTGTAGCGGGGAAATCAAAAATTGTCAATCCGGGAATGCGCTTGCTGCATCATTTTGGCTGACGGGCAGGGGAGGAAGGCCGTTCCAAGCCTGACCTGGCGGCAAAAAAGCAGGCTTTCGCCGGGAAAAAACGGCAAACGACGGAAAGAACCAGCCGAAAACCGGTGAAAACAGAGGAAAATAGCCTTGACATGGTAACTTTTTTGTAATAGAATGTACCCAGACGACCCTCGCCCTTTTGGCGAGGAGCTGTTGGCGTGTGTCAGCAGGAAGCCTCGCCGAAGGGCGAAGATATGAGGTGACCAAGATGAAGCGTGTCTGGAAAATGCTGATTTCAGTGCTGCTTGTACTGCTGCTGTGTGTGCCTGCGATGGCTGCAGCGGAGGAAGCGGTTTACGGCGTGTGTCTGGACGACAATGTGAATGTCCGCAAAACCGCCGGCGCTGAAGGCGCGCTGTGGTTCAAGGTGAATCAGGGCCATGTGGCGGAAATCACCGGCGAAAAGAAGGTCGGCGATGATTTGTGGTACCGCATCCGCACCGGCCATCCCACGCCCAACGGGCGCACCTATGTGGGGTATATCCTGTCTGACTTCTTCCGCGTGATGACTGCGGAGGAAACCAAGGATTATCTGGGCAGCCAGACGACCCCCGCGCCCGAAGCCGCGCTGCGGCTTATTCAGCGTACCACCGATGACGCGCTCGCGGAGGAGGACCATGAGGAGTACTCCGGCGTGGCGGTGGTGGGCGCCAAGGGCAAGATCACGACGAAAGCCAATTTCCGCAGCCAGCCGAGCACTACGGCGGGCGCGATCCTCGGTACCATTGAGGTCGGGACGGAGGTGGACGTCAACGCTGTGCCTGCAGAGGGAGACGCCAACGGCTGGTATCGGATTACCTATAACGGAAAGACCGGCTATGTCTTTTCTGACCTGCTGGAGCTGACCGATCCCGGCACGGAGCCTACGCCCGATCCCGGCTACGGCACGGAGGTCACCGATACCTGGGGCGAGGTTACCACGGATAAGGTCAACTTCCGCACCGAACCCCGCAAGGACGGCAACAATGCCAACGTCATCCAGAAGCTCAACACCGGCGACGAGGTCGAGATCCTGACGGTACCGGATAAGGTCAGCACCTCTGACTGGTACCGCGTGCGCTACAACGGCACGGTGGGCTATATCCAGTCCAACTTCATCCGTATCACCAAGGGCGGCCTGATCGAGGACACCAATCCTGACAATGAGAATGTGAAGGCCACCGGCGTGATCACCGCCGACGGCGTGAACTTCCGCACCGGCGCCGGCACGGGCTTCGCCTCCATGGGCAAGCTGAATGAGGGCACTGTCGTCGAGCTGCGCACGATCCCCTCTGTGATCGATACCAAGCACTGGTATAAGGTGTATTACAACGGCACCACCGGCTACATCCAGGCGCCCTTTATCCGCGTGCTCACCCTGAGCGAGGATGCGCTGCCGGATGTGTCCGAATACGGCTATGCCCGCCTGATTGAGGATTCCGCCAACCTGCGCAACGGCCCCGGCGGCCTCACCGCAACCCAGTGGAAGGGCAAAGGCACCATGATGCGCATCGTGGGTGAAAAGGAAAACCAGGGCGTGTATGACTGGTATCCTGTCTACCACAGCGCCACCTCCACCATCTACTACGTCCGTGACGACATGATCGAGGTCGTGCTGGTAAAGGACGGCGAGCTGGTCACCCCAGGCCCGACCCAGAGCACCTACGGCTATATCATCACCACCAAGAAGGGCGTCAACCTGCGCATCCAGCCCTTTGCGGATTCTGTGGCCCAGGTGCCCAAGAATACGGTGCTGGCCTGTGTCGGCCCCTCCGTGGTGCCTGAGGAGAATGATACCTATACCTGGTACAAGGTCCGCTACAGCGGCATGGTCGGCTACCTGCGCGGCGACTGCGTACGCGTGTGTACCTCCACCGGCGGCTACATTGAGGATGAGGAGCTGACGCCCACGCCCGGCCCGACGGAGGATACCGGCAGCACGGTGTATGGCTACATCAAGCTGGTGAAGGACAACGTCAATCTGCGCGTGAAGCCGCTGGGCGCGTCCCAGGGCTGGCTGCCGCTGAACCTGGTGCTGCCCATGATCGGCAATGTCACGCCTGAGGGTGAGTACGGCAAGTACTGCTGGTACCACGTCAAGACGGCGGACGGCCGCACCGGCTATATCCGCGGCGACTGTGCGGAGATCTGCGAGGAGGGCGGCGAAGAAGTGACCCCGACCCCCACGCCCACCCCCACGGCGACGGATATGGTGACCAGCGGCGCCACCGGCAGGCTGCTGAAGAATACCAACTTCCGCAAAGAGCCCAAGGGCGGCTATAACATCATCACCGTCATCCCGGCGGATACGGTGGTCGAGATCCTGACCATCCCGGCAGACCGGACCAACGGCTGGTACAAGATCCGCTACAGCGGCCAGACCGGCTACGTCATGGCTTACCTGATGGAGCTCATCAACGCCGGCTCCGAGCCGACTGCCGCGCCGACCCTCTCTGCCTTCGGCTATGTGATGATCAATGACACCGGCGTCAACCTGCGCAACGAGCCCAACGGCACGCAGGTCTACAAGCAGCTGGACAAGGGCACCGTATGGCCCATGGTTGGCCTGCAGACGACCGATGCCAACAAGGTGGTCTGGTATCCCATCAATGCGGACGGTCAGGTCGGCTATGTGCACGGCGGCTATTCCTTCAAGCTCTCTCCTGAGCAGGAGGAAAGCTATCTGGCCGGCAATGGCGTGCCGGAGAACACGCCTGCCCCCGAAACACCCGATACGACCCTGACGGACTACGTCATTACCACGGCTGACAAGGTCAATCTGCGCTCCAGCTACTCTCTGGAGTCTGCCAGAAAGTATCAGGTGCCCCTGGGCACGGTGATGTACTGCTCCGAAACCAAGGACGTCGGTACGGTCACCTGGTATCATGTGGTGTACGACAACCAGGAGGTCTGGGTGCACGGCGCGTACGTCAAGTTCATGACGCAGGCGGAATTCAACGCCTGGATCGCCTCCGACCCCGATGTGGTGCCGGACAAGGAGTCCCACCTGGGCTACCTGAAGCTCATCATGGATAATGTGTACATCCGCAACGCTGCGGCCGGTACCACCATCGTTGACCAGCTGCGCCTGGGCACGGTGATCCGCTACTATACCAACCCCATTGAGGACAGCGCCGGCAAGTACACCTGGTACCGCGTGCTGACCCCCTCGGGCGATTTTGGCTACATCCGCTCCGACATGGTGGAGAAGTGTGATGCAGACGGCAAGCCGCTGCCCACGCCTACCCCCAACCTGGGCGATCTGTCCAGCGCCCCCGAAATGCAGCAGGAGAGCAGCTACACCACCCTGAAGCTGGGCTCCAAGGGCATCCGCGTCACCAACCTGGTGAACGAGCTGATCAACCAGGGCTACTACACCGGCAGCACCACCGATTCCTTCACCACCCAGGTGCAGACGGCGGTGAAGCTCTTCCAGCAGGTCAAGGGCCTGAAGGTGGACGGCATTGCGGGCGAAGCGACCCAGCATGCGCTGTTCGGCACGGTGAAGGTCGGTGCGGGCGACACCTCCAACCTGGAGTTCTCCATCTATCCGGTGGAAAAGATCGACTGGTTTGAGGGCGGCATTCAGGAGCTGATCCCCCGCGGCGCCAACTTCAAGGTCTATGACGTGAAGACCGGCATCGTCTGGTGGGCACACCGCTGGGCGGGCGCCTACCACGCCGATATCGAGACCCTGACGGCGGCGGATTCCAAGCGCCTGTGCGAGATCTACGGCGTGAAGAATCTGCAGCAGATTGTGGACGACAACAAGTGGGAGCGCCGTCCCTGCCTGATTACCATCGGTACCCGCACCTTCGCGGCGTCCCTGGACGGCATGCAGCACGGCACCGACACCATCCCCAACAACGGTATGGACGGTCAGATCTGTCTGCACTTCACCAACTCGCTGGGTCATTCCTCCGAGGCGGTGAGTACCAGCCACAAGGAAGCCATCGAATACGCTTACAACCACTGCCCCGCCGGCAAGAAGTAAGCAAAATCCCAAACACAAAGGGCCGCATCCGGAAGGGTGCGGCCTTTCGCGTGCCGAAAAGGCGGGGATTTGCCATGACGATAGCTGTATATCTGTTGTCGGGAATAGAGCGTGCTTTCCGCTGGTGACAGGCAGGTGATTGCTTCTGTTGGGTTTGACAAACTGGGATTTGTGGAGATGATTGAGCATGCCGCGTACGGCCTCATCCGTCACGGCTTGCGCCGTGCCACCTTCCCCCGAGGGGGAAGGTTTTGAAGTCCCGCACCCCTTACGATTTCCATTCACTCCAGGCTGCCAAATGTCCAAGCCGCATCGGCTGCAGCGAGACCTCAAAAGGAACGATGCGGCGATTTTGCAGAGGGGTTCTTCCGCTTTGGCGGAAATTCAAAGAACCCCTCTGCAATTGAGCCGCCTCGGATGCAGCCGCTACTATGCCCACTCAGGAGAATGGAGGGGGTCCGGGGGGGGGCTGCTTTTGCTTCACCCCGGCGGCTTTGTGCGCGCGGGTCGATGACCCTTCGACGCGCGAAAGTGGCTACCGAGCTGCGGAACGGTCTTGTCGCTGAAGAAAAAGCAATTGTGTAATCATGCGACAGAAAAAAGCCCTCTCACCCGCTGACGCGGGAGCTCTCCCGGAGGGAGAGTCTTTGGCACTGCCAATTCCAGTTTGTCCTCCTGATCCCATGTCAGCCAATCAAAAACAGCAGGCCATGCGCTGTGTCATAGCCTGCTGTTTGCTGAGGATTCCGGTATCCGAAGACGAACTTCCGTGAAAATGCCGCTGTCCATCATGGTTTGCAGCTTTGTCCGATTGCGGGGTACAATCAGCTGTGTTCGCCGTTCCTGCCGCGGCCGCGGTTCACCCGCTGCACCGGCTTGCCCAGCGGCTGCCGGGGGGAAGCCTTGGCGGCTTGCTTGGGCTGCGCGGGCTTCGGGACGGCGGAAACGCTCTGCACCTTGCCGCCCCTGCCAATCACTATGGCCTGTCCGTCCTTGGGCAGGGCGGGGCGTCCGGGGACGGCGGCAGCGGTGCGGGCCGGGCCAAAACGCGGCTTGAACTCCTGCACAGCTGCCTTCGGGAGCGGCTTTTCTGTCTTGACGGCAGGCTTTTCCTGCCGGACAACAGCTTTCTCCGGCTTGACGGTCGCCTTGGTAGCCGGCGCGGCAGCTTTCTTGCCCTTGCGCTCAGCCACAGGCTGTCCGGCGGCGTTCAGCTTTTTCGGCATCTCTGCCGTGCGGCCCAGGCGGGCCATGCGGGCGGCCTTGGCCAGCTGTCGGGCGGCTTCCTTTTCCTTGGGGTCGGTGGGGGTGGTGACGAGCATGGGCCACTCGCTCTCCCGGGTGGGCAGGCGCTTGCCGATCAGCTTCTCCACCTGATCCAGCTGCTTCATCTCATCAATGCAGCAGAAGGAGATGGCCTTGCCGTCCCGGCCTGCGCGGCCTGTGCGGCCGATGCGGTGCACATAGGCCTCCGGCTCCATGGGCAGATCGTAGTTGAAGACGTGGCTCAGACCGGCAATGTCAATGCCGCGGGCAGCGATGTCGGTGGCGATGAGCACCTTGCTCTCGCCGGACTTGAACTTCGCCAGGGCGTTTTGGCGCTGCCCCTGACTCTTGTCGCCGTGGATGGCAACGCTCTCGATGCCCTCCTTCTTCAGCTCGCGGACGATGCGGTCTGCGCCGTGCTTGGTGCGGCTGAAGACCAGCGCGTTCTCCACATCCGGGTCGCGCAGGAGCTTGGCCAGCAGGTGCTTCTTGTTGGCCTTGTCCACATAATACAGGCACTGGTCGATCTTCTTGACCGTGGAGGACACGGGGTCCACCTTGACGGATTCCGGGTCATGGAGGAGATCCATGGCCAGCTTTTCCACCTCGGCGGGCATGGTGGCGGAGAAGAGCAGCGTCTGATGCTTTGCGGGCAGCTTGGCGGCGATGCGGCGCACGTCGTGGATAAAGCCCATATCGAGCATGCGGTCCGCCTCGTCCAGCACGAAGGTCTCCACCCGGTCCAGCCGGACGTAGCCCTGGTTCATCAGATCCCACAGGCGGCCGGGGCAGGCGATGACCGTATCCGCGCCCCGGTGCAGGGCGTCGATCTGGCCTTGCTGGCCCACGCCGCCGAAGATCACGCAGGGATACACCGGCAGCGTCTTGCCGTAGATGACAAAGTTTTCATAAATCTGCAGCGCCAGCTCGCGGGTGGGGGTGAGGATCAGCTGGCGGATCACGCGGGGCTGGCCGGGGCGGACGGGCTTCCTCGCCATCTGCTGGATCATCGGCAGGGCGAATGCGGCCGTCTTGCCGGTGCCGGTCTGTGCGCAGCCCAGCACGTCCTTGCCCGCCATCACCAGCGGGATGGTCGCCCGCTGGATGGGCGTGGGCGTTTCGTAGCCCGCGTTGCGGACATTTTTGAGGATGATGGGCATCAGGCCCAGAGAATCAAAGCTCATGATTGCGGTTTCCATTCCGTTTCATAGTATAGGCGCATAACACACCATTTTGCATTATAGCACATTCTTTTGGGAAGAGCAAGGGTAGAACCAGGCTGATCCCGGCAGCGAAATGACCGATTCCACCGAAGCCGGCTTGACAAGCGCCGTGCCGGCCTTTATCATAGACTCATCTCTATCCTATGCAAGAAGGAGCAGACGCATGACGATACTCTGGGACTGGAACGGTACGCTGGTGGCGGATGTGCCCCATGTGGTCAATATGAATAATCAGACGCTGGAGCAGTTCGGCTACCGGCATACCTCCGAGGCGGAGTACCGGGCGAAGTTCCGCCACCCGGTGCATGAATACTACTATGACCTGGGCGTGACGGCGGAGGACTTCCCGAAGATCGCCAAGGTGTGGAACAAGGCCTATGTGGCCGGCTTCGGCTGCGTCCCGCTGACGGAGGGCGCGGCGGAGGCGGTGCGACGCTTCAAGGCGGCCGGCCACAAGCAGGTGATCATCTCCGCCTCCCAGGTGGATCAGCTGCGGGCCCAGGTGGAGCACTTCCCGGAGCTGCGCGGCATGTTCGACGAGGTGCTGGGGCTGAACAACCAGCTGGCGGTGAGCAAGGTGCATCTGGCGGTGGACTATCTGGCCCGCACGGGTGAGAAGGCTGAGGACTGCGTATTCCTCGGCGACACCACTCATGACGCGGAGACTGCCGCGGCCATCGGCTGCCGCTGCTTCCTGATCGAGGGCGGCCACCAGGAGCGCGCCGTGCTGGATACGGCGGAGAACGCGACGGTGCTGCCGAACCTGTTGGCGGCGGTGGAAGTGCTGGGGTGCTGAGACGGCGGGAAAGCTTTCCCCCCCTGCGGCCTGGTAAATTGATGAAGCTTGCCGGCACGCCATGCTGAAGGGCCCCGATCGGGCCCTGTGTTCCTTGCAGCGTACACCGGCAAAGGCGCTCCGGCTGGTGGGGGGATTCTGAAGGAATGATGTGTCCTGCGATGAGAAAAGACGAGCATCCGGTGAAATACCGGATGCTCGCTTCAGACCATCAACAAACCCCGGGAGGTGTCGGAGGGCTCGCAAGCCCTCTGACTATAGATCGGAAATCGGCGACATGCGCGGCGATTTTCGCGCTTTTCCGTTAGGAAAAGCTTCCTTACACGAACGAACGGCCGGGAGAACGACTTGTCGTTCGACCAGTGAGTGAGTGCAAAACCTCGACAAAGTGCCTATAGCACTTTGTCGATACGCTGACGAGCATCCGGTCAACACGCCGGATGCTCGTTTGTTTCTGTGCCTGCATCTGCGCAGCAGAGGAGCCGGGCTGCCTGTCAGATCAGCGGCGGCCGGGCATTGTCTGCGCCGCTTCCCGCCGCTTCCGGTACCGCTTGGCCGTACCGCCCGCCCTCCGGAGAAAGGCTTTGCAGCAGCAAAAATCGCCCCGGAATATCCGGGGCGATGGGAAACCGGGGTTATGCGCTGCGGCGGCGAATCATCAGCACACCGCAGGCGGAGATCAGCGCCAGCGCCGCCCACAGGGCAAGCTGGGCAGAATCGCCGGTTTCAGGAATCCAGGTATTGACGATGCTGCCGCCATTGGGCGCCGCATCCGCTGCGGAGCCGTCCGCCGCAGCGTAGGTGGTTATGAAGCCGTCCACCAGCGCTTCCTTCACCGTGTAAACGGCAGTTTTGCCATTCACTACGGCAGGCAGACCGGTGTAGTGATACCAGCCGTCGCTGTCCGGCTTGGGCTGCGGGATCTCCGTGGCCTCGCCGTTGCAGTACAGGGTCAGCTCGATCTCCGGCTTCTCCTGTCCCTCAGGCAGGCCCTTCCATACCTTCTGCACCATCAGGGAAACCAGCTCGCTGTTGATGATCTGACCGCCGTTGTAGGCCTGATCGGTCACCTCCGCGTAGGGCATGGGATTCCGATAGCTGGTCTGATAGCCCGTCATGGACTGCTCCCTGACCGAGTACAGCGCAAGCTCGCCCTTGGCATTGTACAGGGGCAGATCCTTCCAGGTGTACACATCGCCCTCGCGAACAGGGGCAGGCTGGGGGCTCATCACGCTGCCGTCGGCATAGAGCGTCAGGTTGACCGCGCCGCCGTTTTTGCCCTCCCAGACCTTGGTCACGCTGAAGGAAGTGGTGCCCAGGGTGTTCTCCACATCGTACCCCTTGACCAGCGTGCCGTATTCGGGCACCTTGTCCTCGGAGATGGTGTAGGAGATGAGGCGGCCGTTGCGGAACTTGGGCAGCTCCGTGAAGCGCCACTTCCAGCCGTCAGCCCCGGTCACCTTCAGTGCCCTGTCGGTCAGCTCCACGCCGTCGGCATACAGGCGGATGGTGATGCTGTCGGGCCGCAGGCCGTATTTGTCGTTGTCGTCCACCCAGGTCTTTTCGCCCGCCACCTCAACGGTTTCATCCTTGCGGGCATTGGTCACCACAACCTGGGTGCCGGAGCCGGTGATGACCGGCGCGTCATATCCGCGGACCGGGTCCTCGGTGATGGTGTAGACAATTTCCACAGACTTGCCCTGAGCCCAGTCATAGCGGTTCATGGGCAGATCGGTGAAGGCGAAGCGCCAGCGGTTGGCCGCCGTCACCTGCTGCTCCAGCACCTCCACGCCGTCCGCCAGCAGATTGATGGTCACTGCATTGGGGCGCAGGCGGTCATTGTTGTTGTTGTCATCCCAGACCTTTTCGCCTGCGATGTCAACGGTCTTGTACTCGTAGGTGTTGGTCAGGCTGATCTGAAGCTCGTCCTCCAGGCTCATCATGGCTACCTGGGGCTCATAGCCGTTCACCAGCTTGCCCTCGGTCACCGTGTAGACGATCTCCTCGCCGCCGTCACGGTAGCGGGGCAGGTCGCCGAAATCGAAGGTCCAGCTGCCGGCTTCATCCGGGAAGACCTCGATGGTCTTGACCGCCTGGCCGTCTGCCAGCAGGCTGACCGTGATGCCCACCTCCGCCGCAGGGCGGATGCCGTCGGCGTTGTTGCCGTCCTGCCAATGCTTGGTGCCGTAGACCGCCAGAGTGGCGTATTCCGTCATGGTGTTGGTCACATTGTAGCCGTCCACAGCCGTGCTGTAGCCGGGCACTGCGTCCTCGGCAATGGTATAGACGATCTCCTTGCCGTTTTCATGGGTGGGCAGTCCGGCAAAGGTCCACTTCCAGTCCTCCTGCGCCGTTACGGTCACGGAATCCAGCCTGACGCCGTTCTTCAGCAGATGGATGGTGATGCTGTCGGGCCGCTTGCCGTCCTGGTCGTTGTTGTCCTTCCAGGTCTTCCCGCCGGAGACTTCCGTCTCGCCGGGCACATGGGTATTGGTAATGTCGGTGCCGCTGTAGGAGGCAGTATAGCCCGCAGGCACGATCTCCTCCACGGTGTAAACGATCTCCTGACCGCCCTCATACTTATCCAGCTCGGCAAAGGTATACCGCCAGCCGGAAGCCGCCGTGGCTTCCGCGGTCTTGCCGGTATCCGCGCCGTTCTTCAGCAGCTTCACGGTGATGCTGTCCGGACGCAGGCCGTCCTGGTCATCATTGTCCGCCCAGGTCTTCAGGCCGGTGACGGAGGTCTTTTCGGGCGCGTAGGTATTGGTGATGTCGTTGCCGCTGTAGGCAACGGTGTAGCCCTCGGGAACCACTTCCTCGACGGTGTAGGTGATTTCCTTGCCGTTTTCGTATCTGGCCAGATCAGCGAAAGTGTACTTCCAGCCGTTGGTCTCAGAGGCGGTCGCCGTTTTGCCGGTATCCACCCCGTTCTTCAGCAGCCTGACCGTGATGGCGTCGGGGCGCTTGCCGTCCTGGTTGTTATTGTCATGCCAGGTCTTGACGCCGCTGACGGAGGTGGTCTCCGGCTCATAGGTATTGGTGATGCCGTTCTCGGTGTACACCGCCGTGTAGCCTGCCGGGACGACCTCCTCCACCTTGTAGGTGATCAGCTTGCCGCCCTCGTACTTGGGCAGGTTGACAAAGTGCCACTTCCAGCTGTTGGCGGCAGTCACCTGGCTGGAGCGATCCACCGTGAATTCGCCGCCGTCAACGGACTTCAGCAGGTTCACCGTGATGCTGGCCGGACGCTTGCCGTCCTGGTTGTTATTGTCCTCCCAGGTCTTGACGCCGGCCACCTCAACCGTTTCGGGCTCGTGAACGTTGATCAGGTCATACTGATCCACCACCGTCTCATAGCCCGGCACCGGCGCTTCCTCAATGGCATAGGCGATCAGTTCACCGTCCTCATACACATCCAGGCCGGTGAAGCGCCAGGCCCAGCCGTCGGCAGCGGTCACCGTTTTGGTTTCCACCAGTGCCTTCTGGCCGTTCACCGTCTTGTACAGCCTGACCTCGATGGCATCGGGACGCAGACCGTCCTGATCCTCATGGTCATGCCAGTGCTTCTCGCCGCTGATCGCCGTTTCCTCGGGCGAATAGGTGTTGATGACGTCATAGCCGCTGGTCACGGTGGTATACAGCGCCACCGGGGCCTCTACGACGGTATAGATGATCTCGCGGCCGCCCTCGTATTTGGGCAGCTTGCCAAAGCGCCAGGCCCAGCCGTCCGCTTCGGTCACCGTCTTTGTTTCCACATCTGCGCTGATGACCTTGCCGTCTGCACCGGTCACCGTCTTGCGCAGGGTGACGGTGATGGATTCGGGGCGCTTGCCGTCCTGATTGTCCGCATCATCCCAGGTCTTGCTGCCGCTGATCTCCACCAGTTCGGGCTCGTAGGCATTGGTCAGCTGATAGCCGATATCGCCGTAGCCCTCGGGCAGGGCCGTCATTTGCTCGGTCACCGGGCCGGTGTAGCCGGGCACAGCTTCCTCCTCGAAGCCCCAGACGATCGCCTTCCCGTTTTCATACACGGGCAGCTCCTGGAAGAGCCAGTACCAGTTGCGGTCTGCGGTGGTGGTGCGGGTATCGCCGGTGCGCTCGCCGTTTTTGGTCAGGTACACCGTCAGGCGGTCGGGCCGCTTGCCGTCCTGATCGTTGCTGTCATCCCAGACCTTCAGGCCCAGCACGTCCACCGTCCTGGGCTGATAGGTGTTGGTCACGTCATAGCCGTTCACGCTGGCAGCATAGCCTGCCGGCACAGCCTGTTCCCGGACAGTGTACACGATGGCCGTGCCGCCGTCGCGGAATTTAGGCAGCCTGTTGAAGGCATACGCCCAGTCGGACACCGCATTGACCGTCGCCGTCTGGCCGGTGGGCTTGCCGTCCGCCAGCAGCTCGATCACCACACTGTCGGGGCGCACGCCGTCCTGATTGTCTGCGTCGTTCCAGATCTTCCTGCCGGAAACCGCCGTTATTTCGGGGGTGTAGGTGTTGGTGACGATGTACCCCTCAATCTCGGCCGTATAGCCGGTCACAGGGGTCTCGGTGATGGTATAGACGATTTCCTCGCCCTTCTCAAACCTGGGCAGATCGGTGAAGGTCCACATCCAGCCGTTGGCCGCCGTGACCGTTTTGCTGTCCACCGGTTTGCCGTTGGCCAGCAGCGTGATGGTGATGCTGACAGGGCGCTTGCCGTCGCGGTTTCCGTCATCCTGCCAGACCTTGTGGCCGCTGACCTCCACGGTTTCCGTGATATGGTCATTGATGACATTGCTGCCGGAGACGGTGGTGGTATAGGCCGCCACCGCATCCTCGGTGATGGTATAGACATGCTCCTTGCCCGCAGTAAACCGGGGCAGCTCGGCAAAGGTCCACTGCCAGCCGTCCTTTTCCGTCACCGTCCGGACGGCGTACTCCGCGCCGTCCTGCAGGAGGCGGATGGTGATGCTCTCCGGGCGCACGCCGTCCTGATCGTCCGCGTCATTCCAGGTTTTCGCGCCGGAAATCTCCACGGTCTCCGGCTTGTGGGTGTTGGTCACGGTGTAGCGGCCGTCCGCGCCGGTGATTTCGGCGGTGTAGCCAGGCACCGCATCCTCGGTGATGGTATAGGTAATCAGCTGGCCGTTCTCATATTTGGGCAGATCAACAAAATGCCACTTCCAGCTGTTGGCAGCCGTCACCACGGCGAAGCGGTCCTCCGTGGTCTTGCCAGCCACCGTCTTCATCAGGCGGATGGTCACAGAAGCGGGGCGGATGCCGTCCTGATCGTCGTTGTCCGCCCACACCTTCAGGCCGGAAAGCTCCACCGTCTCCGGCACATGGGTGTTGATCAGGTCATACTGATCCACCACCGCAGTGTATTCCGGCACCTTCAGCTCTTCGATGGTATACTCGATCAGCTCGCCGTGCTCATATTCATCCAGGTTGATGAAGCTCCAGCTCCAATTGCCCTGAGCGTCGGGGGTCACGACCTTGGAGGCCACATGGCTGGTCGTCACGCCGCCGACCGTTTTGTTCAGGTACACGGTGATGGACTCGGGGCGCTTGCCGTCCTGATTGTCGGCGTCATTCCAGTGCTTCACGCCGCTGATGCTGACCTTGCCGGGGGTGTAGGCATTCTCCACGTCGTAGCCGGTGATGATGGTGGAGTAGCCTGCCACGGCGTCCTCGGTGATGGTGTAGGTAATCAGCTTGCCGCCTTCATATTTGGGCAGCTTGCCGAAGTTCCACTGCCAGCCGTCCTTTTCCGTCACAGCCTTGCTGGCAACTTCCTTATGCTGATCGCCCACGGTTTTCCACAGGCGGATGGTGATGCTGTCGGGCCGCTTGCCGTCCTGGTCGTTTTCATCGTTCCAGGTCTTTTGGCCGCTGATTTCCACTTCCTCGGGCTTGTAGGCGTTGGTCAGCTGATAGCCGATATCGCCGTAGCCCTGGGGCAGGGTGCTCATCTGCGCGGTCACCGGGCCGGTATAGCCGGGCACGGCCTCCTCCTCGAAGGTGTAGACGATTTCCCGGCCCTCTGCATACCTGGGCAGCTCCTCAAAGATCCAGTACCAGTTGCGGTCGGCGGTGGTGGTACGGGAATCGCCGGTGCGCTCGCCATCCGCAAGCAGATAGACCGTCAGTCGGGCGGGACGCTTACCGTCCTGGTCATCCGCATCGTCCCAGACCTTCAGGCCCAGCAGGTCGATGGTTTCGCTTTCATGGGTGTTGGTCACGTCATAGCCGTCCACAGCGGCCGTGTAGCCCGGCACCGCATCCTCGGCAATGGTATAGACATGCTCCTTGCCGCCGGTGTAGCGGGGCAGGTCGGTAAAGGCCCAGGCCCAACCATCCTTTTCCGTCACGGTCACGGCGTCAAGCTGTTTGCCGTCCTGCAGGAGGCGGATGGTGATGCTTTCCGGGCGCATGCCGTCATTGTTGTCATCGTCGTTCCAGGTCTTGGCGCCTGCAACATCCACCGTTTCATTTTCGTGGGTATTGATGATATCCATGCCGGCATTGGTGCTGACATAGTCCTTCGTCCAGGGCAGCTCATTGCCGTCCTCATCCGTCACGGTCTCACGGACCGTGTACTTGATTTCCCTGCCGCCCTCATTCTTGGGCAGATCGGTGAAGGACCAGGCCCAGCCGTCCTGCTCCGTCACCTCAACGCGTTTTACAGGCTGCTGGTTGGCCAGCAGCACCACAGAGATGGAGGCGGGGCGCTTGCCGTCGTTGTCGTTATCATCCTCCCAGATCTTTTTGCCGGAAAGGTCAACGGTTTCAATGGTATGGTCATTGACGATATCCGTGCCGTTCACTGTGGCCCGGTAGCCCTGGGGCACATTCTTCTCCCGGACCGTATAGGTGATCTCCCGGTCGTTCGTGTCCACCTTGGGCAGGTTACTGAAGCTGTAGGTCCAGCCGGAAGCTGCGGTGACCACCTGCTCCTGCGTCACCTGGCCGTTGGCCAGCAGCTCCACCGTGATGGCGGTGGGGCGCAGGCCGTCGCGGTCCATATCGTCGTTCCAGGTCTTGACGCCGGAAAGCGAAACAGATTCCACATTATAGGTATTGGTCAGGTCATAGCCGTTGGTTGTGCCCAGATAATGGGGCACGGGATCTTCATGGATGGTATAAACGATCGGCTTGCCGCCCTTGTTCCTGGGCAGATCGTTGAACTCGTAATACTGGATATTGTCTGCGGTGACGGTGATGGTCTGGGCAGCAATGTGCTCGCCGTCCGCATGCAGATGCACCGTCAGCGTCGCAGGCCGGTATTCGCTGCCCACGGCTTCGTCGCCCACCCAGGTCTTGGTGCCGCGGATATCGACGGTCTCATGCTCATGGGTGTTGATGAGGCGCTGCGCGTCTGCATCATACTCGGCGGTATAGCCCTGGGGCACGTCCAGCTCCTTCACGGAATACCTGATGACGTCGCCCTGCTCATTGCGCTCCGGCAGGGTGGGCCAGACATAATACCAGCCGTCCGCCGCCCGGAGCGTCACCGTCTCCACCGCCTCGCCGTCCGCCAGCAGCTGCACCCGGATGGCATCAGGGCGCAGACCGTCCGCGTCGCTGTGGTCATGCCACACCTTTTCCAGGCTGAACACCGTATCCCAGGAGGTATCCTGCGTGTTGTAGCTGTAGATATGGCCTTCCGCAGCCGTATACAGGTCATCGCAGATGATGGTACCGTTGAAGTTGCCGGACGCCTGGCTCACGTCCGCATCCGGTGCGATGACATGCCCGATCCAGTTCTGCGTGGGCAGCACGACCGCGTCCGCATAGGGGAAGTTGAACACAATGGCGGTACCGGCCTCGTTCTGCTCCAGCACCTGAGGCTGGGCGCCGTTGATCAGCTCGCGGGGGACGGTGACCTCGCCGGACTCGCCCACATTGATGGTGGTATTCATCGTCGCGTTCAGATCGCCGATGATGTTGATCCGCTTCACGCCGTCCAGGCTCTCGATCAGCACATTATCGCCGACATGCACCGTAATGACCTCATCCACCGGCGTCACAACCGTGGCGCGGCTGTACATGGCGGCCTGATCCGCCTTGATGACCTCATAGGCCTCCCTGAAATTGAAGAATGCATCATTGACATACACCGGCGTAGTGCTGTCGTTGCCGGTGCGCACGCCGTTGACGCTGTACTTGGTACGTCCGTTCTCCTCCCAGGTCGTCACCGTATTGGCAGCGCCCACATACAGCGGCGCCACATCGTTGTGATTGCGGGAGTTATACACGGATTGGGGCGCGTTGATCAGACCCTTCACAAAGGAGGGCGGCAGATGATCGCCGTCCGCAAAGCCGGAGTTGAGCTCCGCGCCGGTATAGCTGCCCTGCACCAGCATCGCGCCCATCATATGCAGCTCGCTGTGCGCATTGCCGAAGGCGATCACGTTATACCCATTCAGGAAAGAAACCAGATGGTAACCGCGACCGTAATCGGTATACACATACTCCGACGGATGACGCTCCGCCGCATCGGCCGGGGCTGCGGTTCCGACAAGGCCAAAGACCATCGCGAACGCCAGCAGCATCGCAGCAATTCTCTTCATATAGCACGCCTCCTTGAATCATATGGACAGCTGCGGCAAACGACGCAGCGGGCATGTATCAGCACGTCTTATCCGGTTTCGAAGCCGTTCCGCTCCACCTGCATCCGGCACAGCAGACAAACTTTTCCAGCATATTGATTATACCGCAATTGTCCCCCGATCGCAAGAATAAAATATACATTTCCTTCCATTTTATTGCATTTTTTGACTCCGTTTTTTGTTTTTCTGATGTCGGAAACGGTTGCATCTTTCGCCCGAAAAAGCAAGCTGCCCGCACAGCGCTGCCGTTTTCAGCATCGGCTGCCAAACCGGCATACAAAAACGCGCTGCATCCGCAAACCAGATGCAGCGCGTTGTTCTATGCAGAAATCAGGATGCTCAGCGCAGGCCGGGACAGCCTTCCTCTCAGCCGAGCTTCGCCAGGCCCAGATCGATGCGGCGCAGGCACTCGTCCTTGCCCAGCAGCCACGCAATCTCGATCGCGCCGCCGGGGGTGGACATCTGGCCGGAAATGGCAATGCGCAGCGGCCACAGGGCGGTGGCATTCTTCATGCCGGCCTCGGCAATCTTCGCCATCAGCACGTCGTGGATGGTGGTCTCGGTCCAGTCCTCAATGCCCTCGATGACGGGACGCAGCAGCTCCAGGGCAGCCTTGGCCACCTCGGGGGTGGTCTTGGCCTTCTTGTTCACGAACATGTCAGCCTCGTAGGCAGGCAGCTCGCCCAGGAAGCGCACCATATCCGGCACGCGGTTGAAGGCCTCGGTACGGGTCTGCATCAGCTCCGCCAGGCGCTTGTAGCAGATGCCCTTGCCGGCGAGCACCTGATCGAACCAGGGGGTTGCCAGCTCCAGGTACTTCTCGGCGTCCAGCTTGCGGATGTACTCAGCATTGAACCAGGTCAGCTTATCCACATCGAAGATGCCGGGGGACTTGGAGAGGCGATCCACCGAGAAGGCCTCCACCAGCTCGTCCAGAGTGAAGAACTCGCGGTCGTTGCCGGGGTTCCAGCCCACCAGGGCCAGGTAGTTGATCAGCGCCTCGGTCAGGTAGCCCTTCTCCACATAGTCGGAGTAGTAGGCGTCGCCGTCGCGCTTGGAGAGCTTATGGGTGGCGTCACGCATGACGGGCGCCATGTGGATGTACTGGGGGATCTCCCAGCCCAGGGCCTCGTACAGCAGATTGTACTTGGGGGTGGAAGAGATGTACTCCAGGCCGCGCATGACGTGGGTGATGCCCATCAGGTGATCGTCAATGACATTGGCGAAGTTATAGGTGGGCATGCCGTCCGCCTTGATGAGGATCATGTCGTCCAGGGTGTCGTTGGGGAAGGTCATGTGACCGAAGACCAGGTCGTCATAGCTGGTCTCACCGGTGGTGGGGGCGTTCTGGCGGATGACGTAGGGCATGCCCGCATCCAGCTTCGCCTGAACCTCCTCCTCGGTCAGCTTCAGGCAGTGCTTGTCATACTTGAACACCTCGCCCCGGGCCTCGGCGGCCGCGCGGCGCTCGTCCAGCTCGCACTTGGTGCAGAAGCAGTAGTAGGCGTGGCCGGTCTTCACCAGCTGCTTGGCGTAAGGCAGGTAGGTCGCCTTGCGCTCGGACTGGATGTAGGGGCCATACTCGCCGCCCACATCGGGACCCTCGTCCCAGTTGATGCCGCAGCCGCGCAGGGTATCGTAAATGACCTCGGTCGCGCCCTCCACGAAGCGCTCCTGGTCGGTATCCTCAATGCGGAGAATGAACTTGCCGCCCATCTTCTTGGCAAACAGGTAGCCATACAGGGCCGTGCGCAATCCGCCCAGGTGCATGAAGCCCGTGGGGGAGGGCGCGAATCGGGTACGGACTTGGTTGGACATATCGGTTATCTCCTTACTATTCATCATTCAGTGGTATCTCCGTTGGTGCCGGGGTGATCTGACAGGCCTTCAAAGCCCTGCACCCACAGCAGGATGGAAATGTTCTTATGCGTCCAGGCGGAAGGGGCAGGCATGTCGGGTCACCTCCTCATTGCAGCCTCGCACGAACGGCTGCCTCTATTTGTGTACAGACAGCCCTGCAGCCGCTGTCGATCTCGCGGTTGGTGAAGCGCAGCACGGTCACGCCGAAGGTTTCGATGGCGGCGGTGCAGGCTTCGTCGTAGGTGTGGCCTTCAGGGGTGAAATGCTGGGAGCCGTCGAGCTCAATGACCAGCTTGGCCTTCTCGCAGCAGAAATCCGCGATAAACTGGCCAATGGTTTTCTGACGCTGGAAGCGCGGCGTGTAGCTGCGCAGGAAGTCGTACCAGAGGTGGTTTTCCTGGGGTGTGGCGTGCTTGCGGAGGGACTTGGCAAAGGGGATGAGGTTCTTGTTGTATTCAAGAGACAATTCTCACACCTCCGGTCTCGTTGGTTCCGCTGCTGCCGCGTTCTCCCTCAGTCAGCGAGCAAGCTCTCTGCCAGCTCCCTCCGGGAGGGAGCTGGATTCGCGAACGGCTTGAAAAGCCGCGAGCGAAGACTGAGGGAGCACACGCAGCTTGCGCCTTCACTCTCTCACATAGGAACCTTCGCCTCGTTGCTTACAGCTTCAACCCATTCAGCTCCACCGTGCGGTTGAACACCGGCAGCTCGCTGGTGGAGTCGGGGTCCTTGCAGAAGTAGCCCACGCGCACAAACTGGAAGCTGGTGCCATTCTCGCAGTCGCGGATGGCGGGCTCGGCAAAGCCATGCAGCACCGTCAGGGTGTTGGGAGAAATCTGCTTCAGGAAGTCGTAATCCTTGCGGGTGAGGGCGTCGGTTTCTTCGGCGGCCTCTTCCTCGGTATCGACAGCAACCTCTTCGGCCTCCTCCTCGACAGCCTCGCCCTCGGCGGGCAGCAGGGGCTCGTACAGGCGGGCCTCGAAGGGCACTGCGTCCTCAGCATTCACCCAGTGCAGCACCTTGCCCTTGATCTTGCGGCCGGAGCCTTCGCAGCCGGCGAAGGAATCGAAGTCCACCGTGCACTGGATCTCCACGACATTGCCGTTTTCATCCTTCGTGCAGCCCTCGCACTTGACGATGCAGGCGCCCTTCAGACGCACCTCGAAGCCGGGGTACATGCGCTGGAACTTGTTGGCAGGCACCTCCATGAAGTCCTCCGCGTCGATGTAGATCTCGCGGGAAAGGGTCACGGTGTGGGTGCCCATGTCGGGATTCTTGGGGTGATTCTCCACCACCAGCTCCCGCTTCTCGGCCTCGGGCCAGTTGGTCAGCACCACCTTGATGGGACGCAGCACAGCGCTCACGCGGGCGGCATTCGCATCCAGGTCCTGACGCACGCAGGCCTCCAGCACGGCGGTATCCACCACGGAGTCCGCCTTGGAAAGGCCGATGCGGCTGATGAAGTCGCGGATGGCGTTGGCGGTGTAGCCGCGGCGGCGCAGGGCGCTCAGGGTGGGCATGCGGGGATCGTCCCAGCCGCGGACGTAGCCGCCCTCCACCAGCGCGCGCAGCTTGCGCTTGGACATCACCGTACGGGTCATGTTCAGGCGGGCAAACTCGATCTGACGGGGACGGGCAGGCAGCATGTGGGCGGACTTCTCCACCACCCAGTCGTACAGGGGACGGTGGATCTCATACTCCAGGGAGCAGAGGCTGTGGCTGATGCCCTCCAGCGCGTCGCCGATGGGGTGGGCGAAATCGTACATGGGGTAGATGCACCACTTGTTGCCGGTGCGCCAGTGCTCCTTATACAAGATGCGGTACATGGCGGGATCGCGCATGACGATATTGGGGGACGCCATGTCGATCTTGGCGCGCAGGGTGTAGGTGCCCTCGGCGAATTCGCCATTCTTCATGCGGCGGAACAGATCAAGGGATTCCTCCCAGGGGCGGTCGCGCCAGGGGGAGTTCTTACCGGGCTTGGTCAGCGTGCCGCGATATTCGCGCATCTGCTCCTTGTCCAGCTCGTCCACATAGGCCAGGCCACGCTTGATCCAGTCCTCGGCGATCTCGTAGCACTTGTCGTAATAGTCGGAGGCATAGTACAGGCCGCCGGTCCAGTTGAAGCCCAGCCAGTTGATATCCCGCTTGATGGCCTCGACGTACTCGGTGTCCTCCTTGGCGGGGTTGGTATCGTCAAAGCGCAGGTTGGAAAGGCCACCGTACTTTTCTGCCGTCAGGAAGTCCATGATCAGCGCCTTGCAGTGGCCGATGTGCATGTAGCCGTTGGGTTCGGGAGGGAAACGGGTGTGCACCTGGGTATAGCGGCCCTCGGCCAGATCCTGATCGATGGCGTCCCAGATAAAGTTGCTGCGCGTCGTCGTTTCTTCCATACGAATCCTCCTCCATATCTTCAGGCAGCCGTCAGCTGCCATGAATCCTCTGATTCCGCATCCCGGGCGCAGAACGAATTGCGCCCAGGATACATTCTATCATTATAATGGCTAATGCCAAAGATTGCAAGGGGCAGCGGCGCAAAAGTCATCAAAACAAATCCGCCCGCCCCGGCAGGCGCATGCCTGACAGCAAAAAAAGGGAAGCCGCAGCGCTTCCCGATGCTGTTTTCTGTATGTCAGCTGTTCCGGCGCAGCACCGCTGCGTCCTGCTGCCGTTCCCGGGCCAGCCTGAGCAGGCGGCGGCACAGCCTGTGCGTGGCGGCAGTGTCCCGGCAGTAGGCCGCCTGAATCCGCTCCCCTTCCGCCAGGGCAAGGGCATGCTGGGCATCCGACAGCTCGCCGCTTTGCCAGGCTGCGTCCAGCTCGTCCCGGTCATCCACCTTCACGTCGCCCCGGGGAGAGAAGATCACGTCCAGGTACATATCCACAAAGGCTGCCACGCCGTCCGCATCGTATTCGATGCGGTCGATCACATCGGCATACCACACATTGACCCGGCCCCGGCGGTTCATCATGGCCGTCAGCACATGATGCGCGCCGTCGGGGATCAGCTGCAGCCAGGTCATGCCCTCGCCGCACACCGCCACGCGGCCCGCCCTGGGCATATGCCAGCAGCAGGTTTTCCCGCTGGTCAGGCGGATCAGGCAGACCATGCCGTGAAAGTCCTCCGTATCCAGGCGCATCTGTGCATACGGGAAGTGCTGGAAGCCCCAGCCGTCCCGGTCAAGCCTTTTGCGTTTCACCCATCTCGCTCCCTTCCCGGCTGATTCTTGCACAGAACGCGCCGCTTGTCAAGCCGTGCCGCAGCGCAGCGCTGACAAATGCCGTCATTTTTCCGTCCAAAGCGGCGTCGAACGCGAATCGCGCCTTTTCAAATCCGGCAAAACATGATATAATGGGCGGACGGATCACTTTCCGCAATTCCCTGGAAGGAGTCAGAGCATGACAAAGCCCCTTTCCGTTGGCATGATCTCCCTGGGCTGCAACAAGAACCGCGTGGACTCTGAAACCGCGCTGGGCCTGCTGGCAGACCATGGCTATACATTCACCGGCGATCCCGCACAGGCGGATATCCTGATGGTGAACACCTGCGGCTTCATCGAGTCCGCCAAGGAGGAATCCATCGACACCATTTTTGAGCTGGCCCAGTACAAGCAGACCGGCAGGTGCAGGCTGCTGGTGGTGACCGGCTGCCTCGCCCAGCGCTATGAGGAGGCGCTGAAGGCGGAGATCCCCGAGATCGACCTGCTGATGGGCGTCAACAAGTACAAAGAGCTGCCCGCCGCCATCGAGCGCGCCCTGAAGGGCGAGAAGCGCTCCTACTGCGCGGACGACAATTCCTACTACGCCCATGACCGGGTGCTGACCACGCCCTTCTATTCCGCCTACACCCGCATCGGCGAGGGCTGCTCCAACCGCTGCACCTTCTGCGCCATTCCGCTGATCCGCGGCGCTTACCGCTCCCGGCCCGAGGCGGACGTGCTGGTGGAGATCGAAAAGCTGGCGAAGCAGGGCGTACGCGAGCACATCCTCGTCGCCCAGGATACCACCCGCTTCGGCACCGATGCAGGCGGACATACGACGCTCCCCGAGCTGATGAAGAAGGCCGCCGCCATCGACGGCGTGGACTGGCTGCGCGTCCTGTACTGCTACCCGGACGAAACCGACGACCGGCTGCTGGACGTGATCGCGGACACCCCCAACATCTGCAAATACCTGGATCTGCCCATCCAGCACGTCAACGACACGGTGCTGAAAAGGATGCACCGCCGGGGCAACAAGGCCGACATCCTGCGCTGCATCAAGGGCGCAAGGGCGCGCGGGCTGACGCTGCGCACGAGCATCATCGTGGGCTTCCCCGGCGAAACGGAGGAGCAGTTTCAGGAGCTGCTGGACGTGCTGGGCGAGGCCGAGTTTGACCGGCTGGGCGCCTTCACCTACTCCCCCGAGGAGGATACCCCCGCCGCCCGCATGCCGGATCAGATCCCCGAGGAGATCAAGCAGGAGCGCCTTGACCGCCTGATGACTATGCAGAGCGCCATCAGCCTGAAGCGCAACCAGGCCCGCGTGAGCACCACCGAGAAGGTGCTGGTCACCGATGTGGCGGAGGACGGCTTCATTCTGGGCCGCAGCCACCGCGAGGCCCCGGAAACCGACGGAGAAATCGTATTCACCCGCAAGGGAAAGCCGGTTCCCGAGATTGGTACTTTTGTCAACGTGAAAATCACCCAGGCTGACACCTACGACCTGATGGGAGAAATGCTGTAATGAATACACCGAACAAACTGAGCCTTCTGCGCGTGGCGCTGATTCCCTTGATGGTGCTCCTGATGTACCTGCCCGGCTGGCCGATGGTGCTGTTGTCCGCAGCCGTCTTCGGCGCAGCAGCCTACACCGATTATCTGGACGGCCACATTGCCCGCCGCGACAATATCGTGACCGATTTCGGCAAGTTCATCGACCCGGTGGCCGATAAGCTGCTCAATCTGTCCGCCATGATCATGCTGACCCATGCAGGTCTCCTGCCCCACTGGGCCGTGATCCTCATCCTCGCCCGGGAGCTGGCGGTGGATGGGCTGCGCATGGTGGCCGTCGGCCAGGGCCGGGTCATTGCTGCCGGCAAGCTGGGCAAGATCAAGACCGTCAGCCAGATCGTGCTGGTGCTGTTCCTGATGATCGCAGGCCGCCTTGCGCCGGTGGTCTTCCCCAATGTGCCGGTGCTGCTGACCATCGTGGACGTGATCGGCTGGATCATCGTCCTCTGGGTGGTGGCCATCACCGTCTGGAGCGGCGTGGACTATTTCAAGCGCAATTTTGACGTGATCCGCAACGCAAAATAAGTGCATATCAAAACGGGCTGACGCAGCATGTGTCAGCCTGTTTTTTTGCGCGCCGCCGCATGCTTTTTGCCAAAAAGTATGCTAAAATAGCAGCAAGAAGCCTCCCGCTTCCGGTGTGCTTTTGCATCTGCGGCCGACGGCAGCCGGCCAAGCCGCACCGATCAAACCGGTCAATCGCTCCTGCCGCGACGTATTGCACCGAAAGGACACAGCATGGCAACCAGCATTCCCCCCACCCTCGAAGGCTGCAGGGCATATGTGGCCGCGATCTGCAAAGAAAATCCGCAGATCCGTCTGAACATCGCTCTGAGCCACGCCAAGGCAGTGCAGGACGCACCGGCCGTCATCGTCGGCGTATACAAGCACGTCTTCTGCGTGGAGGAGACCAGCTGCGGCATTCCCCAGCGTCACACCTTCACCTACGCTGATCTGCTGACCCGGCGCGTGGAGATCCTGCCGCCGGCGTAACGCCGAACAGACCCGGAGCCCGCAGAGGATTTTGCCTCTGCGGGCTCTGATTGTCTGCAAGGGCATGCCTCTGCATAAGGGTTTCGCCTCTGCCGAGGCGACCAAAGGGCTTTCCGGTCGCCCTTTGGAAACCTTCGGGGGCATATTGTTCAGAAAACCGGGGACTTTGGGGCTGTCACCGGCAGATATACGCCATCGTCAAGAACTCTCCATCCCGCTTGTCCGCAGGCTGATAGAGCGTGCCGTCCCGGAAGGCCAGGAGCTCGGTCATGTAGCCCACCTCATGCTGGGCCATGGCCTCTGCCAGGGGTGCAAGGTGCTTGAGATGTGCCGGCAGATTGGAAAGGCTCAATGCATGCAGGTCCCGGGCAAGGGCTGTCACCTCCGGCTGAAGGGTCTCTGCCAGCGGCGCAAAGATCTCCCGGCAGAGCTGTTCGTGCTGCGCCCGGGTAAAGATGAGGAAGTTCGGCACAAGCCGGTCGTCCTCCATGAACAGGAAGCCCTTCTCGATCAGCTGGGCCAGGGGGAATTTTTCCTCCTCCGTGACCAGAGAAGGGTCAAAGCCGCCGTGGATGAGCTTCACCAGCAGCGTCCGCAGGCGCAGGTATTCCGGCGTCCAGCCGTCCAGCATGTCCTCAATTTCGCTTTGCCCGAAGTTGTGCAGGCCAAACCAGTTGAAGCCGTCGCTGCACATGCCGCCATTGTAAGCAAAGTTCGCCCGGGGACTGTCGGGATCAAAGTCGCTGCGGTCAAACCCCAGCGGCCAGTAGCGGCCGCCGTCGGGACGGTAGGGCTTCTCCGGGGGATTGCAGGGCATATCCAGCACCATGGTGAAGAAGTAGATCAGCGTCCACAGCAGCTTGTTCATAGGCTTGTCGCAGCCGGTGAAGCCAATGCGGCGGATGTCCGCCTCATGGTCGAGCAGATACCGGCAGATCGCGCCGGACAGGGCCGCCTTGTGGTTCTCGTACACGCAGTAAATCCGATGCTCCTGCGTGCAGGTGCTGATCATGAACGTGGTGAAGTACCGGCCCTTTTCTTCGGCGAGGAACTCCCGCTCCGCCAGCCAGGTGATATCGTGTTCGATGTAGGGCCGGGCCACGCCCAGCATCTCCGCCAGCTCTGCGGCGGTGCGGCCCTGTTCATAGCAGGCCAGGAGAATGTTCTGCATCAGCAGATTGCTGTTGATGCGGGTGGTATCCAGCCGGGCCACAGCCTGGCCGTTGATGCCCAGATTCAGTTTTCGCGGGCGGTAGACAAATTCGGTGTCCGTCATATGGTCTGCTTCCTCCTTGATCTTGCGTCTTGTGTCGGACAGGTGCCAGCGCAGGGTGCTTTCCTTCACACCCAGGCGGCGGGCGATCTCCTTCTGCGGCACCTTCTCCACATAGTACAGGATGAAAATCTCCCTTTGCAGCCTGTTCAGATTGACAATCTTTTGGTGCACCCAGGCACGCAGCCGGGCGTCCTCCTGCCGCTGGGCAATGTCTGCGGCAAAGTCCTCCGGGGCGGGCGCGTCTGCCATGAGGGGCAGCAGCTCCTTTTGCCGCAGGGATTTGAGCCACACATGGCGGGCAACCTTCCACAGCAGATGCTCCGGCTGGGCGATGGCCTGCGCGGCCTCCGCCTCCCGTCTGACAGCGGAAAAGAACTGCAGCCAGACCTCCTGGGCCAGATCTTCGGCAGCGGTCGGGTCACCGGTCTTTCCCCGGGCCCACCGCAGCAGAGACAGCGAGTATTCCTCCACCCAGGCCGCAAATCGTTCGCGCACGGGCACACCGCCTTTCAAAGGGATTGGTCAGAAGCTTCTGCCTTTATAGTACCACAGGCAGCGGAAATGTTGGGCCGGTCTGCCTGCATTTCTGCTGAATATGACGATTTATTTACGCCTGCGCCCCTTGCGCTTGGCAGGAAGAAGCACTATAATGTATGCTGAGAAAATTTGCGGAGGTTGCGATCCTATGGCACGCCGTCAGCAATACATCTTCGTCGAGGAAAGCCATCGCGGCAGGGGCTTTCTGATCGGCTTCATCGTCGTCATCCTCCTGCTGCTGGCGGTGCTCTTCACCGCCAACCTGGCCATGACCCACACCGTCGCCTATACCCGCGAGTACGTCACCATTTCCGATCTGCCCACCGCGCTGGACAACTTCACCATCCTGCACCTGTCCGACCTGAACGGCGCGGAGCTGGGTGACCGGCAGTCCGCCGTCAAGAAGGCCATCGGCAATCGCAGCGGCTACGGTGCTGTCGTGCTCTCGGGCAACATGGTGGGGGAAAGCGGTCATGTGCAGCCCGTGCTGGATCTGGTGAGCCAGATGCCGACGGGGACGCCGGTGCTGCTGCTGCCGGGCGCAGGCGATCCGGCGCTCTACGCCACCACCGCCCACGCCAGCCTCTCCGCCTATGCGGACTGGGCGCAGCAGCTCATCGACGCAGGCGTGATCCTGCTGGATGAGCCCTACGCCGTCACCGCCGGCAAGGGCACGGTCTGGTTCACCCCCGAGGAATTGTACACCATGGATACCGTCAGCACCGAAAAGGCCTGGCAGAACCAGATCGATATGCTCAACGCCCAGGTGGAGCCCCTCTCGGCGGATCAGGCAGCCCTGAAGCGCACCGCGGAATATCAGGTGCAGCGCATGCAGCGCATCCGCGAAAAGATCGCCTCCATGCAGGAAAGCCATGTGCAGATCGCCGTGAGCCATATGCCCCTGTCCCGGGAGGCGGTGGCAGAGTCCCGCGCCTGGGCAACCAGCAAGGTATTTTCCATGAGTAAGGTGTCCCTGATCCTCTCCGGCGGCTACTGCGGCGGCCAGTGGCGGATTCCCGGCCTTGGCGCGGTCTATGTGCCGGAGCTGGGCTTCTTCCCCGAGGATGAAAAGGTCACCGGCATGGGCTATCTGGCAGGCGTGTGGCAGCACATCAGCCCCGGCCTTGGCGCAGGTACGGATTATCCCTGGTTCATGCCCTTCCGTCTGTTCAACGCCCCCGGCGCCACCATGCTGGTGCTGACCCCCCATCTGTACTGAGGAGGCAACCATATGTTTCTGACGAAAAACGGTACCGCCCTTCCCTTCGTGGTGGAAGAAACCGCTTATGCCGGCGTCCTGCGCGTGGCAGGCAAGGTGATCGCCGACGTGGAAAAGGTCTCCGGCGTCAAGCCCGCGCTGCTTCGGGAAAAGCCCGACGCGCCCCATGTGCTGTGCGCCACCCTGGGCTGCTCCGCGCTGGCGGATCAGCTGATCGCCTCCGGCAAGCTGCCCCAGGCGGAAATGATCCGCGGCAAGTGGGAATGCTTCACCATCGCCATGGCGGACGGCAATCTGGTCATCCTCGGCTCCGACAAGCGCGGCACCGAGTTCGGCATGTTCGAGCTGTCCCGGTATATCGGCGTGTCGCCGCTATGCTACTGGGGCGATGTCGATCCCGTCCCCTGCGCGGAGATCAAACTCCGGGAGGATCTCTGCACCGTATCGAAGGAGCCCAGCGTCCGCTACCGCGGCCTGTTCATCAACGACGAGTGGCCTTGCTTCGGCAACTGGTGCATGGAGCATTTCGGCGGCGTGAACGCCCAGATGTACGACCACGTTTTCGAGCTGCTGCTGCGGCTGAAGGCCAACTATATGTGGCCCGCCATGTGGGCCAGCGTCTTCGCCGAGGAAGGCCCCGGCGCCCTCAACGAGGAGCTGGCGGACGAATACGGCATCGTGGTGGGCAACAGCCATCATGAGCCCTGCCTGCGGGCAGGCGAGGAATTCAAGCATTCCATCCAGGCCGGCGGCAAGTACGGCACGGACTGGAACTTCGTGCGCAACCGCGAGGGCATCACCCGCTTCTGGGAGGACGGCCTGAAGCGCTCCGGCAAGTACGAGCATCTGATCACCATCGGCATGCGCGGCGAGGCGGACAGCGCCATGCTGGGCGAAGATTCCGGCCTTCGCGCCAACATCGAATACCTCAAGGACGTCATCACCACCCAGGAGGCGCTCATCCAGCAGCACGCCGGCCCCAAATCGAAGGATCAGCCCCGGCTGCTGGCGCTGTACAAGGAGGTCGAGCCCTTCTTCTACGGCAATGAGACCGTCCAGGGCCTCAAAGACTGGGAAGGCCTGACCGACACAGTCTGCATGCTGTGCGAGGACAATCACGGTTTCATGCGCAGCCTGCCCACCCCGGAAATGACCGCCGCCCTGAAAAAGCGCGGCTGCGGCTGGGGCATGTATTACCATGTGGACTACCACGGCGGCCCGGTGAGCTACGAGTGGATGCCCTCCACCCCCTTCTCCAAGCTGTGGGAGCAGATGTGCCTGGCCTACGACTACGGCATCCGCGACGTGTGGATCCTCAACACCGGCGACCTGAAGGGCAATGAGGTCAGCCTCCACCAGTTCCTCGACCTGGCCTACGATTATGACAAGTGGGGCAGCCACGATGTGCTGAACTGGCGCAAGTGGGTGGACCATTTTGCCGCCGAGACCTTCCCCGGGCTGGATGAGGCGGAGCAGACCGCCGTGGCCCAGGTGCTGACCGACCTGTACGACCTCAACGGCAAGCGCCGTCCCGAGGCGCTGAACGCCAGCGTCTATCATCCCTGCCACGAGAACGAATCCGTGCGCATGTACGAGCTGGGCGAATCCCTCTGGCGGGCCAGCGATGCACTGTATGCCCATTTCACCCAGCCGGCGAAGGACGCCTACTACTCCCTGGTGCACCTGCCCCTGACCAGCAGCATCAACCTGCTGGACATGCATCTGATGGCCGGCACCAACGCCCACCACGCCGCCCAGGCCCGTCCTGTCGCCAACTACTTTGCCGACCGGGTGGCCGAATGCATGGCCGAGGATGAGGCGCTGTGCGCCGAATACGCCGCCTTCCGGGACGGCAAATGGTCCGGCATGGAGCGCGAGGCCCACATCGGCTTCACCATGTGGAATGAGGACGGCTGCAAGATGCCCCTGCGCACCTACGTCTATCCCTGGAAGGAGCCCCGCCTGAGTGTCTCCCGGGCGGATGACGAGCGCATCTGCGGGCGTGCCTACTTCGGCCCCATGGTCATCCCGGCGGATGATTTCTGCGATGCGGGCGTGACCGAGGTGAAGCTCGAGATCGCCAACGCCGGCACGGGCGAGCTGACCTGGCGCATCGAAGGCGAGGCCGACTGGCTGACCGTAACGCCCCGGTCGGGCAAGACCTGCGATCTGGACTTTGTGACCCTCACCTGCGACCACAGCAGGCTGAGCGGTGAACTGCAGCAGTGCCGTCTGCTGATCCTGGCGGACGACGGCCGGGTAGCGGTGGACGTTGCTGCGAAAAAGCATGCCGAAAACGCCCAGCCTGCCTACATGCCGGTCAAACAGGTCGTCACCATTGAAGCGCCCCACTTCTGCCGGAAGCAGGATGCAAAGAACGCTGCCTTCCGGGTGCTGCCCGGCTACGGCCGCAGCGGCAGCGCCGTGAAGGTGTACCCCACCACAGCCGCCTTCCAGCCCGGCGAAAGCGCGCCGGCCCTTACCTACCGCTTCTTCGCGGAAACGGCGGGTGACTATGTATGCGAAATGTGGCTCACCCCCACCAGCCCCGTGCAGCCCGGCGTTCCCATGCGCTGCACCCTCACCGGCCCCGACGGCAGCATGCAGACCGTCACCTGCGTCCCGGCGGATTACCGTGCCGGTGAAAACAGCGATCCCCGCTGGTGCGCCGCCATGGTCAGCCACATCCGCAAGGTGCAGGCCAGCATCCGCTGCCGGGCGGGCCTGAACGAAGTTACCATCGGTGCGGTTGACCCCAACCTGAGCCTGGAGCGCCTCCTGATCTGGCCTGAGGGCCATCAGCTGCCCGCCAGCTACCTGGGGCCGCGTGAGAGCGCCCTGCTGTAATCTCTTCCCCGCCGGCATGGGCCGGTCTCTGACAAAGGAGATGCTGTTATGGCACGTTCCAGCAAATATGAAATGAACATGACCGAGGGCGCGCTGCTGCCCAAGGTGCTGATGTTTTCCCTGCCGCTGATCGCCTCCGGCATCCTGCAGCTGCTCTTCAACGCCGCAGATATGGTGGTCGTGGGCCGGTGGGCCGGCAAGGAATGCCTGGCCGCCGTGGGCTCCACGGGCAGCCTGATCAACCTGATGGTGAACGTCTTTATCGGCCTGAGCGTGGGCGGCAGCGTCGCCGTGGCCCGGTCCTTCGGCGCGAACGACCCGGCAGAGGTCCACAAGGCCGTCCACACCGCCATGACCCTGGCAATCATCGCAGGCCTGGTTGTGGGCGCAGCAGGCTTCCTCTTCTGCCGCCCGCTGCTCAGGATGATGGATAACCCCGTCCTCGACCTGGCCACCACCTACATGAAGATCTACTTCCTGGGCATGCCCTTCAACATGATCTACAATTTCGGCGCATCCATCCTCCGCGCCGTGGGCGACACCAAGCGCCCCCTGATCTACCTGTCCATCGCCGGCGTGATCAACGTGGTGCTGAACCTGATCCTGGTGATCGTCTTCCACCTGAACGTGGCAGGCGTCGCCATCGCCACGGTGACCTCCCAGGCCGTGAGCGCAACGCTGGTGGTCATCTGCCTGATGCGCTCCCACGGCGTGGTGCATCTGGATCTGCAGGAGCTGCGCATCCACAAGCGCCAGCTGATCGATATCGCGAGGGTCGGCCTGCCCGCCGGGTTGCAGGGCAGCCTGTTCTCCATCTCCAACGTGCTGATCCAGTCCTCCGTGAACAGCTTCGGCGAGGTGGTCGTGGCGGCCAACTCCGCCGGCAGCAATCTGGAGGGCTTCGTGTACACGTCGATGAACGCCATCCACCAGGCGGCGCTGACCTTCGCCAGCCAGAACCTGGGCGCGGGAAAGATCAAGCGCGTCCGCCGCAGCGTGTGGGTCTGCCTGGGCACCGTGGCAGTCATCGGCCTGGTGATGGGCAACCTGATGTACCTGTTCGGCAGACCCCTGCTCTCCCTGTACCTGGATGATCCTGCTGCACTGGACCCCCTCACCGGCATCTCGGTGCTGGACTACGGCATGAAGCGGCTCTTCTACCTGCTGCCGCTGTACTGCCTGTGCGGCCTGATGGACGTGGTGGTGGGCAGTTTGCGCGGCGTGGGCTACTCGGTGATGCCCATGATCGTGAGCCTCACCGGCGCCTGCCTTTTCCGCGTGGTATGGATTCTGACGGTCTTTGCCGCCACCCCCACGCTGGACATCCTCTACGTTTCCTATCCCATCTCCTGGGCGGTGACCTTCGGCGTACATATGCTGTGCTACGCCTTCATCGCCAGGAAGAAGCTGGCCGCCCTGGAGGCCAGGATCGAGGCCAGAGCTTAACCGCATATGACAACGGCGCTGACGGAGGACAATGTCCCGATCCCGTCAGCGCCGTTTTGTGTTGTCCGATATGTTCTGTGCATCCGTCCTCTGCATCCGCGCAGGAGGCCTCCCGGGGCATGCGGCCTGCAGGGCCATATGAAAGCGAGCATCCGGGATCATCCGGATGCTCGCTGCTGCGTGTCGAAAAAGTGCTTTAGGCACTTTTTCGAGGATTGCACTCCGTCGCTGGTCGGGTCTGAAAGGCCCTCCCAGCCGCTCCTCCGTGTAAGGAATGTTTTCGGCTGAAAGCCGAAAACGCCCCGCCCCGGCGGCAAAGCCCCCGGATACGATGACAGTCAGAGGGCCTGCGGGCCCTCCGACACCTCCCGGAGGTTTTTTGACAGTCTGAAACGAGCATCCGGGATCATCCGGATGCTCGCTGCTATTTCGTTGACGGCCAAAGCCCGCCGGATCATTTCCGGGTAAAGCCATAGACGCCGATCGCCGCTGCGATGGAGAGGTTCAGGGAGTCGATGCGCTCATTGGAGGGGATGCGGACCGGCTGTCCCATCGCTGCAAATTCCGCAGGAAGGCCGCTGCCCTCGTTGCCGAAAATGAGCGACCAGCGCGCCGGTACCTCCCCTGCCAGCACGTCCGGCAGGGACTTCGAGCCGTCCAGCATGAAGGGGTAGAGCATATGCTCCGGATACGCCAGCCGGTACTGGTCGAAGGTATCATACACATGGATGCGCAGCTGGAACATGCTGCCCATGCTGGCACGCACCACCCGGGGATCAAACACGTCCACGCAGGGCCGGATCAGCGCCACATCCTCCACGCCGAAGCCCAGGGAGGTGCGCAGGATCGTGCCCACATTGCCGCAGTCCGAGGGATTGTGCAGCACCACATGGGGCTTCTGGGCGTCCAGGAGATCGTCGAATTTCTCAAAGACCGCCGCGGCAAAGCAGTTTTCCTTGCCGGAAATGCGCCCCAGCGCCCGGTCTGCTTCCTCCACCCGGACATGGCATTTGCCCGCCAGCTCAATCAGCCGCTGAGCGCCCTCCGTTCCGGCAGCTTTGGTATGCAGCAGCACGCGCCGGGCCAGATCAGGCCGGTGCAGCAGGCATTCCATTGCCGGGAACATCCCCGGCGCATAGGCATAGTCCAGATCGGACCGATAGGGAGAAAGCGATGGCATAGGATACCTCCGTGTTTGCAGGAACTGTCCGGGCATGCCCGGCCGTGTCATTTGAAGAGCGGGTTTTTCCGTTTGGCCTCATGGGGCATATCGAAAAGGGATTTGCCCATCCCGCGGGCCCGGGCGTCGCGGCTCAGCAGCCGGTAGGCCGCGCTTGCCAGCGGCACGCCGATCAGCATGCCGGGAATCCCCAGGACGCCGCCGCCGACAGTGACCGCCGCCAGCACCCACACGCCCGGCAGCCCGATGGACGAGCCCACCACGCGGGGGAAGACCAGATTGCCCTCCACCTGCTGCAGCACCACCAGGAACACCACGAACAGCAAAGCCTCCAGCGGGCTGTTGACAAAGATCATGAACGCGCCGGCCACGCCTGCAATGTAGGCGCCGGCCACGGGGATCAGCGCGGTAAAGCCAACCAGAATGGAGATGGTGGGCGCATAGTCAAAGCCAAAGACCATCATGCCCACAAAGCACATGGCGCCCAGGATCAGCGCCTCGGTGCACTGGCCGACAATGAAGGAGTGGAAGGAATCGTCCACCACCTTCAGGACATAGACGATGCGGTCCGTCAGCTTGTCGCCCAGATAGGTGCGCATCACCTGCAGCAGCTGACCGCCGATATGCTCCTTGCCCGCCAGCAGATAGATGGAGAAAACCACAGCAATGAAGAGTGTCGCCACGGTGGAAACCACGCCGGACACCGCCGTCGCTGCCGCGCCCACCACGCCGCCCACGCCGGTCATGATGAAGCTGACCGTGTTGGTGATGGCGCTGCGCCAGTCAAAGTCCGCACCGGGCACTGTCAGGTTCATATCCTTGAGCAGCGCGCCCAGCTGGATCTTCTCATCCAGATAATTGTAGGCCTTCGTCAAAGCCCCGGGCAGCCCGGCAATAATCATTTCCACGCAGCGGGCCAGCTCGGGCAGGACGGTCGTCAGCATCCAGACCACCGCCAGCACCACCGTCAGGAAGGCCAGCGCCATGCACACCGGCCGGCGCAGCTTTCCGTAGATCGGCTTCTTGCGCTTCACAAAGAAATGCCGCTCGTAGGTCGACATGAGGATGTTGGCCAGATAGGCAATCACCCCACCGACAAGCAGCGGCGAGGCAGCCGACAAGGCCACCCCCAGCACATGAACGAAGGCAGACCAGTAATGGCAGGCAAGGTACACCAGCACAACGGTGACGCCCGCCCGCAGACAGATTTTCCAGGGCAATTGCTTCATGGTTTCACAGACGCCTCCTTTGCTTGCGTCCCCAAGAAAAGGAATCAACCAACCGATCTCCTCCGGTGGAGCTCCCTCCATCCTCGCTCGCAGATGTCCCATCCGCGCACGAACCCAGCTCCCTCAAGAAAGGAGCCTTTTGGCGCGGAGATGAAAGCAGGCAGCAAGCCCTCTCCAGAGAAAGCCTTTCCAGCCTCACAACCGCTCATCCGCATAGCCCGCGCGACAGCGAGCGCGGCCCACAACGCCGCATCCACTCCCAGCCGCACGCACACACTCCCCGCCAAAACCGCCCAGCTCCGCCGCGAAATGGGTCAAGGGTCGAAGACCCTTGCGCCGGTGCAGGGGCGGCGTAAGCCCCTGCCGGGTTCCAAGGGCAGCGCCCTTGGGCCTGGGGGTGCAGGGGGACACCGCCCCCCTGCCGGGTTCCAAGGGCAGCGCCCTTGGCAGAGCCCTTAGAACAGGGCTTCGACGAATTCTTTGGCGTTGAAGGGCTGCAGGTCGTCAATGCCCTCGCCCACGCCGATATACCAGACCGGCACCTCCAGCTCCTGACGGATGGCCAGCGCAATGCCGCCCTTGGCCGTGCCGTCCAGCTTGGTCAGGATGATGCCGCCCACCTCGCAAACCTCCTTGAAGGCGCGGGCCTGGGCCAGGCCGTTCTGGCCGGTGGTGGCGTCCAGCACCAGCATGCAGCGCACCTCCGCTTCGGCCCATTCCCGGTCGATCACGCGGCGCATCTTGTTCAGCTCATCCATCAGGTTCTTCTTGTTATGCAGACGGCCGGCGGTATCCACGATCAGCAGATCCGCGCCCTGGGATTTGGCGGACTTGATGCCGTCAAACACCACCGCCGCAGGATCAGCGCCCTCGGCATGCTTGACGATCGGCACGCGGGCCCGCTGAGCCCAGACGGTCAGCTGCTCTGCCGCCGCGGCACGGAAGGTGTCTGCCGCGCAGAGGATGATGCGCCGCCCAATGGACTGGAAGCGCAGCGCCAGCTTGCCGATGGTGGTCGTCTTGCCCACGCCGTTCACGCCCACCACCATCATCACCATGGGCCAGCGCAGCGGCGGACGGGGAATATCCATCTGCTCGATCATGATCTGCTTGAGGATGCTGCGGGCTTCCTCCGCATCCTTGACCTTATCCTTCTCCACACGGGCACGCAGCTCATCCATGATGGCCATGGTGGCCTTCATGCCGCAGTCGGACAGGAGCAGGATATCCTCCAGCTCCTCATAAAAATCCTCGTCAATCTTGCGGGTCTCCTTGACCAGCGTATCCACACGGCCGGTCAGCTGATCGCGGGTCTTGCTGAGACCTTCGCGCAAACGGGCAAAAAGCCCCTTCTTTTCAGACATAAGCTTCCTCCTGTCAGATAGTCCATATCAGTTTACCATAAATCCGCCGATTTGGGAAGGGGGGCGCGCCGGACAGCTTTTGCCCCGACGGCTTTACCGCGCTTTCCAGGCCGCTGCGACAGGCTGCTGCCAACGTTTTCCCCCACCGGAATCAATTTTCTCCAGCCTGCCGAAGCAAATACAAAGAACCCGCAAGCCTTATCCAGCCTGCGGGTTCGGATTGTTTCATTGTCCGCCGCAAATCAATTTCAGGGAGGATTGCAAGCGAAGGGCTGCGCCGCCCTGTTCATCCTTTTTCCTGTGCGGCTTCCCCGTTACACCAGCTTGATACCGTTGGCCACCTGCTCCTGCTCGTAGCGGGCCTTCAGAGCCGCAATGCGGTCGGAGGGAGACAGCAGCTTGGACAGGGACCGGTCATGGTTCAGGGTGGCGATGATGTAGGAGATATACTTGGACATATCCGCCTCAATGAACCAGGGAGCCGCCTGCAGCTCGGGGGTGCGGTAGGTCAGGTTGGTGGAGATCACGCCGTCGATCAGGCCTTCCTCGTATGCCTTGTTGTACAGCTCCAGGCCGTTGGTGAAGAGGGGGAAGGTGACCGCCGCAAAGATGCGGTTGGCGTTGCGGGACTTCAGGTTGCGGGCCACATCAATCATGGATTCGCCGGAGGAGAGGATATCATCCGCCACGAACACATCCTTGCCGTCCACATCATTGCCCATGTACTCGTGGGCGACGATGGGATTGCGGCCATTGACGATGCGGGTATAGTCACGGCGCTTGTAGAACATGCCCATATCCACGCCCAGCACGGAGGCATAGAAGATGTTGCGGTCCAGCGCGCCCTCGTCGGGAGAGACGATCATCAGGTGCTCCTTGTCCAGCTGAAGGGCCTTTTCCTTCTTCAGCAGGGCCTTGAAGATCTGGTAGGAGGGCATCACATTTTCAAAGCCGCCCTCGGGCGTGGCGTTCTGCACGCGGGGATCATGGGCGTCAAAGGTGATGATGTTGTTCACACCCATGCGCTCCAGCTCCTGCAGCATCAGCGCGCAGTCCAGGGACTCGCGGCTGGCGCGGCGGTGCTGACGGCCGCCGTAGAGCATCGGCATGATGACCGTGATGCGCTTGGCCTTGCCGCCCACGGCAGCAATGGTGCGCTTCAGATCCATGTAGTGATCGTCCGGAGACATGGGGACCTTCTGCCCGTACATGTCATAGGTGCAGTTGTATGCACCCACGTCACAAAGGATGTACAGGTCCAGACCGCGGACAGAATCCTTGATCAGGCCCTTGCCTTCGCCGTTGCCAAAACGGGGGCAGGACGTCCGCACAAGAAAGTCATCGCGGCCCATGCCGGGGGTTGTCGTCATATCGCCGGGCATCGTTGCCTCCGTGTGCTTACGCCACATCAGCAGCCATTGGTTCACCTTGCCGGCAATTTCCTCCGTACCTCGCATGGCAATCAGGCCCAGCGGGCCCACAGGGGTAGTCAGAAAGGACTCCTCATTCCAGGTGCTCACGAAATCAGTCACGCCGAATTACCTCATTCCGTATGTTGGTCGCATCTGTTTGCATCGTCAGTCAGGCAGAACGAAAACGTTCCCACCGACTATTATACAGCATTTTCATCGTTATGAAAAGGGGGAAAATCAGAAATTGCGAACGTTTTCACCAACCTTGGCAATCCGGCAGCCTATTTTCCGGATATCACATGCCAAACGCAGGCAACGCACCTCTTTGCCCTGCAAAAAGGCGAATATTTGCTGTATAACAGGTTTTTTCGCCACACAGGCCGCCGGAAAAGCGCCGGCATGCCATGTGAATGATGCAAACAGGGGCCGCCCTTCGTGGGATGTCACAATGAGGCTGCCGTGGATAAAGGCGAGCGGTGGGAGCGCTGCGTGATTGCGCAGCATCAGGGCTGCTTGTCTGTTTTGGAGGAATTGGGCGAGCGAGACAAACTGGGATTTGTAGAGATGTGCGATCGTTAGATGTTTGTATCTTTATGGCAGGTCACTTGTGAGAGATCTTCTTTCTCGGTCCCGAGAAAGAAGCAAAGAGGGCCAGAGAGGGGTGTCAAACATCAGCCCATCGATTGCCACCCCTCTCTGGACTCTCCCCCGCCTCTCCAATCTCGTCTTTACCCGGAGTCGTACTCCTTTGCAATGGCCTCGCGGGGGC
>JAFQIB010000023.1 GCA_017397765.1 Clostridia bacterium | reverse complement strand
CTCCGACGGTGAGCGCGCGAAGGTCAACTGCTACGGCGCTGACGACGTCCGCGAGGGCGTTGCCATCATGTGGCACGAGGGCGTTGGCGTTTCCATCACCGGTAACTCCACCAACCCCACCCGCTTCCAGCATCCCGTTGCCGGCACCTACAAGAAGGAAATGACCGAGGCTGGCAAGAAGTACTTCTCCGTCGCTTCCGGCGGCGGCACCGGCCGTACCCTGCATCCCGACAACATGGCTGCCGGCCCCGCCTCCTACGGCATGACCGACACCCTGGGCCGTATGCACTCCGACGCTCAGTTCGCCGGTTCCTCTTCCGTGCCTGCGCACGTGGAGATGATGGGCCTGATCGGCGCCGGCAACAACCCCATGGTCGGCATGACCGTGGCTGTGGCCGTGGCTGTGCAGGAAGCTGCCAAGTAATCCCTGACAAGCACAGGAAGATCCGCAAGCAATTGCGGATCTTCTTTTTTGTATACCTGGGTACATTGCCTGTGCAGCAGTCAGCGTCGGAACGAGGGAAAAGGCACATACCGGCGGTCAAAGGGACGAACTGATTTAGATCGACTGAAGGAACGCTCTTGTCCGATGGAGTGTCCACGACAATTCTGCGCCGTGGATACTCTCCCGCCCGGCGCGGCTTGCTGTGCCGGATACTTGAAATGCGGGCGCCGGTTATGCTATGATAAATATACAAGTGTGGCAACGAAAAAAACAGATTCCTGCTTTTACAGAAAAGGAGGATGAATGCAATGAATACCGTCTATTCCCCGGAACGAATCAGATATCTGACCCTTCTGGCGCAGCAGTATCCGACGGTACAGTCTGCCAGTACGGAGATCATCCGGCTGCAGGCCATATTGAATCTGCCCAAGGGGACGGAGCATTTCATGTCCGACATTCATGGCGAGCATGAAGCCTTTTTGCATATCCTCAATTCCAGCTCGGGTGAGGTGCGGGCCAAGATCGACGACCTCTTCGGCGCGGCGCTCTCCGAGCAGGAGCGGGGTGAGCTGGCGGCGCTGATTTATTATCCCACGGAAAAGCTGGCCCTTGCAGCGGATGAAATGACCAGCCCGGAGGACTGGTACCGGACGGCGCTGAACCGCCTGGTGGAATTGTGCCGGCATGTATCCACCAAGCATACCCGCAACAAGGTCAGAAGCTATATGCCGCCGGAGTATGCGGAGATTCTGGACGAGATGGTTTATCTGCAGGACAGCGACGGCACCCGGTATACCCAGTATGAGAGCATCCTGGAAACCATCATTCGCATCGGGCAGGCGCCCTCGGTGATCGAGGCGATCAGCAGCGTCATCAAAGCGCTGACCTGCGACCACTTGCACATTGTGGGCGATATCTTTGATCGCGGCCCCCGGGCGGATATCGTCATGGATTCCCTGATGAAATGCCATCATGTGGATATCCAGTGGGGCAATCACGATCTGCTGTGGATGGGCGCGGCTTCCGGCTCCCGGACCATGGTGGCGACGGTGCTGTCCAACTCCATCCATTACAACAATCTGGACGTGATCGAAACGGGCTACGGCATTTCCCTCAGGCCCTTGTCGGTCTTTGCCAACGAGGTCTACAAGCACAGCGACATCCATTGCTTTGACGTCAAGCTGACCGGCAATGCGGCGGGGAAGTACACGGAGAAGGACAAGCTCCTCTCTGCCCGGATGTACAAGGCGATCACGATCATTCTCTTCAAGCTGGAGGGACAAAAGCTTCTGCGCTGTCCGGAATTTGGCATGAACGACCGGCTGCTGCTGCAGCAGATCGACTATGACCGCCACACCGTCCGGATTGACGGCAGGGAGTATCCGCTGGAGGACTGCGATTTCCCTACGGTCGATCCGCAGAACCCCTACGAGCTGACGGCAGAGGAAAGCCGCGTCATCCAGCAGCTGACGGAATCCTTCCGGCATTCGGAGAAGCTGCAGCAGCATATCCGCTTCCTGTATACCAAGGGCAGCCTGTACAAGATCCACAACGGCAATCTGCTTTTCCACGGCTGCATTCCCATGCGGGAGGACGGCAGCCTGATGTCCTTTTGCATCGGCGGGGAGGAACGCAGCGGGCGGGCCTTCATGGATTATGCGGATCGCCTTGCCCGTAAGGCCTATTACGACAAGCGGGGCACGCCGGAGCGGCGCTTTGGCCTGGATTTTCTGTGGTGGCTCTGGGCGGGCCGCAACAGTCCCATCTACGGCCGCGACCGGATGACTACCTTTGAACGGCGGCTGATCCGGGACGAGAGCACCTGGGTGGAGGCCAAGAATCCCTACTATGCCCACTACAACGATCCGGTAAAGTGTGCCATGCTCCTGGCGGAATTTGGGCTGACAGGCGCGCACAGCCACATCATCAACGGCCATGTGCCGGTCAGGGCAGGGAAGGGCGAAAGCCCCATCAAGGGCGGCGGCAGGCTGCTGGTGATCGACGGCGGCTTCAGCGAAGCGTATCAGCCGACCTCCGGCATTGCGGGCTATACGCTGCTCTTCAATTCCAGGCATTACCGCATGGTGTCCCACCAGCCCTTCCCGGGCAGGGAAAATGCCATCCGCCGCAACGACGATATCCAGAATGATTCCGTCATTTTTGAGACGCTGGATGAGCGCATGCATGTGGCGCATACGGACGAGGGCCGGGAGCTGCAGCTGCGGATGGACGATTTGCTGGATCTGCTGAACGCCTACCGATCCGGTGCGGTGACGGAAGCCCATGCCTGAGGGGAAACACCTGCCTTTGTCAAAGATGGGCGTTATCATTCCGTTCGCGACACACAAACGACGCGAAATGGGGCGGAATCTGCCCGGGGAATGGTTTACAAGCCCTGCCGGTTCATGCTATAATATGAATGATGTGATCGCCCTGTTCAACAGGCAATTCACGCAGATACAATTCATAGAGACTGCCTTTGCAGCCTCAGAAATAAGGAGAGAACGCACATGAAAATGACCTTCCGCTGGTATGGCAAGGAGACTGATCCCATCGCGCTGAAGTATGTCAAGCAGATTCCCGGCATGTCCGGCCTGATGGGCCTGCTGGACAAGCCCGCCGGCGTTGACTGGCCTGAGGAGGAAGTCAAGGAGCTGGTGGATTACGTCCATGCCCATGGTCTGGAGCTGGAAGTGATCGAGTCCGTCAACGTCCACGAGGACATCAAGATGGGCCTGCCCACCCGTGATGAGTACATCAAGAATTATTGCTCCACCGTCCGCACCCTGGCCAAGTATGGTGTGAAGGTCATCGTGTATAACTTCATGCCCATCTTCGACTGGCTGCGTACCGATCTGGCCCGCGTCATCCCCGAGGACGGCTCCAACTCCCTGTACTTCAATGAGGAAGATCTGGGTGAAATGGGCCCCATGGAGATCGTCCGCCGCACGGCTGAGGATTCCAAGGGCTTCACCCTGCCCGGCTGGGAGCCTGAGCGTCTGGCCCTGCTGGAAACCACCCTCAAGCAGTACGAGGGCATCACCCCCGATATGCTGCGTGAGAACTACAAGTACTTCCTGGAGCGCGTCTGCCCCGTGTGTGAGGAAGTCGGCGTGAAGCTGGCCTGCCATCCCGACGATCCCGCCTGGCCCATCTTCGGCCTGCCCCGCATTGCCCATAGCCAGGAGGATTACGACAAGATCGTCAATCTGTACAACAGCCCCGCCAATACCCTGTGCCTGTGCACCGGCTCCCTGGGCTCCAACCCCGAGAATGATATCCCCGCCATCATCCGCCACTTCGGCGAGATGGACCGCATCGGTGCGATGCACGTCCGCAACGTGAAGTACCTGGGCTACCGTCACTTCCGTGAAGCTGCCCATCTGTCCTCCACCGGTGATCTGGACATGTTCGAGATCATGAAGGCGATTTACGACACCTGCCCCGACACCTACATCCGCCCCGACCATGGCCGCATGATCTGGGACGAGCAGGGCCGTCCGGGCTACGGCCTGTATGACCGCGCGCTGGGTGCCACCTACATCAACGGTCTGTGGGAAGCCCTGTGCAAGATCTACGGCGACAAGTAAGCAGCGTGCCGCTGCACCCAGCTCGCGATTGAATTGACTGGTTGATCATAGAGCTGCCGCGTGCAAGTTGGGTCTTGACGAATCGTTGTCCTGCCGCGCCCTCATGGCGCGGGCTAAGCGGCTATCATTTACGTGCAATTTGAATTGACGAATCAAGTGGTCAGTGGTATAGTGTGAGTAACCTCGCATACCACTGACCATTTTCATAGGAGGACAACACTCATGAAGCTTTCCTATCAGGGAATTCAGGATAAGGCTGCCTTTGAAGCGGCCGGGATCGCACTGCCCGGATTTGACTGGCAGACCATGTGCGCCGAAACGGAGAAGGCGCCCGTCTGGGTGCATTTCGGTGCGGGCAATATCTTCCGCGGCTTTATTGCGGTGCTGCAGCAGCGTCTGCTGGATGCCGGTCTGGCCAAAAGCGGCATCGTCGCGGCGGAAACCTTTGACTATGATATCATCAACAAGATCTACGAGCCCTTTGATTCCATGACGCTGATGGTCTCCCTCAAGCCTGACGGCTCCACGGACAAGGAAGTCATCGCTTCCATTGCCAAGGGCATCCGGGCAGACGCCGCAGACAGCGCTCAGTGGGAGGCGCTGAAGGCTTGCTTCGTCAATCCGGCGCTGCAGATGGCGTCCTTCACCATCACCGAGAAGGGCTATGCTCTCACCAACGTCAAGGGCGAGATCATGCCCGTGGTCACGGAGGATATCGCCAACGGCCCCGACAAGGCCCGCCATGCCATGGCGGTTGTTGCAGCGATGCTGTATGCCCGTTATCAGGCCGGTGCACAGCCCATTGCCATGGTTTCCATGGACAATTGCTCCCATAACGGCGAGAAGCTCCGCTCCTCCGTCGTGACCATTGCGGAGGGCTGGGTGGAAAAGGGCCATGTGCCTGCGGCCTTTGCGGACTATGTGAAGGACGAGAGCAAGGTGTCCTTCCCCTGGAGCATGATCGACAAGATCACGCCCCGTCCGGCAGATGTCATCCGCGATCAGCTGGCAGAGCTGGGCGTGGAAGACATGGCGCCCGTGGTGACCTCCCGCAACACCTACATCGCGCCCTTCGTCAATGCGGAGGTGCCCCAGTACCTGGTGGTGGAGGATCGCTTCCCCAATGGCCGCCCTGCGCTGGAGAAGGCCGGTGTATATCTGACGGACCGCGATACGGTCAATATGACCGAGCGCATGAAGGTCACCACCTGCCTGAATCCCCTGCATACCGCGCTGGCGGTGTACGGCTGCCTGCTGGGCTACACCTCCATTGCGGCGGAAATGAAGGATGAGCAGCTGGTGAAGCTGGTCAAGACCATCGGCTATCAGGAGGGGCTGCCCGTTGTGGTGCATCCCGGCATCATTGATCCCAGGGCTTTCATCGATGAGGTGGTGGAGCAGCGCCTGCCCAACCCCTTCATCCCCGATATGCCCCAGCGCATCGCCACCGATACCTCCCAGAAGGTGGGCATCCGCTTTGGCGAGACCATCAAGAGCTACGCCGCAGATCCTGCGAAGGACCCTGCGTCTCTGAAGGCGATTCCGCTGGCCATTGCCGGCTGGCTGCGCTACCTGCTGGCGGTGGATGACGAGGGCAAGGAGATGCCCGTATCCTCCGATCCGATGCTGGCGACGCTGCAGGCAGAGCTGGCGGGCGTGGAGCTGGGTAAGCCGGCATCCTGCCAGGGCAAGCTGGACGGCATCCTGACCAACAAGGTGCTCTTTGGCGTTGATCTGAAGGAAGTTGGTCTGGCGGAGAAGATCGAGGGCTATCTCAGTGAGCTGCTGGCCGGCCCCGGCGCAGTCCGTGCGACGCTTAAGAAGTATCTGGGCTGAAGAACTGTATAAAGCAAGCTGCTTCCTCTTGACGGGGAAGCAGCTTTTTCTGTGCAGCAAAAAGCTTCCCGGCAAAAGCCGGGAAGCAGGGGAGTCGGTTGCGATTACTTCGCCTTGGCCAGCGCGTCATTCACGGCGGCGATCAGGGCATTGGCGGTCTCGGTCACGTTGGCCTTGGCGTCCAGACCTTCGGTGCTGTTGGTGGCGATCATCTTGGCGATCATGTCAGGATCGGGCGCGAAGTCAGTGGTGTACTTGGCAACGTCGATCTTGGCGATCTTGCCGTTTTCCATGGTCACGTCGACTTCGACCTCGCCCCACTGGCACTTGCCAACGCCGTGGAGAGGTGCATTATCAACGACGGGAGCAGCGGGAGCCTCTTCCACGGCGCCGCCGAAGAAGTGGGCGTTCAGCAGCTCGACAGCCTTGCCGGCCACGTCAGCAGTCAGGCAGCGGCAGCGGTTCACGCGGATGGGATCACCGAAGGCCACGCCGGTCAGGGCAGACCAGTTGCCCCAGGAATCCTTGCACAGCTCGGAGCCGGCGACGGACTGAGCGGGATGGGGCTCGCCGCCTTCGGGCAGATACATGGGCAGCGAAGCGGTCTCGTACCAGGCATACAGCTGCTTCTGCAGGGCCTTGGCGTCAGTGCCCTCGCAGAACAGGCCGAAGATGGCGAAGGAGCCGCCCAGGGCGCCGCACAGGTTCTGACGGCCGTAGCCGCCGGCACCGTCGGCGAACATCTTGCTGTTCAGCAGATTGTAGGGGCCATCGGGATAATTCTTGGCCAGCACAGCCAGGATGCCGCCCACAGCGCCGGCAGCGCAGCCGCCGTCAGTGCTGAAATGCTCGTAAACAGCCTTCTGCACCTCGGTAACGTCCAGCTTCTCGTACTTCCAGGGCCAGGCGGGGGCAGCGGGCGCCTCAGCGCTCACAACAGCGGGAACTGCGGTCACGGCGGCAGCGCCCAGCATGGTCTTGCCAGCCAGCTTCAGGAAATCGCGGCGATTCAGATTGCTCATTGTTTTGTCCTCCTATTTAGTTTCACTTCGTGCATATGCACGGCTACAGTTATTATACACCAACTTTCACGGTTAGGCAAGTATAACAACTGACAAAATCTTAACAAAAATTTATGGACAGGATGGGCGGAAAGGGAAAACGGCTTTACTTTTGGTGCTGAATGTTGTATAATCATGAGCAATGAATCAGGCAAATAACGTCGAAGGGAGGCGGCTGCATGTTCAATCTGGGCATGATGGAGATCCTTGTTGTGCTGATGGTTGCATTCCTTGTCGTCGGTCCCAAAGACCTGCCCAGGGTTGCCCGCTGGATCGCACGGCAGATCAAGAGCCTGAAAAAGCTCATCCGTGAGATCAAGAAGGAAACCGGCTGGGATGAGTTTGCCAAGGAGTTCAGGGATACTGCTGACGATCTCAAGGCCACCGTCAAGGAGGCTGACGTCAGCGGCGACGTCAAGGCTGCTGCGGACGATCTGCGCGGCACGGTGGATTCCGTCCGCAAGGAGATCGATGAGGCGGCTGAGGCGTTCAATCAGGATATCAACAGGTAATTGACAGGAGGAATTGTTTATGAGACTTGGCGCACTGGAAATTGTTCTGATCCTGGTGGTTGTGCTGGTGCTGTTCGGCGGCAACAAGCTGGCCGGCGTGGGCAAGGCCCTGGGCCAGAGCATCCGTGATTTCAAGAAGGAAATCAAGAACGACGACGACAAGGCTGAAGCCAAGGAAGAGAAGGCGGCGGAATAATCCGCCGGAAAAGGAGGAATCCCCTTGGCACAGGAACAGAATAAGCAATCCCTGGGGGAGCACCTCGTTGCACTGCGGACGCTCTTCCTCAGGAGCGCTGCGGCCATAGGCATTGCCTTTCTGGTCGTCTTTTATGTCGCCATTGAGCCGCTGATGGCCTTCATTACCGGCCCGATCGTGGAACGGGGCATCACGGTGATCTATACGGAAATGTCCGCTGCGCTGATGACCAAGCTGAAGGTAGCCTTCATTGCCGGCGCGGTGCTTGCAAGCCCCTATGTGTTCTGGCAGATCTGGGCCTTCATCAAGCCGGCGCTGTATGAGCATGAGAAGAAAGCCTTCCTCGGTACTTTCCTTACAACGGTGTTGCTGTTTCTGCTGGGTGTTGCATTCTGCTATCTGGCGGTTTATTTCCTGGCGGTGGACTTCTTCCTCGTTGCCGGTGAAGACCTTGCCACGCCCATGCTGGCCATCGACAAGTATGTCGGCTTCCTCTTCGGCTTTGTACTGCCCTTCGGCCTGGCCTTTGAGCTGCCGGTGGCGCTGTGCATCACAACGAAGATGGGGCTGACCAACTATGAGATGCTGGCCGGCAAGCGCAAGTTTGTGATTCTTGCGGTGGTGGTGATCGCCGCATTCCTCACGCCGCCGGATGTGGTCAGCCAGATCATGCTCTCCGTACCGATCCTGCTGCTGTTTGAAGTCTCCCTGCAGATCTGCAGGCGGATCAAACCCAGGGCAGAAGCAACCGAAAACTGAAGCGTAAGCACCTCTGCGTCCGGCAGGGGTGCTTTTGCTTGTCGAAAAAGTGCTTCAGGCACTTTTTCGAGGATTGCACTCCGTCGCAGGTCGGGCCTGAAAGGCCCTCCCGGCCGCTCCTCCGTGTAAGGAAAGTTTTCGGCAGTTCGAGGGAGGACTTCAGTCCGACTAGCTCGGTCAACGGTTCCATTGACCGAGCGTAGCCACCACACAGCATTGGCTGTGTGATGGCCGAGGGGGAAAACGCCCCGCCCCGGCGGCAAAGCCACCGGATACGATTACAGTCAGAGGACCTGCGGGCCCTCCGACACCTCCTGGAGTTAATTTGACGGTCTGGAGCATCTCTGCGTCCGGCAGGGGTGCTTTTGCGTGAAATCGTCCCGGTTATTTCTGCCCGAAGCTTGCACCGCTGCCGGGGATGTGATATGATACCATTATGGTTGCAAATGCAACGATACAGGAGGAATGGCATGAAACTGCTGCTGAAGCTCAGCCGGGAGGCTGTACGGTACAAAAAGCTGTATGTGATCGCGATCTTATCCACGCTGTGCCTGACGGGGGTGAACCTGGCCGCGCCCAAGGTGCTCTCGTCCATGACGGGCATCGTGGAGCGGGGCGTGACGCCGGAGGGGATGAAGTCCATCCTGGTGCTCACCTTCGTGCTGGTGGCGCTGTATCTGCTGCGGATTCTGTTCCGCTTCGGCAGCAATTATATTGCCCACAAGGCAGCCTGGTATCTGGTGGGCGATCTGCGCACGAAGACCTATGACAAGCTGGAGCGCCTCCATCTGGGCTTTTTCCACGACAAGCAGACCGGCGATCTGATGTCCCGTGTGGTCAACGATACCCGGGATTTTGAGCTGCTGTATGCCCATATCATCCCGGACATGATTACCAATTTCGTCACCTTTGCCGGCGTGCTGGTGGTGCTGCTGACCATCAATCCCAAGCTGGCGCTGATCACCTCCATCCCGCTGCCGCTGATCCTTGCATCCGGCTTTGTGTTTGCCAAAAAGGTCCGCCCCTTTTTCCGCATCTCCCAGAAGAAGATGGGCGAGCTGAACGGCAAGCTGCAGGACAATATCTCCGGCGTGCATGAGATCCAGTCCTTCGGCCGGGAGGATTATGAGACCGAGCGGGTGAACGAAAAGAACTTCGAGCATATCAGGGCCATGCTGACGGCGCTGCGGATCAGCGCGGTGTTCCATCCCTCGGTGGAGTTTATTTCCTCCATCGGCACCATCCTGGTGGTGGGCTTCGGCGGCTATCTGGCAATGACCGAGGGCCTGATGGTGGCGGATATCGTGGCCTTCATGCTGTATCTGGGCATGTTCTACGGCCCGATCGCCGGGCTGGCCAATCTGCTGGAAAGCACCCAGCAGGCCCTGGCCGGTGCGGAGCGCGTGCTGGCGATTCTGGACGCCCCCCTTGAGATTGCAGACAAGGAAAATGCGGGGGATCTGGGCCGGGCGGCAGGCGAGATCACCTTTGAGCATGTGGACTTCTCCTATCAGGAGGGCAGTCCGGTGCTCAAGGACGTCAGCTTCCGGTGCGAGGCAGGGAAGGTGCTGGCGCTGGTGGGCCCCACGGGCGTGGGTAAGACGACCCTGACCCAGCTGATCTCCCGGTTCTACGAGCCCGATGCGGGCCGCATCCTGATCGACGGACAGGACATCAGCGAGGTGACGCTGGAGAGCCTGCGCCGCAATATTTCACCGGTGCTGCAGGATACCTTCCTGTTCAACGGCTCCATTGCGGAAAACATCGGCTATGCCGTGCCGGAAGCGACCCGGGAGGAGATCGAAGCAGCAGCCAAGGCGGCCAACATCCATGAGGATATCCTGGCGATGCCCCAGGGCTATGACACCCAGGTGGGTGAGCGCGGACTGCGCCTTTCCGGCGGACAGAAGCAGCGCGTCGCCATTGCCCGGGCGATCCTGCGCAAATCGCCCATCATCATCCTGGATGAAGCGACGGCCTCCGTGGACGTGGAGACCGAGCAGCAGATCCAGAAGGCCATTGCAGGTATTGCCGGCAGCCGTACCATCGTGGCCATTGCCCACCGCCTGTCCACCATCCGCAATGCGGACATGATCCTTGTGCTGGAGGAAGGTCGGGTGACGGAAGCCGGCACCCATGCGGAGCTGGTCGCCAGAGGCGGCGCCTATGCCCGGATGGATGCGATCCAGTCCGCCGCCGCCACCCAGGCCGGTATTGCATAAGCTTGATTTGACAGAAATAGCCCGCTCCCTCGCGTGAAGGAGCGGGCTATTTCTGTCAGGCAGTCATTTTCTGTTGTGCTGCGGCTGCGTTTGTGTCTCGATGCTGCAGCCATGCAGACACGACCACAGCAGCGCCCAGCAGGGCCCAGGGCAAGGAAGTGAACGAATAAGCGCCGATTGCCGGCAGCAATCCCTTGACGAGCAGCGAGATCACCACGATGGACATGGCGGCGGGACAGATATACACGTCTCCGTGCACATGGAACACGCGGCCCAGGAAATCACCCAGGATGGTCACGGCGACGCCAGCCAGCACGCCCCAGCCGATGCTGCCGCCGGCAGCCATGGCATAGGCGGTGCAGACGGTGATGTGATGGGTGGTGGGCACCTGCGTCTTTCCCTGACCGAGCACCAGCACCACGCAGCTGACGGTGAAGGGAAGGAAGATGCCATACTCCCGGACGGCGGGGTTTTCTGAAGCAAGCACCTCTGCGGTGCAGCAGGCGGCCAGACCGGCGATCACACCGCCCATGAGCACCATATCAAAGGGGCGGGTCATTGCGGGCTGCCAGCATTTGGCCCGGCGATGAAAGCGGCCCAGCCGGGCGGATGCATCATCCGGCTTGCTGAAGACTTCATGATCCAGAAGGATCTTCAGCGTCAGGGTGATGAACCAGATATAGGCCGCGCTGGTATCCATGACGACGCCCAGTCCGATGCGGTTCATCAGGCTGTTGAGCACCCAGCCCAGCGCGCCGATCACGCCGCCGAAGAGAATCACGTCAGGCTTGCCCAGCGTCATCAGGGCCCGGTCGGTATTCCGGCCCTGCCCATAGGGGAGATAGCCACGCCAGCGGGCATAGTGGGCAGAGGTTGCGCCGGCGGCATAGGAGACGGCGGGCAGCATCATCGGGCCGAAGGCAAGGGCTGTATGGAGAAAGGGCGCCTCCACGCCGCCAAAGAGCGCTGCCATGGAGATAGCGCAGAACAGGCCTGTCAGCGAAAAGGCGGCAGATCCGCCCAGCATGGCGCCGAATGCGCCGCCGCAGAATGCGTAGAACACAAGCATCATGGGTTGCGTCTCCTGTGAGGTGGTTTCTGTTGCATCATACGGGAATTCCTCCGGTTTGTCAACCGTGACGGGGGATATTGAAAACAATTTTGATACAGCATTCTGCGGGAATCTGTGATATAATGTAAAAAACTCGTTTTCAGGAGGACACATAATGGATTTCCGTACATATCTCCGGTATCATCCGGATCAGCAGGGCTACTTTGGTGAATATGGCGGCGCGGAGCTGCCGGATGAGCTGAAGGCTGCGTTTGCCGAGATCACCGACAGCTATCAGCACATCTGCCACAGCGCCCAGTTCATCAGTGAGCTGCGGCGTATCCGAAAGGATTTCCAGGGCCGTCCCACGCCGGTGTATCATTGTGAACGGCTCAGCCGGAAGGTCGGCGGCGCGCAGATCTATCTCAAGCGCGAGGATTTGAATCATACCGGCGCGCATAAGCTCAATCACTGCATGGGCGAGGGATTGCTGGCCAAGTACATGGGCAAGAAGAAGATCATCGCAGAGACCGGCGCGGGCCAGCACGGCGTGGCGCTGGCGACGGCAGCTGCCTTCTTTGGCCTGGAGTGCGATATTTATATGGGTGAGGTGGACATTGCCAAGCAGGCGCCCAATGTCACCCGTATGAAGATCCTTGGCGCGAACGTGGTGCCCGTCACCCATGGCCTGAAGACGCTGAAGGAAGCGGTGGACGCGGCCTTTGAAGCCTATGCAAGGGAATACAAGGATGCGATCTACTGCATCGGCTCCTGCCTGGGCCCCCATCCCTTCCCGATGATGGTGCGCGACTTCCAGATGGTCGTGGGTCAGGAGATGCGCGAGCAGTTCAAGGAGATGACCGGTCTGGAGCCTGACGTGGTCTGCGCCTGCGTGGGCGGCGGCTCCAATTCCCTGGGCACCTTTGTGCCCTTCCTGGACAGCGCGGTGGAGCTCTACGGCGTGGAGCCCCTGGGCAGGGGAGACAAGCTGGGCGACCATGCCGCTTCCATGAAGCACGGTACGCCCGGCGTGATGCACGGCTTCAAGTCCATCATGCTCAAGGACGAGAACGGCGATCCCGCGCCGGTGTATTCCATCGCCTCCGGTCTGGATTATCCCTCCGTGGGCCCGGAGCATGCCTATCTGCGGGACATTGGCCGGGTCAGCTATGAATGTGTGACGGACGAAGAGGCGGTGGAGGCCTTCTTTGCCCTGTCCAGGTATGAGGGCATCATCCCGGCGCTGGAATCCAGCCATGCGGTGGCCTTTGCAATGAAGAAGGCCCGGGAGATGAAGACCGGCTCCATTCTGGTCACCCTTTCCGGCCGCGGTGATAAGGATGTGGATTACATCGTCGAGCACTACGGCTACGGTGAAAAGTTCACGCTGTAATCATACAAAGGGATATCATCAATGGTATGCTCTGTCAGCAGGGTGTACCATTTTTTGCGACATTGTGAAATTATTATTTTATTTGATTTTCACAAAAAAACGACGTGTAAGCCCTTGCATGAATGGGCAGGATGTATTATAATAGGTAGAAAGTCGGTGTTTTTGACATCCTATATGCGCCGGCTGGAGGGATGGATCATATTGTTCAAGAAAGTTGACCCCACGGTCAAGAAGGAAACACGATTTATTGCCATCGTTGTGCTGCTGCTGCTGGTGCTGATGGAGGCGGTGTTCCTGGTCATTGGCCAGTGGGATATGACTGTGCTGCTGGGCGGTGTGTATGGCGCAGCGGTTGCGGTGGGCAACTTCTTCCTCATGGGCCTGACGGTGCAGAAATGTCTGACGCTGGAGCCCGATGAAGCGAAGAAGCGCATGAAGCTTTCCCAGCAGGGAAGACTGCTGATGCTGCTTGTGCTGTGCATGATCGGTGCAGCGCTGCCCTGCTTCCATACCGTTGCGGTGCTCGTGCCGCAGTTCTTCCCGCGCATCGGCGTGACGATCCGCGGCTTGACCATGAAGGATAAGGATTCCTGATGTTGTTCACCCCGACCGTTTCCAGCAAAGGAGGTGAAATTCCTGTGAAAGATAACAAAAAAAGGTTTCAGATCGTGGATGCACTCCTCATTGTCATGATGATTGCTCCGCTGGTCGCAGCGATGGCCATCAAGGTGCTCACGACGCCCGCCTCGGAGGGAATCTCCATCACCGGCGCGCGCATTCTCTTCACCATTCCGATGCCCATTCAGGATCTGATCATCTCGGAGGCACAGGTCAATTCCTGGCTGATCCTGATCACCATCCTGGGCTTCTGTCTGTTCATCACCCACGGGCTGAAGGAGGACAAACGGGACTGGCGGCAGATGGCGGCCGAATGGATCGTTGAGAAGGTGGATGATCTGGTGCACAACAGCATGGAGAATGTCTTCCATGACAGCTATGCGCCCTTCATTGCCACCATCCTGGCCATTTCTGCCTGTTCAAGCCTGATGTCGCTCTTCGGCGTTTTCCCGCCGACGGCTGACGTCAACGTCATTGCGGGCTGGTCGATCCTGGTCTTCGCCCTGATCACCAAGAACAAGCTGAAGGCAGGCATTGGCAATTATGCCAAGGGCTTCCTGGAGCCGATCCCGGTGATGCTCCCGATGAACATCCTGAGCGAATTTGCCACCCCCATTTCGATGACCTTCCGTCATTTCGGCAACGTCATGTCCGGTACGGTTATCGCGACGCTGGTTGCCTGGGCGTTGCAGAATCTGTCTGCCATGGTGCTGGGCTGGCTGCCCGGCTTCCTGGGGGATGTTCCTTTCCTGCAGGTTGGTATCCCGGCCATCCTGAGCGTCTACTTTGACATCTTCAGCGGCTGCATTCAGGCGTACATCTTCGCCATGCTGACCATGCTCAATGTTTCCGGCGCCTACCCGGCGGAAGCGATTGCCGAGCGGCTGGCAAAGCGCGAGGAGCGCAAGGCCAAAGCGGCCTGAAATCCGTAACTCTGCCGCAGGTGCGGCTCACACTACATCAATAAAAAACATTGGAGGAATTGACTATGTTGGAGATCGCTATCGGTATCATTCTTGGCTGCTGCGCACTGGGCGCTGGTATCTGCATGGGCATTGGCGCTATCGGCCCCGGCGTCGGCGAAGGTCACGCTGTTGCAAACGCCTGTGAAGCCATCGGCCGTCAGCCCGAAGCCAAGGGCGCTGTCACCTCTACTATGATCATGGGCTGCGCCATTTCCGAGACCACCGGTATCTATGCTCTGGTTATCGCCATCCTGCTGATCTTCGTTGCCCCCGGCATGCTGGTGAACACCCTGACCAAGGCCATCAAGACGCTGGGCGCGTAAAGCAGGTGAAGCAATGCAGTCTTTGGAAATCGTATCGGTTAACATATGGCAGATTCTGATTTCCCTGGCGAATCTGACCATCCTGTACCTGTTGCTGAAGAAGTTCCTCTATAAGCCGGTGAAGGCTGTGATCGAGGGACGCAAGGAAGCCATCGCCAAGTACTACGCGGATGCGGAAGAAGCGCGGAACTCCGCCAACGCCGCCCGCGATGAGTACGCTGCGAAGCTGGCGACCGCACATGCCACGGCGGACGAGATCATCCATGACGCCACCGTGACGGCCAACCGCCGCGGTGACAAGATCGTTGCCGAAGCCCGCGACAAGGCGGACGAGATTGTCCGCCAGGGCGAGCTGGAGGCCTCCATGGAGAAGAAGAAGGCCATGGAATCCATCCGCCGCGACATCACCGACGTCTCCGCAGCCATGACCGAAAAGCTGCTGGGCCGCGAAATGACCACCACTGATCATCGCGATATGATCGACGAATTCCTGAAGGGCGTGGGTGAAGACTGATGACCGACATGAGCAAGTCTTACGCCGATGCGCTGTTCTCCCTGGCACTGGAAACCAACACGGTCTTTGAGACGCTGATGGCGCTCAAGGCAATGCGTGATGGGCTCTATGCCACCGAAGGCGCGCTGGATCTGCTGGCGTCGCCCTCCATCCCCAAGGACGAGCGCTGCGCCGTGCTGGAAAAAGCCTTTGGCGATGTTCAGCCGGAGCATGTGATGAGCTTTGTGGGCGTGCTGGTGCAGCATGGGCATATCCGAGAGCTGGATGACTGCCTGACTGCCTACACCGAGCTTCATGACGAGCACAGCCGCCTTTCCACGGCCTATGTGTCCAGCGCTGTTGAGCTGACCGCAGGCGAAAAGGAAAAGCTGATTGAGAAGCTCAGCCGCAAGCTCCAGCGGACGATCCATCTGGAGTGCACAGTGGACCCCTCGCTCCTGGGCGGCCTGGTCGTTCATGTGGACGGCAAGGTCATTGACGGCAGCCTCAAGCACAAGCTGCAAGAAATCAAGGAAGTGATGAACAGATGAGCAACAGACCGGAAGAAATTTCGAGCATCCTCAAGGAGCAGATCCGGAATTACAAGTCCCGCATTGAAATGAACGAGACCGGCACGGTCATCACCGTGGGCGACGGTATCGCGCGGGTATACGGGCTCCGCTCCTGCATGGCCAATGAGCTCCTCCGCTTTGAGGACGGCAGCTTTGGTATGGCCCAGAACCTGGAAGAGGATACCGTCTCCGTCGCCGTGCTGAGCGATAAGGATGAGATCCGCGAGGGCTCCACCGTGTACCGCACGGGCCGCGCCCTGTCCGTCCCGGTGGGTGACAACCTGCTGGGACGCGTGGTGAATGCCCTTGGTCAGCCCATCGACGGCAAGGGCGATATCATCACCGCTGAAACCCGCCCCATCGAATCCGAGGCCCCCGGCATCATCGAGCGCCAGAGCGTTCATGTACCGCTGCAGACCGGCATCAAGGCGATCGACGCGATGATCCCCATTGGCCGCGGCCAGCGCGAGCTGATCATCGGTGACCGCCAGACCGGTAAGACCGCCATCGCGATCGATACCATCATCAACCAGAAGGGCAAGGACGTGCTGTGTGTGTACGTCGCCATCGGCCAGAAGCGCACCTCCGTTGTGCAGATCGCACAGGAGCTGGAGCGTGCCGGCGCTATGCCCTACACCATCATCGTCTCCGCCTCTGCGGCGGAAAGCGCCCCCCTGCAGTACATTGCGCCCTATGCTGGCTGCGCGATGGCAGAATACTTCCGCGAGCAGGGCAAGGACGTGCTGATCGTTTACGACGATCTGTCCAAGCACGCCGTGGCCTACCGCGCGCTGTCCCTGCTGATCCGTCGTCCTCCGGGCCGTGAAGCCTATCCCGGCGACGTGTTCTATCTGCATTCCCGCCTGCTGGAGCGTGCTGCCTGCGTCCACAAGGACTACGGCGGAGGCTCCATCACGGCGCTGCCCATCATCGAGACCCAGGCGGGCGACGTGTCTGCCTACATCCCCACCAACGTCATCTCCATCACCGACGGCCAGATCTTCCTGGAGACCGAGCTCTTCCACTCCGGCATCATGCCCGCCATCAACCCGGGTATTTCCGTCAGCCGTGTGGGCGGCGCTGCCCAGCTGAAGGCGATGAAGAAGGTTGCGGGCGAGCTGAAGCTGCTCTATGCGCAGTATCTGGAGCTGAAGTCCTTTGCTCAGTTCGGCAGCGATCTGGATGCGGATACCAAGGCCCGTCTGGCCCTGGGCGCCCGCATCGTGGAGGTCCTCAAGCAGGACAAGAACGCCCCCATCCGCGTGGGCTGCCAGGTGGCCATCGTGTACGCCGTCATCCACGGCTTCCTCAATGACGTGGAGGTCAAGGATGTGGGTGCATGGGAAGACCGCCTGTACGAGAAGCTGGAGGCAGAGCATGCCGAGCTGCTCACCCGCATGGAAAGCGGCGAATGGTCCGATGACGATGTGAAGGAACTGGAAGCGGCGCTTGCGTCTATGCGGAGGTGACGGGCATGGGAGCCAACACCAAAGCCCTGAAAAACCGTATCCGTTCCGTTGATTCCACGCTGCATACCACCAGCGCTATGGGCCTGGTCGCATCCTCCAAGATGCGCCGCGCCAACCTGGCGATGAACAACGGCCGGCAGTATGTCACCGCCTATGACCGGGTGATCGGCGTGCTGTCTACGGTCAGCGAATGTCAGCGCAGCCCCTATATGCGTGCAGCAGGGGAGCGGACGAGGCTGATCGTCATCGCGGGTGACCGCGGCCTGGCCGGCGGCTACAACGCCAACATCTTCCGCCTGGTGGCGACGATGCAGTATGACCAGATCATCCCCATCGGCAAGCGGTCCTGCGACCGCTACAAGGGGGAGTTCGCTTCCTCCGAGAAGTACACCAGCGCACAGGCCATCACCCTGGCCCGCAAGCTCTGCAAGGAGTTTGTGGACGGGGAATATGACCGGCTGGGCATTGTGTACACCCGCTATGTGTCCATGATGTCCCAGGAGGCGGAGGTCAAGTGGGTGCTGCCCCTCGTAAAGCCCGAGACGGTGGAGCCCATCTCCGCGATCTTCGAGCCGGATGAGGAGACCATCCTCAACGCCACTGTGCCGGACTACGTGGCCGGTATCCTGATGGCCTGCATCCGCGAGAGCTTTGCCAGCGAGGTCACTGCCCGCCGCATGGCCATGGACAGCGCCGGCAAGAATGCCCGCGCCATGATCGATGATCTGCAGCTGCAGTACAACCGGGCGCGTCAGGGCGCCATCACCCAGGAAATCACGGAGATCGTTGCGGGCAGCGGAAGCTGATCCGTCCGGATCTGAGTTTTACCCTACGAACAGAAGGGGGTTATACCTTTGGCAACTACCAATACGGGCATTGTCTCTCAGGTCATGGGACCTGTTGTTGACGTCCGTTTCGAGAAGGGCGGCCTTCCGCCCATCCATCAGGCGCTGACGGTCATGATCGGCGAGCGCAAGCTGACCGTTGAGGTCGCGCAGCATATCGGCGACAATACCGCCCGCTGCATCGCAATGGCGTCCACCGACGGTCTTCAGCGCGATTCCGTGGTCACCGATACCGGCGCGGCGATTTCCGTGCCCGTCGGCCGCCAGACCCTGGGCCGCATCTTCAACGTCCTGGGCGACGTGGTGGATAACGGCGCGCCTGTTGAGGGCGAGCGCTGGGATATCCATCGTCCCGCCCCTGCCTATGACGAGCTGGCAACCTCTACCGAGATCCTGGAGACTGGCATCAAGGTCATCGACCTGATCTGCCCCTACTCCAAGGGCGGTAAGATCGGCCTGTTCGGCGGCGCAGGCGTCGGCAAGACGGTGCTGATCATGGAGCTGATCAACAACATCGCCAAGCAGCACAACGGCCTGTCTGTCTTCACCGGCGTTGGCGAGCGTACCCGCGAGGGCAACGACCTGTACAACGAGATGAAGGAATCCGGCGTTCTGAAGAACACCGCGCTGGTTTACGGCCAGATGAACGAGCCTCCGGGAGCCCGTATGCGCGTGGGCCTGGCGGGCCTGACCGTTGCGGAATACTTCCGTGATCAGGAAAACCAGGACGTGCTGCTGTTCATCGACAACATCTTCCGTTTCACCCAGGCTGGCTCTGAGGTGTCCGCGCTGCTGGGCCGTATGCCCTCCGCCGTCGGCTACCAGCCCACCCTGGCTACGGAAATGGGTACGCTGCAGGAGCGCATCACCTCGACCCGCAAGGGCTCCATCACGTCCGTGCAGGCCGTGTACGTTCCCGCGGACGACCTGACTGACCCCGCCCCTGCCACGACCTTCTCCCATCTGGACGCGACCACGGTTCTGTCCCGTTCCATCGCGTCCCAGGGCATTTACCCTGCTGTTGACCCGCTGGAGTCCACCTCCCGTATCCTCTCTCCCGATATCGTGGGCGAGGAGCACTACCGCGTGGCCCGCGAGGTGCAGCGCATTCTGCAGCGCTATACCGAGCTGATGGACATCATCGCCATCATGGGTATGGACGAGCTGTCTGATGATGACAAGCTGCTGGTGGGCCGTGCCCGTAAGATCCAGCGCTTCCTGTCTCAGCCCTTCGATGTGTCTGAGAAGTTCACCGGCGTGCCCGGTGCATATGTCCCGATCAGCGAGACCATCCGCGGCTTCTCCGAGATCATCGAAGGCAAGCATGACAGCCTGCCTGAGTCCGCGTTCCTCTTCGCGGGCACCATCGATGACGTCATCGCCAAGGCAAAGAAGGTGCAGGGATGAAGACCTTCCTGCTGAACATTTCTTCTCCTGACGGCAAGATCTTCTACGGTCCGGTCGTGAGCATCAGCCTGCGCGGCGTGGAAGGCGAGTTTGCCGTCATGGCGGATCATGTGCCCTTCATCACCAACATCCGTCCCGGCAAGTGCGTGCTCCAGCTGGAGGACGGCTCCGTCAAGGATGGGCAGACCGAAGGCGGCATGATTACCGTTGGCAAGGAGGAAGTCACCTTCCTGACCGCCGGCGTCACCTTTGAAGCATAAGCCTTTGCCCCTGCTGCAAAAAATGCGGCAGGGGAGTTTTTCTGCTTGCCATGACATCTGTTATCTAGTATAATGGTTGCAATGGCAACCAAATACCTGAGAGGAGTGTTTCGATGGATAATTTCAATTTCTACAGCCCGACGGAGTTTGTGTTCGGCAAGGGCCGCGAGCATGAAGCGGGCCAGATGGTCAAGAAGTACGGCGGCAGCAAGGTGCTGGTGCATTTCGGCGGCGGCAGCGCGGTCAAGAGCGGTCTGCTGGACCGGGTGACTGCCTCCCTGACGGCTGCTGAGGTGCCCTATGTGACCCTTGGCGGCGTGAAGCCCAATCCCCGCGATACCCTGGTGTATGAGGGCATTGACCTGTGCAAGCAGGAGAATGTGGACTTCATCCTGTGCGTGGGCGGCGGTTCCGTCATCGACTCCGCCAAGGCCATCGCAGCAGGCGTGGTGTATGAGGGGGACTTCTGGGATTTCTACTGCGGCAAGGCAGCGGTGGAGAAGGCCCTGCCCATCGGCACGGTGCTGACCATTGCGGCGGCCGGCAGCGAAGGCAGCGGTGATACCGTCGTGACCCAGGAGGCCACCGGTCTCAAGCGCGGCGCCGGCAGCAATGCCCTGCGTCCCCGTTTCTCCATCATGAATCCGGAGCTGACCATGACGCTGCCGCCCTTCCAGACGGCCTGCGGCGCCTGTGATATCATGGCGCATGTCTTTGAGCGCTACTTCACCAACACGCCCGAGGTGGAGATCACCGATCGCCTGTGTGAGGCTGTGCTGTGCACGATGGTGAAGGAAACGCCCCGCGTCATTGAAGATCCCATGAACTACGACGCCCGCGCGAATATCATGTGGGCCGGCACGGTGGCGCACACCAACATCTGCGGCGTGGGCCGCAGCCAGGACTGGAACAGCCACAACCTGGAGCATGAGCTGTCCGGCCTGTACGACGTGGCCCACGGCGCCGGTCTGGCGGTAGTGATGCCTGCCTGGATGGAGTTCGTCATGCCCCACAACCCGATGCGCTTTGCCCAGATGGCCAACCGGGTGTTCGGCTGCGCGATGAACTACGAGAAGCCGGAAATGACCGCCAAGGAGGGCATCCGCTGTTTCCGCCGCTTCCTGCATGAGATCGGCCTGCCGATCAATTTTGCGGAGCTGGGCGCGAAGGAAGAAGACATCCCGGTGCTGGTGGAGAAGCTGGGCCTTGGCGACGGCAAGACCTGGGGCTTTGTCCGCCTCTCCTCCGAGGACGTGGCGCAGATCTACCATATCGCTGCGAAGGCCGCTTTGTAAGCTGCTCCTGCATAACAAAAAGGCAAGACTTGCGTCTTGCCTTTTTTGTGTGCAATGCTCAGGAAAAGAAGATCGTGTTCGCCGCATCGAGCAGGTCGTAGTATGCGCCGATGCTGTTCAGCATGGCGACAAACACCCAAAAGATCGCGTGTGAACCGGATACGCTCAGACAAATCAGGGGAACCAGGGTCAGCAGCAGAAGCGGTGCGAGACACACAGCTGTCTTCGGCCATTTGCCAATGCAGCCCTGCCAGACTGTGCCAAGCGTCGGGAAGCCCATGGGATCCTTGGCAAAGCGGATCGTCACCTTTGCTTTGCTCAGGAGCTTCACAAACAGGGCGTGGATCAGCTCATGGACGATCAGGACGAATACCAGTGCAACGGCGACTGCCAGGATTCGCTGAACCGCAGAATAATCCGCTTTCAAATCCGCGCCGTAGCGCAGGATGAATGTGCCGCAGACGATCATGATCCAAAGGATCAGAAGGACAGGGTTGGATTTGCACCGCTTCAGTGCTGCCGCTGCTTGGTTACGGGATGGCATATTGTTTTCCTCCTGATTGGCGGACGTTGCGCGCAGGGAGCAGGGGAGTCAGGACAAATATATTACCTGCCGGGTCTGCGTCCGCTGCCGCCGGGGCCGCCGCCAAATCCGCCGCCACCGGGGCCGCCGCCCATGCTGTGGCCGCTGCCGCCCTGGAGCAGAGTAGTCATTTCGATGGAACCGATGCTGGTTCCACCGGTGTATGCGGCATCTGCGGCAAAGCCGTGGGCATCCACGCCCTCGATGCTTGCGTCCATCACAACGGCATAGGTGCTGCCAACCTGCAGCCCCGGTGCGGTGACAACCACGGCAGAATAGCTGTTTTCGGGGGTATAAGCGGCCACGACCTGATTTTCGCTGTTCACGATCGCGATGTTTACGCCGGCTTTGGAACCGTTGATGCCAAAGAGCATGCAGCCCTGGTTTTCCGCAGCGGTAAAGCTCTGGACCATGCCGCTGCCGCCTGCGGCAAACAGGATGCCGCCGGTGACGGTTGCTTCGCCGTCATAGTCGAAGGCTGCATTGGCGCTGTTGGCGGCACCGGAAACCAGCGTCACACCGCCGGATACGAGGATGGTATTGTTGGAGTCGATGCCATCGCCGGCGGCATTGATGTGGATGTAGCCGCCGGAAATGATGATCTCACCGCTCATGCTGGAGAATCTGCCCCGGCCCCAGCGGTCTGCCGAAGCGGAGCCGTCTGCACCGCCTGCGGCATTCAGGCCGTCATCGGAGGCAACGATATCAATGCTGCCGCCGGTGATCTCCAGCTTGCTGGCTTCAAGCCCCTCGAAGCTCCTGATGATGCGGATGTCGCCGCCGGAGATCAGCAGGTGCCCGTCTGCGTGGATGCCGTCATCCCCGCTGGACAGGGTGAAGCAGCCGTCGGTGATGGTCAGATCGCCGTTGGCGTGGAGACAGTCATCCGCTGAATCAATCACGAAAGCGCCGCCATTCAACACCATGCTGCCTGCGGATTTCAAGCCCTTCCAGGATTCATCATCCGCAGCTTCTTCGATAGACTGATCGCCCCACGCGCCCCAGCCGCCAAAGCCGCCGAACCCGCGTCCGGGAGGTTCCAGCGTGTTGGCGGTTGTCTGCTGGCTCTCGCTCCCGTCGCCGGTGGTGACGGTCATGACGGTATTGTCGGCGCGGAGCAGGGTCTCAGCCTGCACGCCGTCGCCGCCGGCAGTGATGGTCAGTGTGCTATCCAGCAGATAGACATAGCCGCGGGCGGGATCGTCGGTGTTATCGGCCCGGATGCCGTTGGTGCCTGCGGTGAGTGCGGCGGAAACGCCGTTCAGCATCACGCAGTCCTTGCCGTCCAGCGCGGTGGATGGAGCATTTACGGTCAGCGCCACGCCGGCGATCACCAGGTCGTCCTTGGAGACGATGCCATGCTTGTACTGGCCGGTCACGGTCAGGGCACCCTGTCCGTTGATGCACAGATCCGTGCGGGAAAAGATCGCGCCGTCGGGGGCGGATTCAGCCGCAGCCTCAGCGCGGGCAGCGCCGTCCGTCAGCGTGCTGACGGTGTTTTCCGGGATGGTCAGGAACACTTTGTCAGCGCTTTCTGCAAGGAGAGCGGGGCCATCGCTGCAGGCGACGTCGGCCTGGTCAAGCACCAGCTGCACCTTGTCCTTCTCTCCGGCAGAGATCAGGATCTGAATGCCGGAGAATTCGCCGGACAGATGATAGACGCCTTCCCGGGAGAGGATGAGCCTGCCGTTCTCCAGCTTTGCACCGCGCCCGGTAATGGTACAGGAAGCGCCGGTGCCCACAATGGTGACAGCAGCGGCGCTATCCCAGGAGCCGGACAGTTCGCGCTCGGTAAAGCTCAGATCGAAGGAATTTGTGTTTTCAGCCTGGGCCGTAAAGCTGGTGACCAGGAGCATCATCAGTAGAAGCAACGCAAATCGCTTCATGTCTTTTTACGCCTCTTTGCTTACAGTTCTTCCGCGCTCAGGATATCGCACAGAGAGATCTCCAGATTGCCGTTGCGGCAGCGCAGCTCGTCAATGAAATCCTGGGACTGCTTGGCGTCCTTCATCTCCACCCGATAATCCAGCTTGTACAGGCTGCCCATATTGGTGGTGCGGGCGCGGGTCAGACGATGGGACTTGAGGTACTTCTGGAACACCTCGTCAAACTCATTGGTGTAGCGCAGGCTTTCGGGGATGGTGATGTGCAGATCCATACAGCGCTCGTTGCCCATGGGGATGAGCGTGGTGAGAATAATGCCCAGACCCACGATCACCGTAAACACCAGCGCAATGCCCACATAGCCGCCTGCACAGGCCAGACCGGCGGTCATGGCCAGGAAGATGACCACGATGTCCCGGGCCTTGCCGGGCACGGAGCGGAAGCGGATCAGGGAGAATGCACCCATGACGGCCACGCCGGTGCCGATATTGCCGTTGACCATGGCAATGACGGTGCAGACGATCATCGGCAGCAGCACCAGGCTGGTCAGGAAGCTCTTGCTGGAGTGGCTGCGGAAGGAGGCTGCCAGCGCAGTCAGGATGCCGCAGGCGCAGGAAGCCAGCAGGCAGAGCAGATAGCTGCCCAGAGTAATCGTGTTGCCGGTAATGATGGAATCAAACAGATCAAGCATGAGTGACAAACTCTCCTCTCACATTGGTGACGGATTGATTGACGGGGGCTGGGACAAAGGCCGGGGAAAGCCCGGCGCTGATCAGATATGCATTGGCATACTTGGAGAAGCGGGAAGGCCGGATGCTGCAGGTGCTGAGCGCCTTGGCCAGCCAGACGGGCATGGCGCCGTCGGTCTTGATTTCCATGAGGATCACGTCTTCAGGCAGGAGGCGGGTTCCCTCGCTGCCATGCTCCAGATGGCAATCCTTGTCCCGGTAGCGGATGTTGGTGTCGAAGGTGATGCGCAGGTTCGGGTTGGCTTCGTCGAAATAGGCTTCCCGGTCGTAGGCGATCAGCATGGCCGGCTGGGGCTGATGATAGAAATGCATGGCATAATCGATCTCCCGCATAATCTGGGAGTCGCAGGGCTTGACGCCCTGTTCAATATATGCCATCGCCTGCTGCAGGGGCATCCGCTCCCTGCGCTTGTACACAACGCCCTTGAACTTCTTCTTGATCTCCAGGAAAACAAGATCCTCCATGCCGGGCGTACCATAAGAACGAAGGCGAAGCTTCTCCTTGTAGGTTCTGGCGATGATGGAATTGCGGATGATCAGATGATCCGGCGTATCCAGGTACAGGCTGCAGATCGTATTGCGGCCATGAACGTCCGGCGTCAGATGCGGGCTGATCAGGGACAGCAGCGCATCCTTCTGCTCCGGCGTCAGGCGGTATTTCTTTTCGACCCGCCTGAAAATCATGATGTCTTTCATAGGTGCTCCTTGGGCTTGATACGGTGGTATGATACCGCCCTTGTGTGAAAACAGGCTGACGGACAGGTGTGCCGGAGATCAAGCTTTCCTGATGAACGGCACACCTGCATAGACCGGAAATACCCGCCGGGCGGAAAAACCCGGCGGATAAGGCTTACAGGCGGTACAGATCGCTGAACTTTTTCGTCAGATAATTCACATAGCAGGTGGGATCGAAATCGGTATGGATGGCATTGCGCAGCAGCTGGGGCGGCGTGAGCATCTTGCCGTGGCGGTGGATCTTCTCGCCCAGCCAGGCGGTGACGCGGGACAGATCGCCCTTTTCCACATCCGCCCAGGGATCAAATTCCTTCTCCATCGCAGCGAGCATCTGCACGCCGTAGGCGCTGCCCAGCGCGTAGGAGGGGAAATAGCCGATCATGCCGCCGGACCAGTGCACATCCTGCAGGATGCCCTCCCGGTCGTTGGGGACGGTTACGCCCAGGTATTCCTTGTACATCTGGTTCCACAGCTGGGGCAGCTCGTCCACCTTCACGTCGCCGCCGATCATCAGCTTTTCCATCTCATAGCGGATGGCGATATGCATGCCGTAGGTCAGCTCGTCCGCCTGGGTGCGGATCAGGCTGGGCTGGGACTTGTTCACCGCAGCGTAAAGGCCCTCTGCGGTCACGCCCTTCATCTGCGCGGGGAAGATTTCCTGCATCACGGGCAGCAGCGCGCGGCAGAAGGGGAGGCTGCGGCCGATGATATTCTCATAGAAGCGGCTCTGGCTCTCGTGCAGGCCCATGGAAGCGCCGCTGGCCAGACTGGTGAACTGGATCTCGTCAGCCGTGCCCAGCTCATACAGCGCGTGGCCGCCTTCGTGGATGACGGAGTACATGCTGTCCGCCACATTGTTTTCGGAATAATTGGTGGTGATGCGCACGTCCCACTTGTTGAAATTGGTGGTGAAGGGATGCTCGGTCTCCGCGATGCCGCAGCGGTCACGGGGAATGCCCATCATCTGCATCAGCCGGTCAGAGAAGATGCGCTGATCGGCAATGGGGAAGCGCTGGGAGAGGAAGCCGGCCTCGGGGGCGGGCTTGTCAGCCACCGCCAGGATCACGGGAGAAAGCTTTTCCCGCAGGAGGGAGAAGAAGGGGTCCAGCGTGGCGGTGGAGGCGCCCTTCTCGTAGTTGTCCAGCAGCACGTCGTAGGCGGGCTTCTTGTCATTCTTGTATGCGGCGAACTTCCGGTTGAAGGCGATCACCTTCTCCAGATAGGGCGCGAAGGCGGCGTAATCGTTCTTTCCCTTGGCCTCGTGCCATACGGCGTTGGACTGGTTGATCAGCGTGGAGTATTCCACGTATTCCGCCATGGGGATGCGGACGCTGTCGTCATAATCCTCTTTGAACAGCTCTGCCTGACGGGCCTGGATAGGGGTAACGGCCTCCTTGTTGGCCAGGATGGTTTCCAGCGCTTCCTTCACCTCGTCATTGACCAGCAGCTGATAGGTAACGCCGGACAGATAGCCCATGGTCTGGCTGCGGCCGCGGGCGGAAGCGGAGGGGGCGGCGGTGTCGCCGTCCAGGGATAGAACGCCCATGGCGTGTCCATAGGCATGCTGAGCAGCCTGCAGTTCGTTCAGTTTGTTGATCGCCTGTTCCAAAGTCATGGAGAAACCTCCTTTGATGATGCGCGGAATGCGCCAAATATCGGATTACAATTCTTCGCCGAGGGTGCCGGGCAGCTTGCTGCGCCACCACTTCATCCGGTAGGCGATGATGGACATCAGCATGGCGACCACCCAGGAGACCAGCAGGGAGACGAAGAGGGCGGCGGGCTGACCGTTGGGCCAGGTCTCGGTGCGGGTCAGATAGGCCATCAGATAGGCCAGCGGCATGCGCAGCACAACGGTAGTCAGGATGGAGATGTACATGGGCACCTTCGTTTCACCCGCGCCGCGCATGGAGCCCTGCAGCACCTGGCTGACGCTGAAGCAGATATAGCCGAAGGCCAGCGTGTTCAGGCCCTGCACGCCCAGCTGCATGGTCAGCTCCGTATCGGTGAACATGCCGATCAGCTGATGGCCGAAGAGCAGGATGCAGGCAACCAGGATGGTGGAGGAGATCAGGCCCAGGGTGAGCATTGCCTTGATGCCGGGCTTGAGCCGATCGCCGCGGCCTGCGCCGACGTTCTGGCCGATGTAGGTGGTGGCGGCAGTGCCGAAGGTGAAGTTGGGCATCATGGCGAAGCCGTCCACACGCATAACAGCGGTGTTGGCGGCGACCATCGCATCGCCCAGGCGGTTGGTCAGATTCTGCACGATGATGGCAGACATGGAGAAGATGGCCTGGGTGATGCCGGCAGGCAGGCCGATGGCACCGATCTTGAGCATCAGGGCTTTGTCCGGATGCACGACATGGCGCATTTCCACGTCACAGATATGGCGGATATGGCACAGCCGCCACAGGCAGAGCATGGCGGAGATGCCCTGGGCAATGATCGTTGCCAGCGCGACGCCGGCCACGCCCATCTGGTTGACGAAGGCAAGGTCAAGGATGATGTTCAGCACACAGGCGACAACCAGGAACAGCAGGGGCATCATGCTGTCGCCAAGGCCGCGCAGCACGCCGGAAATGATATTGTACATGCCGCTGCCGATGATGCCGAGGAAGAAGATCTGCAGATAATCCGTCGCGCCTGCGCCGACCTCCGGGGAGGGCGGATTGGTCATATTGATCAGCAGGGGAGAAAGGAAATAGCCGGCAGCCATCATGATCAGGCCGGAAATGACGATCAGGAAGAGAGAAGCGCCGACGGTGCGGTTCAGCGTCGGCCGATCCTTTGCGCCGAAATATTGGGCGGACAGCACCGATGCGCCGGTGGAGATGCCCATGAACAGCACCAGCAGGAGATTCACGATCGGGCCGGCAAGGCCGACGGCGGCCAGACCCTGGTCGCCCCAGGAGGATTGGCCGATCACCATCGCATCCACGGTGTTATACAGCTGCTGAGCCAGATTGCCGATCAGCAGGGGAATGGAGAACTTGAGCAGGCAGGACATCGGTGATCCGACGGTCATATCCTGTGCGCCGAACAGGCTGCGCATTTTGCGTACGAGCGTCATCTTGTACATAGCTCCTTCAAATAATCATATCATATCTATTGTACCAGTTTTCGATAGGGATTGCAAGGTCTCCGCTCCCGGTAACAGATGTTTTTCCGCCCCAAAGAACGGCTGTTTTTCAGACAAAAAGCTCCCCCGAAGGGAAGCTCAGACTGTCAAAAAAGGTCGTTGTAGCTCGCTGTCGGCAGACTGTAAATCGAAAATCGGCGAGCCTCATCGGGGCGGTGAAACGGGGCGAAGCCCCTGTGCGGCGATTTTCACGCGATTTTGCTCGCAAAATCGCTTCCTTACACGAGCAAACGGCCGGGAGAGCTGCTTGCATGAGGGAGGCGCTTGCGCCGACTAGCGAGAGCAAATGCTTGCATTTGCCGAGCGTAGCCAGCGCCGGGCTTGCCCCGGTG
>JAFQIB010000022.1 GCA_017397765.1 Clostridia bacterium | reverse complement strand
GAACCTATGACCTGCCGGGTATGAACCGGACGCTCTGGCCAGCTGAGCTATTGAGCCAAATGGTTGCGGGGGCAGGACTTGAACCTGCGACCTCCGGGTTATGAGCCCGACGAGCTACCAAACTGCTCTACCCCGCGTCATTCGTATCAGCCGGTATCACGCGGCGACAAGAGATATAATACACCATGTCATTGGAAAAGTCAACCCCCAAATTCAACTTTTTTCAAAAAAGAAACGGCCGACGGTCTGCTGTGCGCTGTTACAGCGAAACGGCATCGCAGAGGACGATCTGCGATCCTGCCTGCCGGGCATGGCGGAGCAGCAGGGCGTTCCAGAGGACCCGGAGCAGGGATCCGGCCAGCGTGGCCAGGGCCGCCCCGTATAAGCGCAGCTGCGGCATCGGGCAAAGCACGGCAGTCACGCCCAGGGAGAGGAAGGAGGCCAGGACGGTGCCGGTCAGCGCTTTGTTCTGAATGCCCAGCCCGGTGATCAGGCCGAACTGTACCTGTTGGATCGCCATCAGCAGTGCGGCGGGCGCCAGCAGACGCAGCAGCGGTGCAAGGGCGGGCTCGCGGAAAATGTGACGGCTGAGAATGTCTGCGCCGAAGAAAAGTCCCGCGGCGGTGATACTGCCCACGCCCCAGGCGCTCAGCAGCAGCTGACGCATGGTACGCTTCAGCGCAGCGTGCCGCCCCTCCTGCCGGGAGACAGCCGGCGTTGCAACCATGCAGATCGCCCCGGTGACGATGCCGGGGAGCATCAGCAGCGGCATGGCCATGCCGTTGAGCAGCCCGAACTGGGCGGTGGCGGCGGCCTGGCTCAGCCCGGAGCGGCGCAGACAGACGGGCAGCAGCACGGCGTTGAGGCTGCGCAGGGCGGTCTGGCACAGCCGTGCGCCGGTGGTAGGGGCTGTCAGACGGACGATCTCATGGCGGATGCCGGCGTCGGGCGACTGACGGCGCAGACGCGGCGTTTTTTTTCTGAAAAGCAGCCAAACTGCCGCACCTGCCGCAACCTCTGCCACGCCCGGCAGCGCTGCGGTCAGGGCAATGCTCCGACTGGACAGCGTCAGCAGCAGCGCCAATGCCAGGGCGCAGCGCACGGTCTGCTCAATGCATTCATTGAAGGCGGGGGTTGCTGCATCGTCCCGCCCGTAGAACCAGCCGCTGTATACTGCGCACAGTCCCAGCAGTGGGATGCAGGGAAGGCACACCCACATGGCCGGGAGGGTTCTGAAGTCCCCCAGGACCCAGGCCATGCCGGGGCTTGCCAGCAGCATCAGCGGGATGAGCCACAGGGACAGGCGCTTCACCAGCGATAAGCCGGCCTGCAGCACCGCGCCCTCATCTGCTCCTCTGCGGGCGGTCAGACGGCTCATGGCGGTGGGAATCCCTGCGGTGACTGGTGTAATGGCCAGCATCACGCCGGAGGAGGACATCTCCATCACGCCCACGGCCTCTGCACCCATCAGGCGGGCAGAAACCAGCCGCAGCACAAAGCCCAAAGCCCGGGTGTAGGCGTTGGCAAGGGTCAGAACAAGGGCCTGCTTTTTCAGGGAAGCCATGGCGCCACCTCCTTGGTTCAAGGGAGGATATGCGCGCAGGGCCGTTGACAGCACCGGGCAGCTGAAGTATAATGAAAAAAGAAATACCTGCGGCAAACGGGGAAATGGCGTTCCGTCAGGTGGGTCAGGCAAGCTGGACTGAGGGGTATGAATATGAAGCGACTGTTTGAAATGCTGCTGGCTGCGCTGCTGCTGCTCCCTGCTGCGGTGGCGGAGACCGGCGTGCGATACATCGACGGCGGCAATGCGGATCGCGTCCATCTGCGGGCTGCGCCCTCTGCCCAGGCAGATTCAAAGGGGCTCTATTTTACCGGTACGGGCGTCATCCTGATCGACAACGCGGGAGACTGGGCCTGGGTCATGATCGGCGACGAGTCGGGCTATGTCATGACGGAGTATCTGACCCGGGAGGAGCCGGTATCCTGCGCGCCCTGGTATGTCGTGGACAATCCCTCCAGCACCTGGGTCAACCTGCGCATGTCGCCCCGGCTGGACGGCATGGTGGCGCTGCGTCCGGAGAACGGCACGGCGGTGCGGCTGCTGGGAGAAACGGCGGAGGGCTGGAGTCATGTGGCATGCGAGGGCGTGACGGGCTATATCATGACCAGCTTGATTTCTCCGATTGGGGAGACAGCGGAAACCCAGCGCACGACCATCCTGTCCGATGCGACGGGCGAGGGGTACATCCATCAGTATACGGCGCCCAACGGCCAGGCAATATATTTCACCGCTGATCTGGAGCATCCCTATATCACCTTGGAGGACGTGAATTTCGACGGCCTGGACGATATCGTCATCCTGACCTTCTCCGGCGCAAGCAACGGCTGGTACAAATTCTTTGTTTACGATGCTGCGAAGCAAGCCTATGTGTATGTGCATCAATACGGGGATGATGCGGGGCTGGTCAATTATGAGACCTACCCGGAATATGGCCTGATCGGCGCCCGGGCCAGCAACGGCAACGCAGGCCTCCTGCATGTCTGGAATCTCTATCGCTGGGAGGGGACGGATCTGCGGCTTATCCGCAGCGCAGTCAGCGACGAATGGTCGGAGGACGTGTTTGACGGGCAGACCTATACCAGCATCATCCACGGCGATATGCTGCATGTCGTCGTCCGGGATCATACGAAGGACTACGACGTTTCTGTCCTGTGGGAGCTGATCCTTCCCAAGGAAGACGCCATGACCCGTGACATATTCACCGAAGAACAGGAAGCCCTCTGGCAGGGCATCCGATAAAGGAGCATGAGAACGATGAACAAATGGGATGTTCGTTTTATGGAGATGGCGCATGTGATCGCCACCTGGTCCAGCTGCAACACCCCCGGCCGGGCTATCGGTGCGGTGATCGTGAAGGACAAGCGCATCATGACCACCGGCTACAACGGCGCGCCTGCGGGCCTCAAGACCTGCAAGGAGCGCGGCGAGTGCCTCCGTCGCAAGTTGGGCATTGCCTCCGGCACCCGCGCGGAGGTCTGCTATGCTATCCACGCCGAGCAGAATGCTATCATCCAGGCCGCCAAGCTGGGCGTGTCCATCGACGGCGCGACCCTCTACTGTACCCATCAGCCCTGCAGTGTCTGTGCCCGGATGATCATCAACGCCGGCATCAAGCGGGTGATGTATCAGGCCGGTTATCCGGATGATTTCACCCTGGAGCTGTTTGCCGAAGCGGGCATTCAGCTGGAGCGATACGAGCCCGAAAAGACTGCTGAATAAGAAACGCAAAGGAGCTGCTGTGATGCTGCATCTGCTGCCTGTTCCGCGCCGTCTTCAGTGGGAGGAGGGCGTATTTTCGCTTGCACAGGAGCTGTGCATTGTTGTGAAGAAAAGCTGCGGTCTGCTTGCCCGCACCGGTGCCAAGCAGCTGCAGACGGAAATCCGGGAGGCCTGCGGGCTGACGGTGGAGATCCGTGCCGGGAAAGCCTGCGCAGGGGATATTTTCCTGACGGTGGAGGCAGACGGGCCAGCCCAGGGCTATGCGCTGAGCGTCTCGACGGAGGGCGTGCGGCTTGCCGGGTATGACGAAGCCGGGCTGCTGCACGGTGTGCAGACGCTGCGGCAGATGATCCGCCAGTGCGGCTGGACGCTCCCTGCGCTGACCATTGACGATGCGCCGGATTATCCCGTGCGCGGCTTTTATCATGACCAGACCCGCGGTCGCATCGGCACGATGGCGTGGCTCAAGCGCCTGGCGGACGAAGCCTGCTTCTACAAGCTCAACCAGCTGCAGCTGTATGTGGAGCATACCTATCTCTACCGGGAGCTGACTGAGCTGTGGGCAACGGCGGTGGACCCGCTGACGGCAGAGGAGATCATGGAGCTGGATGCATACTGCGCTGCCCGGGGCGTGGAGCTGGTGCCGTCCATGTCCTCCTTCGGACACCTGCTGGAGCTGCTCCGGACCAAATCCTATGCGCATCTGTGCGAAACCGAGGGCTGCGAAAAAATGCCCTCCACCATGCCCAACCGCATGGCGCACCTGACGATCGATCCCTGCAATCCGGCCTCCTTTGCGCTGATCGCGTCCATGCTGGACGAGTACATGGCGCTTTTCCGTACCAATCTGTTCAACGTCTGCGCAGACGAGACCTTCGACCTGGGCAAGGGACGCAACCGGGGCAAGACGGAGCAGGAGCTTTACATGCCCTTTGTGAAGAAGCTCTGCGCCCATGTGGCGGCAACCGGCCGAACCCCCATGTTCTGGGGTGACATTGTACTTCGCTTCCCGGAGGCGCTCCGGGAACTGCCCGAGGGCACCATCTGCCTCAACTGGGGCTACAGCGCCCAGGAGCAGGAAGACCCTACCCGCATCCTGGCGCAGGCCGGTGCAAAGCAGTATCAGTGTCCGGGCGTGTGCGGCTGGAATCAGATCATTCCCCGCATGGGCGACAGCCATGAGAACATCCGCCGCATGGCCGAATATGGCCGGAGGTACGGGGCAGTTGGCTTCCTGAATACCGACTGGGGCGATTACGGCCATGTGAATGATCCACGCTTCTCCCTGCCGGGCCTGGCGGCGGGTGCATGCGCCTCTTGGGGCGAGCTGCCTGTGCCGGCGCAGCTGTGGGAAGCGCTGTCCGTGCTGATGTACAGCGACCGCAGCGGCAAGGCGCTGGGGCAAGTGGCGGCGCTTTCGGAGCAGCAGCTCTACCGGTGGTGGCACATCGTGCAGCACATGGAGTGGGCCCGCAGTCGCCTGGATGAGGTGCGGGAATCTTCGCCCATGGCGCATCTGACGGAGGTTGCGCTTCGTGAGGCGGATGATGCGATCGACCGGGCAGTCGCCGGGCTGCAGGTGTGCTGCCTGCACATGGATGCGCCCCATCGCGCCATGATCGCCAACTGGCTCACTGCTGCCGAGGGTGTCCGGCTGTGGAACCATGTCGGTCATGCCGTATCGGCGGGGAAGAAGGAGCCAATGCTGGCAAGCCGGCTGGAGAAGTGGTTCCGCCGCTATCAGACGATGTGGCGCGAGGTCTCCCGGGAGAGCGAATTGTGGCGCATCCGCGAGGTGTGCGCCTGGTATGCGGATGAATTGAGGTGAAGACGCATGGGAAAGAAAAGCTATACCGGTTTTGTGGTTTCGCTGGTGATCTACGTGGCGCTGCTGATCGGCATTGCTTTTCTTCCAGGCATGTATGCGAACCTGGGCATGCGGCTGACCATGCTGACGACAGCATGGTATCTGGCAGGACTGAGCTTTCATGTATGGAAGACGGAGCAGATCTACTGGTATAACGGCACCACATTTGAGGATGCTGTGGCAGTGGGCGCTGAGCGCAGGAAGACGTTTGCCTGGAGGCATTTCCGCATTTTCGGCATATTTGCGCTGCTGATGACGGTGCTGTCCTCCGCGATGCAGCTGCTGGGCTGGTCTGCATGGATCGACTTCACGGCAGGTACGATCGGCGTCTGTGCCGCGAGCTTCATGACAATCCCCATCAAGCTGTAATGCAAAAGCTCCTGTCCGAACGGACAGGAGCTTTTGCGTATCTCTTTTTACATGGTGCGTTCCTTGCCGATGAAGCAGAATGCCACGGTACCGGGGCCGGCGTGCGCGCCGATGACCGGGCCGACATGCTCAATGCGCAGGGAAAGCTCAGGCAGCTTTTCCAGCAGCATGGCGGCCAGCTTTTCCGCATCGGCGGGCGCGTCGGCATGAAGCACCAGGCCGATGGATTCCTTCTGATCCTCGATGCTTTCCACGGCCTTGTCCACGATGTAGCCGATGGCCTTCTTGCGGCCGCGCACCTTGGCGGCAGCGGCCAGCTTGCCCTCCCGGGTCTCGGTGAGGATGGGCTTGAGATCCAGCAGGGAGCCGATGGCGGCTGCAGCAGGGGAGACGCGTCCGCCGCGCTGGAGATACTTCAGGTCGTCCACGGTGAAGAAGGCCTGGGCGCGGAGCTTGTTGTCCTCCACCCATTGGGCGACGGCTTCCATGGATTCGCCTGCACGGTACATCTCATGTGCTTTGAGCACCAGCAGGGTCTGAGGGCCGGAGATGGACAGGGTGTCCACCAGGATGAACTTGCGCTCCGGATACTTCTCCAGCAACGTCTCTCGGGCGGCCCGGATGGCGTTGATCGTCGCGGACAGCTGGCTGGAGAAGGCCAGGAACAGAATATCCTTACCTTCCTGCAGGATGGGCTCGAAGTACTCCTCATACACCGTTTCATTCAGTGCAGAGGTAGTGGGGTGAGCGCCCTGACGCATCTTGTCAAAGAAGGACTTGTGGTCAAGGGTCTGGCCCAGATCGTCAAAGTACTCCTTGCCGTCCAGCGTGTAGGGCATGTACACCACGGGAATGTCGTATTCGACCTTCAGCGCATAGGGCAGATCGCTGTCGCTGTCGGTCATCAGAATGTAATTCTGCATGGCTGCCTCCTCATGGGATGAAAAAATGAAAATGAATTATGAAAAGAGGATACCATCCTTATTGTACAGCGGTTTGAAGAAAAAAGCAACCGGAAAAGGCTGTGCAGAAGTTGTTTTTGCGAAAGGCGGCGCAATGCACTGCGGGTATGATAAGTATACGGACAAAAGCGCAGAAGAAGCTTGACAGGTGACCGAATGGTCACTATAATGAAGGTGACCGTTTGGTCACCTCTATATCATTTCAGGAGGACGCGATGGAACGAACAACGAAAGACCGCATTCTGGATGAAGCGCTGGTGATGTTTGCCGAGCATGGCTATAAGGGTACCAATCTCCGTGATCTGGCTGCCAGGCTGGAATTGAGTAAATCGGCGCTGTACAAGCATTATGAAAGCAAGGAAGATATCTGGAACGCGCTGCTGGACAAGATGGAGGCCTACTATGCCCAGCGGTTCGGCTCCATGGACAACCTGCCGCCTACGCCGGATTCCTGGGAGGCGTTTCAGCAGATGATGATGGGTATGATCCGCTTCACCGTGCATGATCCGCAGATCATCCTGACAAGAAAGCTGCTGACCATCGAGCAGTTCCACGACGCCCGGGTGTGCAAGCTGGCCACCAAGCACTTCCTGGAGGGGACGGCTAACATCTACGCCAAGGTGTTTGAAGGCATGATGGAAAAGGGGCTGCTGAAGAAGAGCGACCCGGCCATGCTGGCCTTCAGCTTTACGCCCCCCATTTCCGCACTGATCCATCTGTGCGACCGCGAGCCGGACAGGCATGATGAAGCCTTTGAGCGAATGGAAGCCTTTGTGCAGCATTTCATTGCCATTCATGCTGTGAAGTGATGGGGGAATGCCTGATGAAGTATATGATCCCCTTTGTTTTCCATGGCAAAGAGCAGTCCATAAGCGTTGATTACAGCGAAATATCGGATGCTCATGAAGCTGGGTTTCACATTCTGAATCTGCCCTTTGCACCTGATGCATGCAAAGGTTATCCCATGATCCATGCTTATTTCAAGGAGCTGAGTTTGCAGGGATATGAGCGCTATTGCGGCTGGATCCAGATCATCCGGCGGGAGGAGTTCAGTCACACTGGCGATCTGTCGCCGGCAAATGTCCGCTATGAACTGGATGTGCCGGAAGAGATCATGGCACATGGCCTGCCGTATTTCGCGTATGGGTATCCGCCCGAACTCTTCGATGCGCCCTGCCGCAATCTCCGCGGCAGCGAGAAGCTGATCTGGCGGGCGTATACCTACCTGGTGGATATCCCGTCCCGGATCAATGGGTATCGGTTGCGCTATTTGGCCGGGTTTACCTGGGGATATACAGAGAACATCTGCGGGGAGGTATCCGTGCTGGATTTCAGCCTTCTGAATGAGACGGATTGGGTCAGCCAGCAAGCATACATCCGGTGTCAGCAAAAAGGAGAATGCTCATGAAAGTTCTTGTATTGAACGGAAGTCCCAAGAAAAAAAGCGACACCTTCCGCCTGACAGATGCTTTTCTGAAGGGCTTGAACAAGACCCAGGCGCATGAAGTCAATATCATCCATGTGATTGAAAAGGAAATTGCGCCCTGCCGCGGCTGCTTTGGCTGCTGGCAGAAGCTGGACGGCCATTGTGTCATTGAAGATGATCAGAATGAGATCCTGGACCTGTACCGCCATGCTGACCTCATCATCTGGAGCTTCCCCCTGTATTGTTATGGCATGCCGTCGCATCTCAAGGCCGTGCTGGATCGCACGATTCCCCTGGTCAAAATGAATATGGTGCAGCAGGATGACGGCACCGTGCGGCATGAAGCACTGGCGGATTTTTCAAAGATGCACACGCTGGTCATCTGCGGCTGCGGTTTCCCGGACTGGGACGGAAATTTTGACGGGCTGCGGAAGATGTGCGAAGTCTGCTTCGGCGGGCCGGATATGGTTTGTGTGCCGGAAACCCCTATGCTGAACGTACCCGAAGCGGCCATTGTGGCCGATCCGCTGCTGGAACGGTTTGAAAAAGCGGGAGAGGAATATGCCGCCTCTCTTACTCTTTCCGCAGAAACGATTGCCGCTCTGGAAACACCCATGATGCCCAAGGAAGCGTATATCCGTCAGGTAAACAACGGCGCATAACCATGCCGGGGCCTTGGCACGAAAGGAGAAATCATGTTTCAGCCGGATTCTTACATTTCGGCATTGCTTACACTGCTGAAGGAAACATTCTGTGAAAGGCTGGTCTATGTGGGCCTGCAGGGCAGCTATCTGCGTGGAGAGGCAACCGAATGCAGTGACATCGACATCATGGCAGTCATTGACGCCATGACGGTTGCCGATCTGGATGCATACCGCCGGGCAGTTATGTCTTTGCCGGATGCAAACAAGTCCTGCGGCTTCATCTGCGGCAAAGACGAATTGCTGCACTGGAATCCGCTGGAGATCTGCCATCTGCTGCATAGCACAAAGGACTATTACGGCGTGCTGGCCGATCTTGTTCCGGCATATACGAGGCGTGATGTGGTCGCCTTTGTGAAGCTGAGCCTTGGCAATCTGTACCACGAAATATGCCATCGTTACGTCCATGCCGATCCGGAAATGAATATGGCGGCGCTGCCCGGAACATACAAGCAGGTTTTCTTCATCCTGCAGAATCTGCACTTTCTTGAAACCGGCAGCTTTATCAGCAGGAAGAGGGAATTGCTGGCAACGCTTTCCGGGAAGGACAAGCTGGTTCTGGAGACTGCTGCTTTGCTTGCTTCCGGTATGGCTTTTGACCTTGCGGAAGCCTTTGCCCTGCTGTATTCCTGGTGCCAGGAGGCGCTCGTCCGCACATCGTCCGTTACAGGGGTCGTCCCTGTGCAAATATGAACGTTATCAGGAGGTTTTTCCATGAAAAACGAAGTCTATCTCCACGGTCAGGTGCTGGGCACCCATTCCTTCCTGCTGCGGGGCGAATTCCCTAAGCCGGACTCCTACAGCGAGATCAACGAGCGCTACTTCCTGCCCGGCGGCGAGACCGGCACGGCTGCCACGGTGCTTTCCTCCCTGGGCGTACAGGTGAAGATGGACGGCACCCACATCGGCAAGGAACCGGCGGAACTGATCCGCTCCTTCTACGCAGACAAGAGCGTGGATCTGTCCTCCCTGTACTTTGATCCCGAGTGGGAAGGCCTGGTGGATCATGTGCTGATCGCCGGCGCGTACCGCACGCCGCTGGGACGCTTCCAGCATCTGTATGAGATCGGCATCAAGCGCTGGAATGCCCCCAAGGAGCAGGACATCATCGACTGCAAGGTGGTGGGCATCGACCCCTACTTCGGGGATGAAACCCGGCAGGTGGCCGAGCTGTGCGTGAAGCATGGCAAGCCCTATGTGACCATCGACTGCCGCCACGACAGCTATCTGCATCAGCATGCTGCCATCAATGTGCTGTCCCATGAATGCACTGGCGGCGACTACAAGGGTTACACGCTGGACGAAGTGTACGGTTTGCTGACCGCCAACACGGAGGGGCTGGTGATCATCACCGCCGGTGAAAATGGCATGTACTACGGCCGCAAGGGTCAGCCCATGAAGCACATGCCTGCTTTCAAGGTGGATGTGCGCAGCACCCTGGGCGCCGGTGATACCTACAAGGCCGGCTGTGTGTACGCCCTGCTCCATGGCATGAGCGACGAGGAAACCGTACGCTTTGCCGCTGCCTGCTCCGGCGTGGCTATCAGCCGCTTCCCGCTGCCCCTGAATCCGCCCACGATGGAGGAAGTACAGCAGCTGATCGATGACGGAGTAACCATCGGATGCGCAGGCGCAGGTAAGGACTGAAAGTGCGCTGGAAGGTGTGCCCGGCTTCCATGAATGGAGGAAATGAATCTATTATGTCGTGAAAACGCAAGCCTTGAAGGAGAACATGGCTTGCGTTTTTTTTGCGATAGAGCTGGGCTCATTCCTTGGGATGGGGCTTGAAAAGCAGCGCAGTCAGCGCGCCGAAGAATACCGCCGCAGCGATCCCGGCGGCGGTGCTGGTCAGGCCGCCGGTGAATGCGCCGAGCAATCCAATCTCCTGCACCGCCCGCTTCACACCGGTGGTCAGGGCGTGCCCAAAGCCGGTGAGGGGGATGGTTGCGCCTGCGCCGGCAAATTCCACCAGCGGGCCATAAAGGCCGACGGCGCTGAGGAGGACGCCCAGCAGGATGTAGCCCACCAGAATCCGGGCAGGGGTCAGCTTGGTCTTGAGCACGAGCGCTTCACCGACGGCGCAGATGCTGCCGCCGATGACAAAGGCCTTGAGCAGATTGAACAGAAGCGAGATCATGGTGCTGCCTCCAATGCAATGGCGTGGGCGATGCCGGGAATGGTGTCGCCCTGCTGGCTGGATGTGGGGGAGAGGAGTGCGCCGGTGGCCATGAACAGCGCCCGGTGCAGCTTGCCCTGGCGGAATTGCTCAAAGATGTGACCGCACAGCGTCACGGCGGAACAGCCGCAGCCGCTGCCGCCGGCATGGACGTCCTGTTCGGGGGAGAATAACTCCAGTCCGCAGTCGATGTAGCGGGACGGATCAAGGGGCATCCCTCGCTCCTGCATGAGCATCAGCAGCAGATCGTGCCCCACCCGGCCCAGATCGCCGGTGATGATCAGGTCGTAGTCCGTGGGGGTGCGGCCGGTGTCGGTCAGGTGACGGTGGAGGGTGTCGGCAGCGGCCGGCGCCATCGCAGCGCCCATGTTGTTGGCGTCCTTGACGGCCATGTCCACGATCTGCCCAAGGGTTACATGGGTGCAGCGGCAGATGGCGGACGAATGCGCCTGCAAAGACACAACGGCCGAGCCTGCGCCGGTGACCGTCCACTGAGCGGTCGGCGGACGCTGGCTGCCGTATTCCAGGGGAAAGCGGTATTGTCTTTCGGCGGTGCAGAAGTGGCTGGAGGCAGTGCAGACGGCGTTATGCAGATAGCCGCCGTCCACCAGCATGGCAGCCAGGCAAAGACTTTCCGCCATGGTGGAGCAGGCCCCGTATAACCCGATAAAAGGCGTGTGCAGCTCCCGGACGGCCAGGGAGGCCGCCATGATCTGATCCAGCAGATCTCCGCCCAGGGCAGCGTCGATCTGCTCGTGGGTCAGTCCGGCCTTGCGGATGGCCAGGTCTGCGGCGGTATACTGGAAGCGGCTTTCTGCCTTTTCCCAGGTTTCCTCGCCGAACAGGTCATCCCCGATGATCTGGTCAAAGCTGCTGCCCAGCGGGCCTTCGCCTTCCTTTTTGCCTGCAATGGCAGCACCGGACAGAATGCACGGCCTGTTCGGCAGCAATATGGTGTGACGTCCGATACGTTTCAACTGGATTCCCCCTTACCACGGAAAGAATGTGTAGAGGATGCCGACGATCACGGATGCGCTGATACCCCAGACCAGCACGGGTCCGGCGATGGTGAAGAGCTTTGCGCCCAGACCGAGCACCAGCCCCTCCCGGCGAAATTCCATCGCCGGGGACACCATGGCGTTGGCAAAGCCGCTGATGGGGACGAAGGCGCCCGCGCCGCCGTACTGCCCGATCTTGTCAAACACGCCCACGCCTGTCAGCACGGCGGTCATGAACACGATCATCATGCTGCCGAAGGTGATGGAGGTGGCGACGGTCATGTCCAGATATCGCTGTCCCAGCTCCAGGAAAACCTGCCCGATGGCGCAGATCGTGCCGCCGCAGAGAAAGGCGCGCAGGAGCCCCTGACCGAGCCTGGACCTGGGGGATAGTCTGTCAACCAGCTGGGCATACCGGTCCAGCTGGCGCTGCCGGGCTGCGCCGGGCTTTGCTTTTTTGTCAAACATGGGCTGCCTCCTTTCTGGGCCGCTGCATGGTGCGGTCTTGCGGAAGGCGGAAGCGGGATTCCCGGTCGGCCGGCCGGGGTTGACGGATCAGGGTAAAGCGTGTCGTTCCATATCGCTGCATGGTCGAACCCTCCATATTCATGTTATCATAGCGTGAAGACCAGCGCTGCCAGTACGGCGCCGGCCCCCTTGCCGAGCATCATCACAAAGCGGATACCGGTGGAGACGTTGCCGAGCCGGAAGCGTCGCATCAACACCGGAGCGACCTCCAGGATCTCCTCCAGCGCAGCGCTGAGCATGCCCACAAACATCCCGCCCAGCATGAGCCCGAATGCGCCGAAGGCGTCGGGCAGCCGGATCGTGAGCCCCAGCATGTCATGCCCGGCGGACAGCATCAGCCCCAGGCAGATTGCCCAGGTCAGCAGCCGGGGCGAAGCGGCCTGCAGCCTGTCCTGGAGCCGGGCAGGGATCAGCAGCACCCCCCATACGCAGCTGGCTGCCACCGCGGTGGCTGCGCCGCCCAGCAGCCCGGCCAGGAGGATCAGCAGGTCAGTCAATGTCCCGGCCCTCCGTCTTTTCCATATCCTCCTGATATTCGGTCAGCTTGACCTCCAGGGGCGTTGTGGCCTTCCGGGATGGCAGGGCATAGAAGACCGCCACGCCCAGCGCCACGCCGGCGGCATAGGGCCAGGTGATCAGCCGGGGATCGGCGGGCGTCTTTCCGGTCAGCGCTTCATATACCGCCAGCTGTGCCCGGGGCATATCCACGTCTGCGTGAAACCAGCAAAGCCCCAGTGCGCCGCCCAGCAGCAGGATGAGAAAGGCGGCAGCTGTGCGGAGCGGGCGCGTCAGATCCCGGTGCAGCGCTTTGACCCGGTGAATATAGCAGACGTCGCTGCCCAAAAAGGTCACGGCCTCTTCGGGCCAGTACGCACGAAGTGCCTGGGCCACCTGCAGGGCGGTCAGCTTCCAGATTCCCTGCCGGTCGGGGCAGGGCAGGGGAAGCTTTGCCGCTGCTTCCGGGCCGATCAGCTGCGCGGCCTGACCAAGCTGCAGCGCCTGCCCCATCTCCAGCTTGACCCGGTTCTTCATCTGAACATAGATCATAAGCCCTCCTTATGCGGCCATCTGCCCCATCTCCAGCTGCATGATCTTTTCCAGCAGCAGCTCGCTGCCCGTGATCGCGTCAATGTAGCTGATGTACTGATCGTCGCCAAAATGCAGTGTGAACTGCCAGCATAGCCGTTCCTGGCCGCCGGCGGGGAGCAGACACAGGCGGGCGTCGTCTACCGCAGCCTGGGGAGACAGGCTGGCCTGGGCTTCCTCCTGCGTCAGCAGCGGTCTTTGGAGCTTCCGTGGCAGATGGTTCTTCCAATAGCTGCGGGCTTCGATGCCCACGACCTCCCCTGTATCCATGCGAACCTGCACCAGCACCCGATCCGGCCAGATCAGCACGCCGTTTTGTACACCGACGCAGGTCAATACGCACAGCCCGTCATACACCTGATAATAGGGGATCTCCATCTGGGCAAAGCCTCGGCTGCGGAGAAATTCCAGGGCGGCCTGGCTGCAGGCCTGAGGCGTCTGCCGCATGGCGAAGGAAGCGCTCTCAGGCACCATGAGCAGCACCTTTCCGCCCTGCCGGGTGATTTCCAGATTCAGCTGAACGTCCGGGGTCTGCACGGTGATGCCGTAAGCTGGCAGCGCGCCGGCTGTATCGGGTGCATGTGCGACGGAGAGAACTTGTTCCGGCCCGACAAAATCCTTGGCGATCTGCATGGCTTCTCCGCTGCCGACTTCCCGGGAGGGCAGGGCTTTGTATTCTGCGATTTCCAGGGCGGAAGGCAGCGCATCCAGCTCCGAAGGCGGCATGGCAGCGGTGAGCTCCATCCCGGCCAGGGCGTCCTGCCGGGCCAGCGTCAGTTCTGCCTGCAGCAGGTGAAGCCCGCTTTGCATCCCGGTCAGCGATGTGCGCTGCGCGGAGGACAGGCCTTCTCCGGCTGCCAGCTCGGTCAGGAGGCTTTGTGCCTGCGTTGAGAGGGATGAAAGAAAGGCCATCACAGCGGCCTGCTGTCCCTGGACGTCAGGCAATTCAGCCAGGGCCAGCTGCACCCGCTCCGTATGCAAGGCGATGCCGGAGGCCAGCGAAGCCATCTGCCGGGCGGAGGTTGTGACCATCAGCTTGTCCAGCTGCACGATCAGCGCATCCAACTCGCTCGCAGCTTCTGCGACGGCAGCCCGTGTGGCTTCCGTCAGCGCCAGCTCTGCTGCGGCATGCCGACGCTGGTTGCTGTTCAGGGAGATCAGCAGGAGCAGGGACAGCGTCCCCAGTCCAATATATAGGAAAGCTTTTTGCATGCGTCACCTCAGATGGCAAAGGCGTGCCGTCCAATGGTCAGCTGCACCTGCCGGGTCCAGATCCATTCGCTTGTGGCGGTGGCGGGATTATAATAGTAGGTGCAGCCGCCGGAGGGGTCCCAGCCGTTCATGGCGTCACGGGCTGCCCGCCAGGCGGAATCGGTGGGCGTCATATCGAACTGACCGTCCCAGACGGCGTCAAAGGCGCCCGGCTGGAAGATCACGCCGGATATAGTATCCGGAAAATCATCGCTGCGTACCCGGTTGAGCACAACGGCTGCTACAGCGACCTGTCCGATGTACGGCTCGCCCCGGGCTTCGCCGCTGACCAGCCGGGCCAAAAGGGAAAGCTCGGATTCCCGGTGCAGCGATGCAGACAGCGTTCCGGTGAGGGGGATGCCCATGGCCGCGGCTGTTTTCTTGCCGATCTGGCCGTCTGCTGTCAATCCGTTGTTCCGCTGAAACCGCAGGACAGCCTGATAGGTGTTTCTGCCAAAGACGCCGTCCACGTTTCCGCTGTAGTACCCCCACTCCTTCAGCCGCTGCTGCACCAGGGCGACCCGCTCTCCGCGGCTGCCCTGGGTCAGCACGGCGGCATCCGCTGTGGCAAAGAGCATCAGCAGACATGCCGTCAGGACAGCCAGAGTTGAACGGAAAGCTTTTTTATACGATTGGCGCATCGGTATGTTCCTCCGTCATTTGGGTAGAGGAGAAAAGGGAAGTCAGGAAGCCATGCCAGGACCAGTCCCATTGCCAGAACAGCGGGGTCTTTCCCTCCATCGGAATACGGGCAAGCCATCGGGACAGTTCGGGATCGATCAATCCGCACCAGAGCCGCGTCTCTTTGACGGGGGCATGGGCGGAGAATTTCAACTGCCGGCTCTGCCCTTCGCTATGCTGCAGCGCGGGCAGGGTCAGAATGGCACAGACAAGGAAAGTCAGCAGGCGTCTGATCATGGGGGATGCCTCCAGTTCGCGTCAGATTGTCTAAAAAGAGCATGCCCGCGGCCTGAAAGGTTTATACAGTTCTGTCAATAATCAGAAGGATTTGAGTGTTCGCCTTTACGCAAACAGAGAAATGTGGTAAGATAATGGCGGTAATGGAATTCAGCCGGCATTCATTTCACCGAAAGGTGGGAATGCGGGCCGATTATGGAGGTTATTTTATGGAACGATGGGAAAACCGCTATACCCATAGCCGCAATGGCGCGGCACGGGCGGTGGAACATTCCAAAGCAGACAGGATCAAGAACATCCTGCTCATTTTGCTGGCAGTTGCGCTGCTGGGCATTGGAATTGCCGGCGGACAGGCGATTGTGTTCCGCGGAGAAACGAAGGATCTGATCGCGGCCCGGGCAATTGCGGAATGCGGTGAAGCGGTCAGCCAGGCAGATCTGCTGTCCCGCTCCGGCGGATCGGATACAGCCGGTGCGCTGGGAAAGATCCGCGCAAATATCAATGCTGTGGATGTGCTGAGCAGTATGAATCAGTCTCTGTATGGCCAGGTGCTGGCGCCGCAGTCGGTGTTTACGGATTTGTATAACGTGATTGACAGCTATTCCGCAAAGCTCAAGGTCGGATCGGCAACCATTGAGGAGCTGACCAACCTGAAGGACAGGCTGTCAGTTCTCCAGACACAGCTGGTTGAACTCCGGTAACCCAAACGACAAAGAATCCTCCGGACTAGTTCCGGAGGATTCTCTTTTGGGAATCAGCGGACAAATGATTCCCAAAAGAGGCGAACGTTTGGGAAGTCTTGCAAAGCAAATGTACAGTATAAGTTCGGAACATATCGGGAGACAGGCTGAATTACTGTTCGGAAAACCAAAAAGATCGAAAAAAAGGATGGAAAAAAGAAAAAAAAGTGTTGACTTTCCTTTGAAACTCTGATAGGATTAACAAGTCGCACGGCGCGGAACACCGCAAAGCGCGGCACTGAACCTTGAAAACGATACAGACAAGAAAGAAACGCAAAGATAGAGACAGTAATTCCGAATGAGTTGATACTTGCCGGATAAACCCGGTTAGTAATAAACAGGATTAAATGAAAGAGTTTGATCCTGGCTCAGGACGAACGCTGGCGGCGTGCTTAACACATGCAAGTCGAGCGGGGATAAGTTGGAAGCTTGCTTTTGACTTATTCTAGCGGCGGACGGGTGAGTAACGCGTGAGCAACCTTTCTCTCAGTGGGGAATAACACAGGGAAACTTGTACTAATACCGCATGAGACCACAGCACTGCATGGTGCAGGGGTCAAAGATTAATCGCTGAGAGGTGGGCT
>JAFQIB010000141.1 GCA_017397765.1 Clostridia bacterium | reverse complement strand
CGCGAGGGCGAGGCCGAGGAGGTCATGGAAGCCTACCAGCTCCAGCTGGGGCTGAACGTCCGCCGGATCGACGCCCGCGCCGAGTTCATGCTGGCCCTCCAGGGCGTGACCGACCCCGGCGAAACGGAGCGCATCATCCGAAGCCTCCTGCGGGACATCCTGCGCCGCGAGGCCAAGGCCATCCCTGGGGTGACGCTGCTGCTACGCGGCACCAACTATGCCGACACGCCCTCTCCGGAGGACAACGCTGCCCTGCCCGACGGCTTGCGGGTGATCGAGCCCGTGCGCGAACTGTTCAAGGACGAGATCCGTCATGTGGGCGAATCCCTGGGCCTCCCCCAGTCGATGACCAGCCGCCAGCCCTTCCCCGGCAGTGGCCTGGCCAGCCGCATCATGGCCTCCGTCACGGCGGAACGCCTGGCCATCCTGCGCGAGGCGGACGCCATCTTCCGCAAGGAGATCGAAGCCGCAGGGCTCCACCGCAGGCTTTGGCAGTACTTCGCGGCGCTGGCCCTCTCTCCCCTGCCCGGCGGCGGCGTGATGATCATCCTGCGCGCGGTGCAGGCAGTGGAAGGCGGCAGCGGCATGCCAGCGCGCCTGCCCAGCGACCTGCTGGAACGCGTCACCGAAGATATCCTCCGCACCTGTCCCGACGTGCAGCGCGTGTTCTACGATTATACCCCCAGCAAGACCTATGCACGGCTGGCGGGGAAATAGCGATACGATAAAGGACACTTCCGAATGCATCAGAAGCGTCCTTTTCTGATTCCAGGATATCAATCCCTCCGCCGGTTGGCGATCATCACCAGTCGCAGCAGGGACAGCAGGCTCGTTACCGCCGAGGCCACATAGGTCAGCGCGGCGGCCTGCAGCACCTTGCGCACGCCCCGCTCCTCCTCGCCGTTCACATAGCCGCCCTCGGTCAGCATGGCCACGGCGCGGTTGGAGGCATTGAACTCCACCGGCAGCGTCACCAGCGCAAACACCGTGGATGCCGCAAAGAGGATGATGCCCAGGGTCAGCAGCGGTTCCCATGACATAAGAAGACCCAGGAAGAACAGCGGCGTGGACAAGCCAGAGCAGATATTCACCGCAGGCACGATGGCCGTGCGGAGCTTGAGGGGCGCGTAGCCGTCATGCTTCTGCATGGCGTGTCCTGCCTCATGGGCTGCGATACCCAGCGCCGCCACGGAGTTACTGGCAAATACGCCGTCAGACAGGTTCAGCGTCTCGTTGCCGGGGTTGTAATGGTCGGTCAGCTCACCGCTGACGCGGCCGATCCGTACTTTATTGTTGCCGTTGCGGCGCAGGAGATCATCCACCACCGTGGCAGCGCTTCGGCCCAGGCGGGTCGGCACGCGGCTGTACTCCGCATAGGTGCTCTTCACCTTGCTCTGCGCCCAGATGCCCAGGATCAATCCGGGAATGATGAGCAGATAAGTCCAATCGTAGAAAAACATGATATCCCTCCGTTAAAAGTCAGTCATCGCGGCGAACACCGGGCCCTCCGCCGTGGTCAGGCCGCCGTACAGCTGATCATCGTAGCGCCCCACCGCCAGGTAGTGCTCCACCACATGCCGCGCGGTCACGGGCATCGGCAGGTCGTCCAGGGCGCTCATATCGTGCCATTCCAGGCGGCCCTCATTGCTATCATGGACGGCTGCACCGTCCTTCAATTCAGCGAAGTAGTAATAATTCTGGCGGACTTCGCCGTCTTTGCGTCGCATGGTGATGTAGCGCAACTTGAGGCCATCCAGGGCGTCCTCGGTGAGGCCGGTCTCCTCCTGCAATTCCCGCAGCATGCAGGCACGTGGGTCGCGGTACTCCTCCGACTCGATGTGTCCCCCGGCGCTGCCGGTGTAGGAATTGCCCACCACCCGGGAGCCGATGCGGTACAACAGAAGGATCTTTTCGCCGCAGGTGATGTAGATGGCGGTCATGGGGCGGAGACGCATGGCGGACACGACCTTTCACGTATTGATCATATGACGGGCAGATGAACTGCATGTGGACAGTATAGCATGTTCCGCCGCCAAATGCAATCCGCCACCGAAATAGGCATATTCGCCGCCTTCCGTCGGTGGACAACCCTGCGCACCCATGCTATACTGACCTCAGGAGGTGTCGTGATGAATCTCGCAGAAAAACTTGTCGCCCTTCGTACCGCACGAGGGTTATCCCAGGAGGCGTTGGCCGAGGCATTGGGCGTGTCCCGCCAAGCCATCGGCAAATGGGAGAATGGTCAGGCTCTGCCCGAGCTGCCCGGACTGATCGCACTGAGCCGTTACTATGCCATCGCCATCGACAGCCTGATCAACGATCATGCCTGTGACATCTTGACCTCAGTGCCCACATCTCGCGCGCCGCTGGCAGACTTCCTCCTGCGGGCCAAGCGGGCTACCTATGCCGGGCACGCCGCGGAAGTATCCGCTGAACGTCCCGGTGCCCACGAGTTTTTCTACGCGGAGGACGATATGACCTAACGTGACAGCTATTTCGGCGGACGCCAATTCCACGGACAGGAGATCGTCCGCCAGGACACGCAGCCGCTCTGGTGCATGAATTACAGCGGACGGACGCTTTCCGACCTCTTCAGCGGCGACTTTCTGAAGCTTGCCCTTCGCCATGGCACGGCGGATATTCCCTATCGCGGGCCGCGGCTCATCCGCAATGGGGACTACACCTATATCTGCGAAGCGGATGGCAATCTGGATTGGTTCTGCGGCACAGAAGCCATTTACCACCAGGATGCGCTGGTGTATGAGTGTCGCTTCCACGGCGGATATGTACGGTGATGATATATGGACGGCTGAATGCCGTCTTTTCTTTTTCTCCAAACGACGAAAAAAGGAAGCCTTTCAGCTTCCTTAAATGGGAACCGGCAGCGACCTATCCTCCCGGGCCGTGTCCAGCCAAGTACTTTCGGCACTGGAGAGCTTAACTACTGTGTTCGGTATGGGAACAGGTGGGACCTCTCCGTCATTACCACCGGTAGGGGGGTCTTCGACCCGTTTTGACTTTTCACTTCTCAGTGTCCAGCCTTCGCGGATCTAGGGTTGCTTTTGCGACCCTGACAACTGCACAAGTTGGATTCAATATGTGACCTTTACAATTGATCTCATTGTTTCTTCGTCCGGCTTCCACTTTCTTTCGTCCGTTTCTGCCTTCCGGGTTTGTTTTATCAAGCGCTTGAATCAAGCCCTCGACCGATTAGTATCAACAACCTGCATGTGTTACCACACTTCCAGCGTTGACCTATCACCTGGTAGTCCTCCAGGGGTCTTACTCCTTGCGGATGGGAGTCTTATTCTTGAGGTGGGCTTCACGCTTAGATGCTTTCAGCGTTTATCCCGTCCATACTTCGCTTCCCTGCTATGCCGTTGGCACGACAACAGTTGCACCAGTGGTATGTCCATTCCGGTCCTCTCGTACTAGGAACAGCTCCTCTCATGACTCCTACGCCCACGATGGATAGGGACCGAACTGTCTCTAGACGTTCTGAACCCAGCTCGCGTGCCGCTTTAATTGGCGAACAGCCAAACCCTTGTGACCGAATTCAGCCCCAGGATGCGACGAGCCGACAACGAGGTGCCAAACCTCCCCGTCGCTGTGGACGCTTGGTGGAGATCACCCAGTTATCCCCAGG
>JAFQIB010000021.1 GCA_017397765.1 Clostridia bacterium | reverse complement strand
TCCTTGCCGTCGGACAGGGTGACGGTCAGCGTTGCAGGACGCTTGCCGTCCTGGTTGGACGCGTCGTCCCAGGTCTTCTTAACCGTTGCGCTGGTCAGTTCGGGTGTGTAGCTGTTGGTCAGCGTCGTGACAGTACCGCTTACGCTGGTGTCAGTCAGCTTGTAGCCTTCGGGCAGCGCAGTTTCGTCTTCCGTCCAGCTATAGGTAATCAGTTCGCCGTTCTCGTACTTGGGCAGGTTCTCGACAGTTGCCGTCCAGCTGTTGCCTTCGTTCAGTTCGACTTCCTTGCCGTCGGACAGGGTGACGGTCAGCGTTGCAGGACGCTTGCCGTCCTGGTTGGACGCGTCGTCCCATACCTTCTTGACCGTTGCTTCGGTAACTTCCGGCGTGTAGGAGTTGGTAACCTTCACGGTGCCGTCGTTGGTCGCTTCCTTGGCTGCCTCGCTGTCGCTGGTGTAGCCGTTGGCATTTACCAGTTCTTCACGTACGCTGTAGACGACCTTCACGCCGCCCTCGTATACCGGTAGGTTGTCCCAGGTATGGCTCCAGCCATTATCCACACCAACCGCTACAGAAGGTTCGATGTCAGTGATCTCACCGTTCACCGTCTTGCTCAGGATCATGTTCGCTTCAACGCCGTTGCGCTTGCCGTCCTGGTCATCCTTGTCATCCCACACCTTTGTGACCGTGGCACTGGTCAGCTCGGGGGTGTAGGAGTTGGTCAGCGTCGTGATCGTGCCGGTCACATCGGTCTTGGTCAGCTCATAGTCTTCGGGCAGCTCGCCTTCCGTCCAGGTGTATTTGATTTCCTGGCCGTCTTTGTACTTGGGCAGGTTATCAACCGTGGCCGTCCAGTCGTTGGCTTCGTTCAGCTCGACTTCCTTGCCGTCGGACAGGGTGACGGTCAGCGTTGCAGGACGCTTGCCGTCCTGGTTGGACGCGTCGTCCCAGGTCTTCTTAACCGTTGCGCTGGTCAGTTCGGGTGTGTAGCTGTTGGTGACCGTCACTTTGCCGCCGTTGGCCACTTCCTTGGCTGCCTTGCTGTCGCTGGTATAGCCGTTGGCATTTGCCAGTTCTTCACGTACGCTGTAGACGACCTTCACGCCGCCCTCGTATACCGGCAGGTTGTCCCAGGTATGGCTCCAGCCATTATCCACACCAACCGGTACAGAAGGTTCGAGGTCGGTCGTCGTGCCATTCACCGTCTTGCTCAGGATCATGTTCGCTTCAACGCCGCTGCGCTTGCCGTCCTGATCCTCCGCGTCGTCCCACACCTTCGTGACCGTTATACTGGTCTCTTCCGGCGTGTAGCTGTTCGTCACGTTCACGCCCTCCACAACGGTGGTGTAGCCGGGCACGGTTTTTTCCTCAACAGTGTACTTGATCTCAGCACCAGCCTTGTACTTGGGCAGTTCTTTGAAAATCCAGCTCCAGTTATCTGCGGCGGTTACCGGGATCGGGCCACGGACCCGCTCGCCGTTGGCCAGCAGACTGATGCTGATCGAATCAGGCCGCTTGCCGTCCTGATCGTTCTCATCTTCCCATGTCTTGGAACCGCTGACATCAATAGTTTCGGGCGTGTAGCTGTTCGTCACCTCGAAGCCGTTCACGCTGGACTCATAGTCGGTCACAATATCTTCCGTGATGGAGTATTTGACTTCCTGACCGTCTTTGAACTTGGGCAGGTTTTCAAATTTCCAGACCCATTCGTCCGTTGCGGTCACTTCTTGCACGGCAGCTTCTTCGCCATTGGCCAGCAGACGGATGACGATGTGATCGGGACGCTTGCCGTCCTGATCCTCCGCGTCATCCCACACCTTCTTGACTGTCACGCTGGTCAGTTCGGGCGTGCGGCTGTTGGTGATGGTAAAGCCGGTTTGCTGATCACCGGTCACCTCGACCTCATAGTCCGACAACGGTTCTTCGTTGACGGTATACTGGATCTTTTCGCCGTCCTCGTACTTGGGCAGTCCAGACCAGCTGAAGCTCCAGCTGATGTCGGTTTTAGACCCTGTCACTTCTTCAGTGCAGAGAATCTCGGGTTCGCCGTCTTCACCCGCCTGCTTGATCAGGTTGATAACAATGCTGTCGGGGCGGAAACCCTCCAGATTGTTTTCGTCGTCCCAGATCTTGGTTACGTCAATATCGACAGTTTCCAGCGTGTTGGTGATCGTAAACCCTTCGGTCATGTCGCCGGTAATCTGGAAGGTGTAGCCGGCAACAGCATCCTCGGAGACAGTATAATCAATCTCCATGCCATCCTGGTACTTGGGCAAGTTTTTGAAGATATACGTCCAACTGCCGTTTTCGTCAGGGGTGACTGTAACTTCATTGATGATCAAGCCGTTCGCCAGCAGCTTGACAGTCACGATCTCCGGACGGGTGAAGAATGCATAATCCGCATCGCCCGCCCACACCTTCGTGACCGTTACGTTGGTCAGCTCGGGGGTGTGGGTGTTCGTCAGCGTCGTGATGGTGCCGTTCACGCTGGTATTGGTCAGCTCGTAGCCTTCGGGCAGCTCGCCTTCCGTCCAGGTGTAGGTAATCTCTTGTCCGTTTTCATTATACTTCGGCAGCCCATTAACCGTTGCCGTCCAGTTGTTTGCTGCACTCAGGGTCTCCGTCTGGCCATTGCTCAGCGTCACCAGCAGGCTGCCGGGGCGCAGACCGTCCTGGTCAAAATTGTCATTCCAGGACTTTGTGACCGTCGCGCTCACGGTGGTGCCCAGGCAGTTCAGCACCTTGTTCTCTGTGCTTTCCGCAAAGACATTGAAGCTGTTCTTGTTCAGCATATTGTCCCGGGTATAGTTGAAATCAGCGGTCAGGATGATATCCTTTGCTTCATAGGGCGAGACGTCCATTTCCGCCAGATAGTAGGAGTACCCGGTCGCCAGCTTGGGCAGACCCAGGGCGACCACATGCCAGGCGTTGGTTTCCAGGCCCTCCACATTTGTGCGAATGACGATCACCGCTTCGTCTTCAACGGTGAAATCACTCGCCTGACAGCCGGCCTTCAGGCCGCTCTCTCCGCTGAGCACAAGGAGCTTCTTGACAAAGTCATCAGCGGTCGGACGAAGACTGTACCGGTTTCCTTCGTCATCCCAGATCTTCGTGAACACTGTTTCGGTGGGCTTGTTGGTGACCGTCAGCGACGCCGTTTCGTCCTGCACCACGGTTGCTTTTCCTTCATTAGAATAGGTAGCGTCGTAGAACAGCGTATTGCCGGCTTCTGCCGTTTCGGTGACGGCATAATCGCCCACGGGCACGTCCTTCAGCAGAATGACGTCATTCGCCTTCACGCGGGTCAGCGTCAGCACACCGTCCGCGTCGACGGTTCCGGTCTTCTCGACCCCGTTGACGGTATAGGAAACAGAGCCCGTGAAGCCGTCCGGACCTTTGACGGCAAAGGTGAATCTGTCCGCCTCCATGGTGTTGTTGGCGTCAGGGATGACCTTCTCGAGCTCCAGATTGCCGACCTTGGGGGGCTCCACCCGGACATAGTGATGCACCACTTCATGGGCCACTGCATTCGCAGGATTCACGCCCGTCGCTTCATCGCCGTTGGCTTTATAGGTGGTCTTGACGTACATATAATATGCTTCGCTGCCGGGGATATCTATTCTTTGCTTGATATTTTTGGTTCCGTAGTCCGTGGTGAACGCAGGGGTATAGACCTCATGCTTGCCGTCGTCGACGTCATTAACATAGTCGCTGACGATCCTCTCCACTTCCGTGGGGGCAATCAGCGCATTTTCGTTCTCATCGACCCAATGCACCTGCACGGAGCTGTAGGCATAGGTGGCATGAGGGATGGGGAATGGTAGCTCGTGCATCTGGGTTGTGGCATTTTCCTCTGTACCAATGATGCCATAACGGAAAAGCGTCGTATTGTTCAGAGGAATATCCATATGGACATCTTCCTCTCGATTTGCACTAGCATTGAGCATGACAGAGTATTTGTAATTTACCACTTCTCCGGTCATTGGATCGTTAGGAGTTGGCTTCCAGAAAATCGTATTACCAACAGAGGACAAATTGTCTCCTGTCACATCAGCGATGTCAAAGTCAACCGTTGGGCCCATGGGATCAATTACCATGGACGTGAGTTTTTCGCCAATGTTGGCAAAATTCAATTTTATGCTTTCTGCGCTATCGGCGTGGATATAGTAGTCATCATTATTTGCCACGCCCTTGGCGCCTGCCAGTTTTTTAAGTTCACTATCATCATGATTGAATCCAACTGTAAAAACAATGCCGTTTTCATTGTTTTTAAATGCATTCAAGCACTCTGTGGGGTATCCATCATCACTTGCGCCATCCGTGACTAAAATAAGGACTTTTTGCTTATCGCTATTCGAAAACCCTTCTTGAGTGAAAAAAGCCTCGACACCCTTTTTTACACCTGTTCCATTACCACCAACATCTTTATTTGATAATTTGAAGAAATCAGTTTCCGTATACGCCGCTGTAATTAACGGAGCATCGCCATTAAAAGTAAAATAGTGTTTTACTGTAGTCGCTGGAAGACTCTTGTTCAGAATAGCAATGGCTTCCAACGCTGTACTCAGTCTGTTTGGATTAACGGCTACTTTCTTTCCGTCTACTAAATCAAAACACTGATTGTTGTTTACGTGTGATTGTGTGATAATACAGCATTCTTCGGAGTGCGTCTCATGATCTTCCAAACAATAGCAGTAAGCAGGTACATGTCCGGCATACAAACTATGAAAGAACCAATTGTAATAATACTCGTTTGATGTTGTTGCTGCTATGTGATATTCCTCATTTGTGCAGCCCAACATCGACCTGGTCGTATCCAGCACAAAAGCAACCTCCAACTCCGGAGGCTTCTCAACTTTCTTCACCGTAGCCTTAACGGTGACCTCCCACTCCTCCGGGCCGATGCGTTCCGCCTGCTTGTGCAGCGTGACGTTGCCGTCGGCGCTGGTCACGTCGAGTGGCTTCAGTGGGTCTGCGGCTGCTGATACGGCAAACACACCGGTGCACAGCATCAGCGCCATCACCAGTACAAATACATTCCTTGCCCAGGCCGCAGTTCCGTTACGCTTCATCGTTCGTTCCTCCGAATCGAGAAATAATCTGTATATACGAAATGTTTTCGCTTGTGTATTTTTGGGTACGCAAACAAACGCATATGGACATACATATACAGCTTCAGTATACTCCCTATATTTGGAATATGCAACTTGTTTTTGGGGAAAATCCGGCATTTTTCCCCGAAAACCACCATATTTAGTATTTTCGTAACATTTTCGCTCTGCTTCGGATATTTCAGCGGGGTGAGGAGGGGGAATGAGGCCCTTTTCCGCCGCGATACGGCGCAATGAGGAGCGAAAGCGGCGCGCCGGAATGAGCGGCGTGCTATTGCGTTTCAAGGGAAAGTTTTATATACTAATGGCAAATATGCAAGGAGGACTCCCGGATGCTTCTGACCAATGAACAGCTGAAATCCATTTATTTCGGTGCGCTGCACTTCAAGGAAACCGATGACGGCTATCTGCAGGCGTTCCAGTATACCGACAGCCAGATGGATTATTTCCGAAATTCGCCCTTTACCTTCTGGTATGAGCGGTGCGACGCCTCCAACTGCAAGACCTTTGAAATGACCACCGCTGCCACAAAGCTCTCCTTTTCGTACCGGTTCAACTGGAAGTGCTCCGAGGACACGGTGGAGCTGTATGTGAACGGGCTGGCTGCTGAGATCAGGTATGTGAAGGACATGGGCGATGCAGGCACGCTTTCCTTTGACCTGCCTGAAGGGGAAAAGCAGGTGGTGATCTACCTGCCCTCCGACGCGACCCTGCTGGTGAAGGATTTTGAGATCAATGCGGAATTCACGCCGGCCACAAAGGGCGAGAAGGTGCTGTGGATCGGCGATTCCATCACCCAGGGCTATGGCCCGCTGCGCTCCTCCCATACCTATGTGAGTGTGGCCAACCGGCTGCTGAATTACGATATCCTCAATCAGGGCATCGGCGGCTATGTGTATGACAAGAACACCATGGTGCCGATGGAAGGGTACCGGCCGGACAAGATCATCATCGCCATGGGCACCAATCAGTTTGGCTCGGAAACCATGGACGCGGTGGAGGAATACTACGAGTGCCTGAAGCAGGTGTACGGCGATACGCCGGTGCTCTGTATCAGCCCCCTGTGGCGCGGCGACTGCCCCGGCCAGGAGGCCGTGCTGGAGCGCTTCTGCGACAAGGTGAAGCAGATCGCCGGCAAATATCCCAATGTGACGGTGCTGGATGGCTTCACCCTGGTGCCGCACCTGCCGGAGTATTTCCTGGATAAGCTGCACCCCAATTGCCTGGGCATGGAGCTGTATGGCAGAAATCTGGTCGATTTCATCAGGAAAGAGGGCTTCTGAGCAGATTCATATTGACAGTCTGAGCGCCGATGCGATGGCATCGGCGCTGTCTTTATTGGTCGGAGGAAGGCAGCTTTTGCTGTTTTGCCGGTTTTGTACAGCCTTTGTCAGACAGGCTTGCTTCAAGCCGTCCTGAGGCGCTTTTCCGCCGGGGCGGCTGCAGGCCTTCGTTCATCCCTTTACGGCACCAGATCCAGCATATCCATGTCATCCCCCACGTCCGTGAAGGTCTCCGGCACTGCGCCCACGATGATGGATTCCGCCATCGCCACCTGCGTGCCGGCCTCCACGGTCTGCGCCCCTGTTGGGATCACCAGCTGCACCCGCGCGGTGAGCGCCAGGGAGACCCGATGACGGGTCTGGTTGATACCCGCCGTCTGGAAGTCCGTATGGAAGGCCGCATGCACGCTCCCCACCGGGAGGATGCGCACCTCGATCTTCGGGCCTGCGCCGGCAAAGAGCGTCAGCCCCAGCGCGCTGCCCAGCGGCACGCGCACCGTCTGATCCCGCGTTGACTGCAGCCGCTCCTGGGCCAGCAGGCTCACCTGGGCCGCCAGGCGGTTCATCTCCGGCGTGTTGGCCTGGATCAGCCGTACCTGCCCGTCCTCCGCCGCTGTCACATGCATCAGGCTGTCATAGGTGACGCCCTCGGCTGCCAGCAGCTCTGCCGCTGCCTCGTTGAGCACCTGCACCGCCAGCGCCCGGGCCTGCGCCTGGGCCAGGGACAGCACTACCCGCGTCACATTCCGCTCCGCTGCCAGCACCCCGGCCAGGATCAGCCCCAGGCAGATCAGCAGACAGCAAATGGCTGTCCGCCAGCGCAGCTTGCGGAATCTTGCAGTCATTTGGCCCCCTCCTTCGTTATATCAGGTGGAAACGGTGTGCCGGTTCCGTGAAGTGGTTGTCGAGCCGGTCATTTCGTGCTATAATTATTCTGATGGAATATACCATTATGCCTGAAGGGAGGCATGACAGTGAGTAAAAAGAAGCGCCGCCTGTTTGATGCGGCCGCGCTGAACGATTCCCAGGACTGGACGCCGGAGGGCCCCGCCTTCCGGGATGACAGCTGGCAGCAGGAAACCCAGGAGACGGAGCTGCCTGTGGAAGAAAAGGTGTACCCCCACTCGATTTTCAAGCCCCGCGTCCGGCAGCCCAATTTTATCATCAGCGTGCTGATCAATGCAGTGCGTGTGCTTTTCGTGCTGGCGCTGGTGGCCGGTCTGGCGCTGGTGGGCGCGGTGCTGGGCATTGCCAAGGGCTATGTGGAGACCGCCCCGACCCTGGACCTCGCCGCGCTGGACGAGCAGGCCCAGACTTCCTTTATTTATGACGCCAACGGCAATCTGATCACCGAGTACAAGGGCATCGAAAACCGCGTGATGGTCTCCATCGAGGCCATGCCCACCTATTTGCAGCAGGCCTTTGTGGCCGTGGAGGACGCCCGCTTCTATACCCATGACGGCGTGGATCTCAAGCGCATCGTGGGTGCGTTTGTGTCAAACCTGACCTCCTCCTCCACCCAGGGCGGCTCCACCATCACCCAGCAGCTGATCAAGAACACCCTCCTTTCCTCCGAGCAGAGCTACAAGCGCAAGATCCAGGAGGCGTATCTGGCCCTGCAGCTGGAGACCACCTATACCAAGGACGAGATCCTGGAGTGCTATCTGAACACCATCTGGCTGGGCGAGAGCTACTACGGCGTGCAGACCGCCGCCGAGGGCTATTTCGGCAAGCAGCTGCATGAGCTGACGCTGCGGGAATGCGCCATCCTCGCCGGCACCTGCAACTCCCCCTACTATTACAATCCCCGCCGCAACTACTACACCCGCCAGAAGGAGGGCGTGGATTATCCCGCCATCACCAATAACCGCACGGATTATGTGCTGCGGTGCATGTATGAAAGCCAGTTCATCACCTTCGAGCAGTATCAGGAGGCCCTCAATCCCCTGACGGCCAATGTGCTGAAGGAAGACCCCAATACCGGCAGCGGCATGTACGAGTATCCCCACTATGTGGAATATGCCGTGTCCGAGGTGATCGATATCTTCCTGGAGCTGCGCGGGCTGGAGGACAATTCCGCCAACCGCGCCGCCATGGAAAACGAGCTGCGCACCGGCGGCTACCGCGTGCAGCTGGCCATTGATCCCGGCATCCAGCAGACCGTGCAGGATACCATCTCCGGCTGGACGAAATATCCCTCCCTGCGCGACCCCTCGGACAAGGTGATGCGCTCCTCCAACGGCGACGGCACCTATACCGAGACCATCCAGCCCCAGGCCGCCGCGGTGGTCATCGACTACCGCACGGGCGAGATCAAGGCCATCGTGGGCAGCCGGGATGAGCCCACCGTCAAAAAGACCCTCAACCGCGCCGTGGACATGAAGATGCCCGTCGGCTCCTCCATCAAGCCCATCGCGGTCTATGCCCCGGCTATTGAGCTGGGGGCTTCCCCGGCCTCTGTGGTCAGCAACATGCCGCTGCCCATTCCCGGCTGGAAGGACGCCAGGGGCAAGGATTCCTGGCCCCAGAATTACGGCGGCAGCCATTATGCCGGCCCCCAGACCCTGCGCAAGGCGCTCGTCAATTCCCACAATACCGCCGCCGCCCAGACCCTCATGACCATGGTGGGCGTGGAGCGCTCGGTGGACTTCCTGCACCGCATGGGCATTGACGACGATCATATCGACGCCACGCCCTTCGGCCTGAGCCTGGGCTCCAGCGGCATCACGCCCCTGCAGATGACCGCCGCCTTCGGCGTGCTGGCCAACGGCGGCGTGTATCAGGAGCCCATCAGCGTGCTGGGCATCTCCGACAGCGAGGGCCAGGTCGTCTGGGACGGCCACGCCCAGCAGGAGCGCCGCCGCGTCTTCTCCGAATCCACCGCATATCTGGTGGTGGATATGCTCAAGGACGCGGTGAAATCCGGCACGGGCACCAGTGCAAAGATCTCCGGCCAGACCGTCGCCGGCAAGACTGGCACCAACTCCGACCAGAAGGGCGTGTTCTTCTCCGGCATGACCGGCTATTACGCCTCCTCCATCTGGATCGGCCACGACAATTACAAGGCCCTGTCCTCCAAGACCACCGGCTCCTCCGCCGCTGCGCCCCTGTGGCAGGCCTACATGAAGAAGATCCACGCCGGGCTGTCCAACAAGGACATCCTGGACGGCGATCCCGGTGCATACGGGCTGACCCGGGTGACGACCTGCGCCGTCAGCGGCCAGCTGGCCACCAGCGCCTGCCGCAGCGACGCCATGGACTACGGCACCGTGACCGACTACTGGGCTGCCGGCACCGCGCCGACGGTGCAGTGCCAGATGCACACCACCCAGCGCATCTGCCTGGACAGCGGCATGCCTGCCTCGGCCTACTGCACCAACGTGGCGGAAAAGGGCGTCATCTCCATCCCCTACGGCCATCCGCTCTATGCTTTCCTCGGCACTCAATATGAGGATGTGCTGATCGAATACCTGGGCGGTGCAAGCGTCCAGGGCACCCACGGTACCTGCTCGTGGCACACCTCCTATCAGGAGAGCACCACCGTGCAGAACACCCTCATCCCCGACGCGCTGATGCTGCTGGCTCAGGCTCAGAATCAGCTGATTACCATGGATATCTACTCCGTGCAGTATTCCAACCTGCAAAGCGCGATCACCAACCTGCAGTACGTCATCAGCCAGGCCAGCCCCAGCCAGTCCGAGGTGGCGATGGCGATGGCGCAGGTGACGCAGGCCATGGCGGGGTACTGAGATGGAACGGATCACGGAAGCCATCAGCGCCCTGCGCGCCCCGTTGCAGCAGGGGGAATATGACCTGCACCGCCTGGTGATGGACGCCCTGGATGCTGCCGGCATCCCCTGGGCGCATGAAGTCCCGCTGGCCCCCCGCTGCCGCATCGACCTGATGTGCGGCGGCGTGGGCATTGAGATCAAGCGGGGCAAGGTCGAAAAGGCCCGCGTGCTGGCGCAGCTGCAGAAATACGCCGCCTGCCCCCAGATTACCGGGCTGATCCTTGTCACCGAGAAGACCATCCCCCTGCCCCATGCCATCCACGGCAAGCCCGTGCGGCTCATCTGCCTGAACCGGCTGTGGGGAATTGCAATCTAATTCGGAATTCGGAATTCGGAATTAGGAATGGCGTGTCGGGGCTGATTTCGTTGGAGTTGAGTATGGACTACGAAATGGATTATCTGGACGAGCTGCTCTTGGAGGAGCCTGCGGAAGAATCGGAGGATGAGCTGCTGCCGGCGTATCTCCGGGAGGCGCCCATTCCGGCCCGCACCTTCGGGACGCTGTCTTATAACCGGCGCAGCAAGTGCTGGACGGTGAAGGGCGATCCGTCGGTGACGGAGATGTGCAAGCGGCTCTTCCCCGGCAGCGCCGGCAGCAGGCGGGGAGAAGCCCGGTTCACGGCGCACCGCCGCATGGTGGGTGATCTGATGTGGCTGATGCTGCGCTTCCCGCTGGAGATCAGCCCCCGCGACCGAGCCCTGTGGGACAAGGCGGTCGCCGACGCAAGGGCGCATGCCGTGCGCAAGGCGCTGGCAGCCCGCATGCCCGAGCGCATGACGCCCCCGGAGGGCGCCTTCACCGGGGAGCTGCGGCCCTTCCAGCAGGAGGGGCTGGCCTTCCTGATGCAGCACGAGCGCTGTCTGCTGGCAGACGAGATGGGCCTGGGCAAGACGGTGCAGGCCCTCAGCTACCTTGTGGCTACGGATTCCTTCCCCGCGCTGGTGATCCCGCCCGCCCATCTGACCCGCAACTGGACGGAGGAGGCCGGGCGCTTCCTGCGCTTGCAGGGCGAAAAGCCACGCATCCACGTCATCAAGGGCCTCAAGCCCTACGAGCTGCCTGAGGCGGATATTTACATCATGCACTATCTGCTCCTGCGGGGGTGGAAGGAAGTGCTGCCGACGCTGGACTTTCGGGCCGTCATCTTTGACGAGGTGCAGGAGCTGCGCCACACCGGCACGGAGAAGTACTCCGCCGCCTCGCTCCTCTCCGAAAGCTGCGAACGGGTCATCGGTCTCTCCGGCACGCCCATCTACAACACCGGCGGCGAGATCTGGAACGTCATCAACATCCTCGACTATCACTTCCTGGGCGACTGGGAATCCTTCTCCCGGGAATGGTGCTACGGCTACGGCAACGGCGTGGTGGTCAAGCCCCAGCTGCTGGGCGACTACCTGCGCCGGGAGGGGCTGATGCTCCGCCGCACGAAGCAGGAGGTGCTCAGCGAGCTGCCGCCCAAGCGCCGCGCCGTGCAGGAGCTGGACTGGAACGACAAGCTTTACGCCCAGCTGATGGCCCCGGTATTGCCCGACGTCATCCGCTGGAAGACCGACGGCACGCTGACGGCCTCTGCCCGGGCGATGCTGGAGGAATCGATCTCCCAGCACGTCCGCCAGGCTACCGGGCTCGCCAAGGCGCCCTATGTGTGCCAGTTCGTGCGCGCGCTGCTGGATTCCGGGGAGAAGGTGCTGCTCTTCGCCCATCATCATGCGGTGATGGATACCTACAAGCAGGAGCTGAAGCACTACCGCCCCGGCTTCATCACCGGCCGGGAGACGATCTCCCAGAAGGCGGACGCAGTGGAGCGCTTCATGCAGGGCAAGACGGATGTGCTGTGCATCAGCCTGCGCGCTGCCAGCGGCCTGAACCTGCAAAGGGCCACCTGCGTGGTCTTCGGCGAGCTGGACTGGTCTCCGGCGGTGCACTCCCAGGCGGAGGACCGCGCCCATCGCATGGGCCAGGAGGACAGCCTGCTGTGCTACTACCTCGTTGCGCCCCAGGGCTCTGACGCCGCCATGCAGGAGGCGCTGGGCCTGAAGGTCAGCCAGTTTGTCGGCCTCATGGGCGACGACCCCGTTTCGCCTGCCGAAGCCGCCGAGGCCGCCCATCAGGCCCGCCGGCATGTGGAGATGATCGCCGCACAGATGGAAGCAGCTGTGTAAATTGGGAATTAGGAATTATGAATTAGGAATTAGGAATTAAGAGTCTGGGCTGTACAGGCTCGCTGCGGGGGAGGGAGATTTCATGATGAAGGTTGAGGAGCCGCGCGTTCCGGACGACCTGACGGTGTGTTATGAGCTGCCGGATGAGGACGAGTTTGAGGGCTGCCTCTTTGATGAGGCGGATATGGCCCATGAGCGCATGCGGGCAAAGGAGTTCCGCTCCTGCGTGTTCCGCAAGTGCAGGATCACCGATGCGGATCTGACCCGCGCGGGCTTCGTGGATGTGGTTTTCGATCACTGCGATCTGAGCCGGACGACCTTTGAAACGGCTGTGTGCCAGCGGGTCACCTTCGATACCTGCCGTTTGAGCGGCGCCGATCTGGTCAAAAGCATCCTGCGCAGCGTGACCTTGCACGGCTGCAAGGCGGACTACCTGAACCTCTCCGAGGCCAAGACCGACCGTGTGCAGTTCACCGGCTGCCAGCTGACAGAGGCTGCACTGGAAAGCGTCATCATCAAAAACACCGCATTTACCGACTGCGACCTGACCCGTGCCACCTTTTTCCGCACCCCCCTGAAGGGCCTGGACATGACCACCTGCACCCTGGACGGGCTGATGGTCAACCTCCCGGATCTGCGGGGCATGATCGTCACCCCCCTGCAGGCTGCCGAACTGGCAAAGCTGCTGGGACTGGTTGTTAAGTAATTCGGAATTCGGAATTCTGAATTCGGAATTGGGTGTGCTTGCCCTGGATATACCGCATGTTCACGCTGCCGACAATTTCCGTCAAGCATGCGGAAAACCACGGATCATGCACGAACATCCAGCTCTCCCTGTGTTCTGTATCACAAATCAAATTCCGAATTCCGAATTCCGAATTCCGAATTTCCTTAAAGGGTGTTTGTATGTTAGAAGTATCAGCTGGCGTCATCTTTGACGCAGCCGGCCGCATCCTGATCTGCCGGCGGGGCGAGGGGCGCAGGAATGCCCATCTGTGGGAATTTCCCGGCGGCAAGATCGAAGCCGGAGAATCCCCGGAGGAATGCCTCGTGCGGGAGCTGCAGGAGGAGCTTTCCCTGCCGGTGGAAGTGCGCGGCGTCCGCTGCACGGGAGAAGCCCAGGGTATCCGCTTCCACTTTATCGACGCTTTTACAGGTGCGCTGCCTGTGCCCGCCGAGCATGAAGCCGTCCGCTTCGTCACAAGGCCGGAGCTGCTGCAGTACGATTTCTGCCCGGCAGATCTTCCGGTGGCGCGGCAGCTGGCCTTTTCCGGCGTGCAGCACTTTGTCTGGGACTTTGACGGTACGCTGCTGGATACCTATCCGGCGATGGTGCGGGCGTTTGTTGCCGCTGCCGGAGATTTCGGCATTGCCGTATCCCCGGAGCACACCCTGTCGCTGATGAAGAACTGCCTGACCCACTGCTGCGAGGTGGTTGGGGCGGAAAACGGCGTATCGGCCCAAACGCTGGAGGCTGCCTTCCGCCGCCATGAGCAGGGCGAGCTGGCCCTTGGGCTGCCGCCTGTAGCGGACGTGCCGGAGGTGCTGGAGGCGCTTGCCCGCCGCGGCAGCCGCCATTATGTCGCCACCCACCGGGATCTGCAGTGCCGTGAGCTGCTGGACAGGGCCGGGCTGCTGGATCGCTTCAGCGGCTTCGCCACCAGGGAGGACGGACTGCCCCGCAAGCCCGCGCCGGATATGCTGCTGCACCTGATGGATCGCTTTGGCTTCGGGCCGGAGGCGGCTGTCATGATCGGCGACCGGCCGCTGGATACCCAGGCAGGCCGCCGGGCCGGGATGCTCAGCATCCTGCTTGATCCGGAGAACCGCTTCAGCGATCAGGACGCGGACGTCCGCGTGAGTCGGCTTTGCGAACTTCTGGCCTGGCTGACGGTAGACGAATGCGCTGTTTTGTGATAAGATTAATTGTTGTGTGTGATTTTCATCCGGTCCTGCATAGCCCGGGACCCTGATGTAAAGACTCTGAAGGAGTGACCCTTTCTATGATGCGTAAGCTGCTTTGCCTGCTGCTGACTGTGCTGTTTCTGCCGGTATTATCCGTTTCGGCAGAAAGCCCGGCGCTGTCCATCGACACCCCGGCGGAGGCTGTCCGTCCGGGCAAGGCCTTTTTGCTGAGCTTCTCCGTTCCCGCCGACGGCGACTGCGATCTGATCCTGCGGGATATGAGCGGCAATGCCGTCATGACCGTGGTGACGGATCTGGCGGTGACTGCCGGCCGGAATCAGCTCTGGTGGAACGGCACCTCTGCCGGCGTTCCGGCCAAGGAAAATGTCTATCAGCTGGCGCTGGTCATGGACGGCCAGGAGACCTCCTGCACCGTGGTGGTCGGCGATCAGGCCCCCTATCTGACCAGCATCGTCCCTGTGAAGGATGCGGAGAGCCAGACCATGACGGTGGACTTCTATGCCAGTGTCAGCGGCCTCCTCTCCGTGGGATTGTGGAGCGGCAACGTCTGGTCCCTGCTGGAAAACCGGCAGGTCTCCGGCGGCATGAACCGGATCGTCTGGGACGCCTCCGGCATGACGCAGAGCACCACCGCGCTGACCCTGACCCTTACCGACGCCACGGGCTTCTCCTCCAATGAGGAACATATCAGCCTGCGGCCCGAGGAGTTCGGCATCACGATCCCTGAGGAGACTCCTGTGCCCGAAGCGACCCCCGTGCCCGAGGAAGTGCTTCTGACGCCGATAGAGCCCCTGCCCGGCGAGGAGCTGCCCCCGGCGCCTGAGGGCTGGGATCAGCCCATTGATATCGACCATGACGACGCAACGTCGGCAGAGGTTGAACCCGCTGCCACGGCTACGCCCGTCCCCCTGCCGGTGAACGACACCGTCTTCACTCCCTCCTACGGCAGCCCCTATCCCCTGACGGAAAAGGACAAGGGCACCTATTGGGGCACCCCCATGGACATCACCGACGAGGAAGCCATCTGGACCATGCTCACCGCGCCCTTCACCTACTACAAGGTCAAGGACGACGCGGTCAACATCCAGCGCAAGATCTACGCCGAGCCGGACGCAGACAGCCGTCAGATCGGCGTGATCACCACCACCAGCCAGGCGGTGCGCGTGATTGAAAATCTGGACAATGGCTGGTCGCTGATCGAGACCTATTCCTCCACCTTCCACGACAACTCCGTGGATGCCTGGAACATGCTGATCCAGGGCTATGTAAAGACCAGCAACCTCAAGACCAAGCAGATCGACAAGAAGTACCACATCGTTGTGGACAAGCTGACCCAGCGGCTCTACCTCTTTGGCGAGGGGAAGCTCCTGACGACGCTCCTGGTCTCCACCGGCCTGTCCAACGAGACCCAGCCCTACAACGAGACCCGCTCCGGCGAATTTGTCTACTGCAGCCCCACCGGCGGCTTCTGGAGCGACAACATGTTTGCTCCCATGGGCATGAAGTTCAACGACGGCGATTTGCTGCATGAGGTGCCCTACGTCCAGCGCTCGAACAGCAACACCCGCATCTATTCCACCACCGAGCCCTACCTGGGCCAGCGGGCCAGCCACGGCTGCATCCGCGTGCAGCGCAAGCTCAATGCCGACGGCTACAACATGGAGTGGATCTGGGACAACCGCAAGGACATCGGCCGCCTCGTGGTCTGGGAGGACTGGCAGGGCCGCCAGGTGCCCTACCCGGAGAACGATCTGGTGCTGTACTACAATGCGGATGGCGGCACCTACTACCACAAGGAAGACCACTGCGACAGCGCCAAGGATCATGTCGTGTTCACGCCCTTCACCTATGCGGAGCTGGACAGCGGCGAATATGCCAAGCTGGAGTTCTGCCCCTACTGCGCGCCTGCGCTGCGCCGGGCCGAGCTGGACCAGATCAATCTGGCCCATGCTCCCGGCGGCGATCATGATCCCATCCTGACCGAGGCTCGCCAGAAGTGGCTGAACAAGGTCATCAGGAATTACGGCAAGGACGCCCTGACCGAGGGTGAAAAGCGCTATTATCTGGGCGACACGGAATAACAAGGAGGTGCCCTGTTGAACATCGTTGACTATGTGATCATCGGCGTTGTGGCCGTCTCGGTGCTCTACGGGCTGTACCGGGGCTTCATCGCCAGCGTGCTGTCCATGGGCGGCGGGCTGATCTCCTTCCTGGCTTCCTTCAGCCTCTATCCGAAGCTGGCCTCCGCCATCCAGACCAATCAGGAGCTGCAGCGCACGCTCCTGCACTACACCGACGCCTCCTCCCGCATCGGCGATCTGGAGCTGGCCCTGACCAATGTGGTGAATCTTGGCCGGGAGGAGATCCAGCAGGTGCTGGAGAACGTGCGCCTTCCCGCGCCCCTGGACGCCATCCTCCAGGTCAACCTGGAGAACCTGGTCTACGGCAGCGGCGGCGCTGCTTCCACCGTTTCTGATTACGTCAGCCAGACCATCCTCCAGGCCAGCATCAACATCATCTGCTTCCTGGTGTGCTTTGCCGGGCTGTACATCGTCATCTCCCTGGGCCTGAACCTGCTGCGGGCGGTGTTCCGCTTCCCGGTGCTCAAGCAGCTGGACAGCCTGTGCGGCGGCATCTTCGGGCTGCTGCGCGGCATATTGCTCTGCCTGGCCGTGTTCACCCTGATCCCCCTGGTGCAGACCATGCTCCCGATGGAGCTGATCAACGAGCTGATCGAGGAAAGCCAGCTCGCGCCGATCTTCATGAACGGCAACCTCATCACCGCCATCATGAACAAGCAGCTGTTCTGAGCAAAGCGGCTTTGCAGTGCCAATTCACCGACTGACCGGAAGGAAGAGAGGAAGCGCCTCGTCATTCCTGCCGGCGACTGATGTGTTCCGGGCTGGCTCCGGACAAAACAAGGGCGGCCTCTCCCTGCGGAGGGCCGCCCCAGACTGTCAAAAAAGGTCGATGTAGCTCGCTGTCGGCAGACTGTAAATCGAAAATCAGCGAGCCCCATCGGGGCGGCTAAACGGGGCGAAGCCCCTGTGCGGCGATTTTCGCGCGATTTTGCTCGCAAAATCGCTTCCTTACACGAGCAAACGGCCGGGAGAACGACTTGTCGTTGCACGAGGGAGGCGCTCGCGCCGACTAGGGAGAGCAAATGCTTGCATTTGCCGAGCATAGCCAGCGCCGGGCTTGTCCCGGTGATGGCCGAGTGACCAGTGCGCGAGTGCAAAACCTCGAAAAAGTGCCTAAAGCACTTTGTCGATACGCTGAAGGGCGGCCCCTCCCTGCGGAGGGCCGCCCTTGCTGCTTTGGATCTCCGGGCTGCTTCAGCCCATGCTGCTTTCCCCGTCGGCGGCATCGGTGACGGTGTTGGTATCCGTCAGCTTGCGCTCCGTGCCGGATTTCTGTGCATCCTCCCAGGCCCGCTCAATGGCCAGCAGGATATCGCCGTACTCGCTCTGCAGCGACATGGTCGCGCCGCTCACCGCGTCTGTGCCGGCCATGGAGACATTCGCCATATCGTGAACGGGCTGGGCAGCACCTGCGTCGGCGGCGTCGGTGACCTCCGTTTCGCTGACGGTCGCGTCGGCGGTATTGCTGCTGTCGACGTCGCTGCTGCCGTTGCCGCCTGCGTACTGGGTCTTCACCTCGTCAACGGTCTTGCCGATCATGGCCTGCTCATAGGCGTCCATCTGCTCGCGCCAGGTGCCGCTGGCAAGGCGGTAGCCCTCCCGCTGCGCGCCCTTGGTCGTCCAGGCGGAAACCTCCCGCAGGAAGGCCTCCTCCTCGCCCACGCTGTCCGGGAAGCCGCTGAAGGCGCTGCCGCCGCCCAGGTTGGGCGTGACGACCTCCAGCTGATCCACCTTCATGGCGCGGATCACGCCATCCTCGTCAAATTCCCCTGCGGCAAATACCACGTTGAAGGAATATACCTGGCCACCCTCTGCGTCCTTGCCGGGGCCGACCCGGCCGGTGGCTGCCATGCCTGCGCCGCGCAGACCGCCGGCGGGCGCTGCCGGAGCGGCGTTGTCGTTATTCATGGGGATCACGTCCTGGAGCCTGCCGCTCAGGCCGATGGCGCTGCTGACGGCCTCCTTGATGGCGTTGCTGGTGACGGTTGCGCCGGAGACGCTGTCCACGTCGATGCTGTCGGCCTTTTCAATGGCGGCGGGCAGCGCGTCGATGGCCCGGGTGCCGACGCCCTCGGTCTCTGTGTGCTGCGTGATCTGCACCTTGGTGATATCCGTGCCGTTCATGGTGACGGCAACGGTCAGCGGGCCGCCGTAGCCCTCCGCGGTGCCGGTGTGCTGATCTGCGCCGGCCCGGCAGCCCGTCAGCACAGCGGGCAGCAGCAGGCAGGCAAGCAGCAGGGAAATGGGTTTTCGCATGATCCGATCCTTCCTTTCACATCAGGGTTTCGCAAGCATCATGCCCGGGAAGTGTTTTTTTCATACAGATTTTTCTGGGAAGGGGCAATTTTGCAGGAAAAACGGATCGGACGGCGAATATAGGTATTGAATAGGCCTTTCTATACCTATTTTGTGTGCAGAAACGGACAAAACAGGGCGGGAAAGGCATGGGAATCGTATGAAAAACCCCGCAGAAAGCAGGTGTCAACCATATGAGCAACAAATCTCTGGACAAGAAGCGCAAGGACCCGATGGTGGGGCTGATTATCCTGGCGGTGCTGATGGCGCTGCTGGTGGCCGGCTGCTTTATCGGCGGCAGCATGATCGCTGAGTACCGTGCCGGCATCCTGGCGGAGCAGCAGCAGGCCGTGCAGGCCCGCAACTCCGAAAAGCAGGCGGCTTACTATGCCGAGGTCGCCGAGTACAAGGAGAAGCTGAGCCAGTCCAACCAGGTCAACGACGCCTGGCCGGAAGCAGCCGAAGAGGGCTGGGATATCGTAGACCTGACCAACTATCCCCTGGAGGCGCCCGGCGTCGTCACCGTCAACCGCGCGGACATCATGAATAACGGTCTGCTGCTGGTGAACGAGTGGCATTCCCGCCCGGAGGACTTTGACGACTCCTCCGTGATCTCCGTGAGCGGCTATCTGCGCGGCGTGGAGATCGACAGCTTCTGGCAGAATTCGACCTGCAAGCTCTTCCCCCAGGCCATCGACGCGCTGCTCCTCGCCCTCAAGGACGCGGAAGCCGCGGGTCTGAAGAATTTCGTCCTGGAGGCCGGCTGCACCTACCGCAGCTATGACGAGCAGTATGCCCTCTTCCAGAAGGAAGTGGACCGTCAGCGCTCCAACCATCCCAGCTATTCTGATGAGAAGGTCATCGAGCGCGCCAAGCGGACCATCAATTACCCCGGCACCAGCGAATACAACACCGGCTTGGCCTTCCGCCTCTACCTGTACGAGAAGGACAATGCCGCGCTGAACAACGCCGCCTTCTACGAGACGGCGCAGGGCAAGTGGCTGTATGAGAACAGCTGGAAGTACGGCCTGGTCTTCCGCTTCCCCACGGCGAATTACCCCATGGAAGGCGTGTCTGACAAGACCTACAAGACCGGCGTGGGCACCAACCTCAATATCTACCGCTATGTGGGCGTTGCCAATGCGGAGATCATGACCAAGCTGGATCTGTGCCTGGAGGAGTACATCGAGTACCTGCAGGAGCATCCCCACCTGGCCGTGTTCGAGGACGGTGCGAAGAAGTACGAGGTGACCTACCAGAAGGTGGGCGACGCCGCGACCTTCTCCGTGGATGTGAACCGCCTGACCGATCAGTACACCATGTATCTGGATAACATGGGCGGCGTGGTCACGGTGTACACCTACTGATTTCCGGCAAGCATGAACAAGCGGAAGCAACCGATATTTTGTCGGATGCTTCCGCTTTCTTGTTTTTTGCGCGCAGTGAATGGAAAGGGCTGCGAGGATCGTTATGTGTTGTGAAGCAAGCTGCGCAGCGGCATCGCGCACACATGCCGCCCAAGGCATACCGGCGCCTCCCGCTGCCGCGATTCCCTGCCCAACAACGTCATGAAAGGCTGAAAACAAATGAAGCGACTTGTCAGAATCCTGGTGCTGCTGCTTGTCCTGGGGCTTGCCGCCGCCGCCATCCTTGCCGGCGTCAACGCCTGGATGATCCACAGCACAAAGGACGACCTGTATACCCTGGAGGAAGCGGACGGGCTCACCGGCGACTGCATTCTGGTGCTGGGCTGCGGCGTCAGCAGGACGGGCAAGCCCAGCCACATGCTGCAGGACCGGCTGGACGTGGCCATTGCGGCGTACAAGAAAGGCCTTGCGCCCAAGCTGCTCATGAGCGGCGACCACGGCCGGGCAGACTATGACGAGGTCAACGCCATGAAGGACTATGCGATGGCCAGGGGCGTCCCTTCGGAGGATATCTTCATGGATCACGCCGGCTTCTCCACCTATGAGAGCATGCACCGGGCGCGCCATATCTTCCAGTGCGAACGCATCATCATCGTCACGCAGCGGTATCATCTGTACCGCGCCGTTCACAATGCACGCGCGTTTGGGATGGAGGCGGTGGGCATTTCCTCCGATTTGCGGAGTTATGTGCGGCAGACCTATTTCGATATCCGCGAGGCTGCTGCCCGGGTCAAGGACTGGCTGTGGTGCATGGTGAAGGTGCCGCCCACTTATCTGGGCGAAGCCATCCCCATCTTCGGCAACGGGGACGTCACCAACGACCACGCGCCAGCCGCAGCGCCGCAGCCGTAAGGGCCTCAGCAATGCAGGGCTGCCCAGGCCGCCTCCATCATGAGGTGGAAAGCCTGCCCCTCCGGCGCAACGCCGGGGCGATCAAAGAAGGGCGCGCCGCAAACGTTTCGGACAAGCCCGTAGGCGTCCACCTCCGCCAGCGCGGCGGCGCGGGCCTTTTCGGCAGCGGGCAGCAGCTCCTTGTCCAGCCAGCCGCCCTGCACGCCGCGATAGATGGTATATGCCAGCATCTGGGCGAAGTTGACCTCCCGGAAGGAGGCAGGGTCGTCCAGCACGTCATGGAACGCGCCGTCGGGCTGCTGGTGGGGCAGCGCAGCATGGATCAGTGCACGGACGCGCTCGATCAGCCGTGCCCGGCCCGGATGGGCGGCAGGCAGCAGCGTGATCACCCGCGCCATGCCGGCCATGGCCCAGCCGTTGCCCACGGCCCATGCCTCCCGGCGCAGGAAGCGGCCTTCCGCATCGCTCCACTGGTGGGCAAGCAGCCCGTTTTCCGGGGTGTACAGCGTATGCCAGTAGCCGTCCAGCTGGCGCAGGGCCTCGTCAAATTCCCCGGCCCGGGCCAGGAAGGGAGGCAGCATGTACATGGAATCCACCCAGATCAGCTGTCCGCGGAGAAAATGATACACGATGCCGCTGTCGCTGCGGGGCGCGTCATGGAGCGCCCAGTGCAGCAGCCTGTCTCTGGCGGCGCAGAGGGCGGGAGCGCCCGTCTGCCCGCAGGCGAAGATCAGCGCCTCGCCAACGGCGCAGGGGTCGGTCACTGCATCGGAATCGCCCAGATGGCAGCAGCGGCCGTCCGCATGCTGGCGGTTGGCGCCCTCGATGGCCAAAGCAACGGCAGTCTCAGCGTCCCCGGCCTCCAGGAAGGCCTGGGCGGTCACGCCCTGCTCCCAGTTGTGCCGCTGCATGGCCAGCAGCGCCAGCTTCACCTTGTCCGTCATGACAGCCTCCATTATTTTGCCGCGTTGATGCGGTCAAAGATCTTCGCGCAGCGGATGGTCAGCGCATGGGGGACGACGGGGCTTTCCAGCAGCCCGGCCCGCACGCAGCGGACGACCTCCTCCGCCTCGTAGACAAAGCCGTTCTCCGTCACCTCGTCCTGCCAGGCGGTCTGCGTGCCGTCGTTCAGGGTGAGGGTGTAGGCGCCGGAGAAGTGGGGCTTGGGCATGCGCAGCGTGCCCCTGGTGCCCACGAGCACGGCGCGCTCCTCCAGGTTGACGGCCAGGCTGGCGCTGAGGGTGACCAGGCAGCCGGGATAGCGCAGGGTGATGGTCTCCGTCTCATCCACGCCGGTGTCGGCCCAGCAGACGGTCACGTTTTCCACCGCCTCCGGCACGCCCAGGTAGAACTCCGCCAGCTCGTAGCAGTAGACCAGCACGTCGTAGGAGGCGCCGCCGCCCAGCGCCTTATCATAGAACCTTGTGCGGCCGCCCTGAGGCGCCTGCCAGCCGATGGCAAATTCCGCATAGCGCACGTCGCCGATGACCCCGGCGTCCAGCGCTTTTTTCATTTCAATATTGGTGGGGAGGAAGCGGCTCCACATGGCCTCCATGGCGAACACGCCCTTCTCCTTTGCCAGCGCGAAAAGCTCCTCCGCCTCTGCGGATGAGGTGAACATGGCCTTCTCGCACAGCACGGGCACGCCGTGGTCGATGCACAGGCGGGTCAGGGGCGCATGCAGGTCGGTGGTGGCGGCGATATAGGCGGCGTCCGGCTTCAGGGCAAGCGCCTCCTCATAGCTGCAGGCGAGGGGAATGCCGTTCTTTTCGGCGAAGGCGGCGGCTCTTTCCGGGCTGCGGGAGCCCACGGCGATGACCTCGCAGCCGTCGATGCGGCGTACGGCGTCGGCAAACTTTTCGGCGATGATGCCAGCGCCGAGGATGACCCAGCGGAATTTCATGGGATGCACCTGCTTTCTCGTGTTTTCTCCCATTATATCGGGAAGCGAACTTGTCGTCAATGGGCAGAAAATCAAAGACTTCCGCTTTACAAACGGGGCGGGATTGGATAAAATGGGAGAGCAAATATCACGGGTCGGACGACCCCTTCAGGAGGCCCTGCTTATGACCTTCACCCCCCGTTTTCCTGTCTTTCTCCACGGCGGTGATTACAATCCCGACCAGTGGCTGGACCGCCCCGATATCCTGGAGCGCGATGTGGAGATGATGCACAAGGCGCACGTCAACACCGTGTCCGTGGGCATTTTCTCCTGGGCGCGCCTGGAGCCCGAGGACGGCGTATATGATTTTGCCTGGCTGGACGAGGTGATCGACCGGCTGTGGCAGGGCGGCATCCATGTGATCCTGGCCACGCCCTCCGGCGCGCGGCCTGCCTGGATGGCGGCCAAGTATCCGGAGGTGCTCCGGGTGAACGAGCACTATCAGCGCTTCCACTTCGGCGGGCGGCACAATCACTGCCTGACTTCCCCCGTCTACCGCCGCAAGGTGTGGGAGCTGGATACCCGCCTGGCCCAGCGCTACGCCAACCATCCGGCGGTGATCCTGTGGCACCTGTCCAACGAGTACGGCGGCGAATGCCGGTGCGAATTGTGCCAGGAGGCCTTCCGCGGTTGGCTGAAGGCGCGCTACGGCACGCTGGACAACCTCAATCACGCCTGGTGGACCTCCTTCTGGGCTCACCGCTACACCGACTGGTCCCAGGTGGAGGCGCCCGGCCCCATGGCGGAGACCTCGACCAACGGCATGTTCATCGACTGGCGGCGCTTCATGACCCACCAGTGCAAGACCTTCATGATGGCCGAGCGGGATGCGGTGCAGGCTGTGAATCCTGAATTGAAGGTGACGGCGAACCTGATGGAGCGCTTCTGGGATTACGACTACTTCAGCCTGGCAGAGGGCATGGACGTGGTCAGCTGGGATGCCTATCCCATGTGGCATTCCGGGGACGACGTGGCCCGGGCGGCGGAATTCGCCATGAACCACGACATCATGCGCTCCCTCAAGGATCAGCCCTTCCTGCTGATGGAATCCACCCCCTCCCAGGTCAACTGGAAGCCCACCAACAAGCTCAAGCGCCCGGGGATGCACCTGCTGTCCTCCATGCAGGCGCTGGCCCACGGCAGCCAGAGCGTGATGTACTTCCAGTGGCGCAAGGGCCGGGGCGCGGCGGAGCAGTTCCACGGCGCGGTGGTGGATCACGACGGGCGGGACGATACCCGCGTGTTCCGGGACGTGACCCAGGTGGGCCAGTCCCTGGAGAAGCTCATGCCCCTGTACGACCGGGAAAAGGCCCCGGCAAAGGCCTGCATCATTTACGACTGGAGCAATTGGTGGGCCATCGACTACGCCCAGACCGGCCAGGCGAAGAACATGCAGTATTTCGATACCGTCAACATGCATTACCGGAGCCTGTGGGAGCTGGGTGTGAACGTGGACTTCCGCGATCAGCGGGACTGCACCGATCTGTCCCGGTATCAGCTGGTCGTCTGCCCGATGCTGTTCATGCTGAAGGAAGGCTTTGCCCAGAAGCTGCGCGCCTTTGTGGAAAACGGCGGCACGCTGCTGATGACCTGGTTCTCCGGCGTGGTGGACGAGAGCGGCCTGGCCTGGCTGGGCGGCGCGCCCCACAACCTGATCGACGTGCTGGGCGTGCGGGCCACGGAGCTGGACGCCCTCTTTCCCGAGGACAAGCAGGGTATGCTGCTGGCAGATGGCCGCAGCTTCCCCATCCATGAGCTCTGCGAGATCCTGGAGCTGCACGGGGCGAAGGCGCTGGGCCTGTACGAGGAGGACTTCTACGCCGCCATGCCCTGCCTGACCCGCCATGCCTTCGGCAAGGGACAGGCCTATTACCTCGCGGCCAAGGTGGAGCAGGCCGGTCTGGATGCGATCTATGCCGATCTGGCGGCGGAGCTGGCGCTGCCCCGGGCTCTGCAGCAGGAGCTGCCCCGCGGCGTCATTCCCACTGAGCGCGGCGGCGCGGTCTTCCTGCAGAACTATTCCGGCGCGCCTCAGCGGGTGGTGCTGGAGGAGCGTTACACGGATCTGCTCACCGGCCAGACGGTCGAGGGCGAAACGATCATGCCGGCCAACGGCGTGATGGTGCTGGTCAAGGCATAAGAGCATAGCAAACCATGAGCAGGACGCGGCTTCAGCGTCCTGCTTTTTGCTGCTGCGGATAATTTTTGGAAAAGAATGAAAAAATACATCAATAGATGTTGCCAAATACAATCGGATGACGTATAATGGAATTGTGCTATAAATAACAAGTGTTATCGCTTGAGAGGAGAAGATTTGGATGGATCAGGAGCGTTATGGAGCATTGGGGCTTGAGAATCAGCCGAGCTTCCTGCTGTATGCCTGCTCAAGGGAGGTCATCAAGCGGTACCGGCCCTATCTGGACAATCTGGGCCTGACCTACACGCAGTATCTGGTGATGACGGTGGTCTGGGCGGAGGAGACGGTCAGCGTCCGCGATCTGGGGCGGCAGCTCTATCTGGACTCCGGCACGCTGACGCCGGTGCTCAAGACGCTGGAGAAGAACGGGCTGATCACCCGTCGCCGCAGCCGGGAGGACGAGCGGGTGTTGCTGGTCAGCCTGACCCAGGCCGGCAGCGAGCTGCGGGAGCAGGCGCTGTGTGTGCCGGAGCAGCAGGCGCTCTGCGGCGACCTGACCGATGCGGAAGCCCGGCAGCTTACCGGTTTGCTGAACAAGATTCTGGCGGGGGCCGAGGCGGAGTAAGCGGCGGCTGCAGGAACTGACATAACAAAGGAGCTGACCGCCGGTGCGTGGATCAGCTCTTTTGCAATGATGCTTCTTCCGGCGCAAATCCGCCGGAACCGGCAGCCGCTGAGAAACCGCAGCTGTTTTTTCCGGCCCAACCTTGAAAAGGCTGCGTTCTTCCGCTATAATATCGTCAGAATCCGTCACAAAGGAGATCATCGTATGAATGCCAGGGAATACTGCTTTGACGGCAGCCGGAAGCTGAATCTGAAGGAGATGCCCACCTGCGCCGAGCCGGCCGCCAAGAAAAAGGAATACACCGCCCGGATGGAGGCCAATATGGCGGAGTGCGCCCTGCTGCAGGAGAAGCTCTATGCCGCCGGCACGGAGGGGCTGATCATCGCGATTCAGGCGCGGGACGCCGCTGGCAAGGACAGCCTGGTGAAGAAGGTGTTCGGCAGGCTGAATCCGGCTGCGCTGGAGGTGCATTCCTTCAAGACGCCAAGCAAGGAGGAGCTGAGCCATGATTACCTCTGGCGGCTGGTGAAGCGCCTGCCTGCCCGGGGCAAGATCGGCGTGTTCAACCGCAGCCATTATGAGGACGTGCTGGTCACCCGTGTGCATCAGATGGAGAAGGGCTACGCCATGCCGGCACGGGTGACCCAGGACAAGAATTTCTATCAGAAGCGCTTCACGCAGATCAAAAACTGGGAGCAGTATCTCTACGAAAACGGCTACCGGATGGTCAAGATCCTCCTCAACGTCTCCAAGGACGAGCAGCGCCGCCGCTTCATCGACCGGATGGAGCTGCCGGAGAAGCACTGGAAGCTTTCCATCAACGACATGAAGGAGCGCAGCCTGTGGAAGGAATACGACGCAGCCTACGAGGATGCGGTCAACCATACCGCCACCGCGGAAGCGCCCTGGTATGTGCTGCCTGCCGATGACAAGTGGTACACCCGCTGGCTGATGAGCGAGATCCTGCTGGATACGCTCAGGGACATGGCCCCGGAATATCCGCCGCTGGACCCTGCCGAGGCGGCCAAGGTGCCCCAGGCGATGGCGGAGCTGGAGAAGGAGCTGGAATAAGAAAAGGCGCGTCCTTCGCGAGTATGATGTAAAGGAAGGTTTTATCCTTCCAATCACATCATGACTGCGGCTCGTTTGTGGTGAATGGTAGCGGTTATGACGAAAGGAAAAAACCTTCGTCAAAACCGCTATTTTCATTGCGAAAGGAGCTGCCAACATGAAACAAGAGCACGAATCCGACATGAACATCTCCTATACAAAAATCGGAGACTACTACTTTCCCAACATTACCCTCCCGCCGGATGCCGGAGAAATTGCCATCTGGGGAAGACGGCGCAAAGAATTCCTGCGGAAGCATCGCCCTATCCTGTTCAACGAGCTGCTGTTGACCGGCGAGCTGTCCAAATATCTCGTTCAAGTCAATCAGGAAGCCATTGAACGTCTGGAAAGCCTCATTGAGAGCATGAAGACTGCTCAAGGCATTACCGAAGAACTTAAGGCCAGAGATCCAATGGCATGGGTGGGTGCCATGAACAACATCCGTGCCTGTGCTGAAGAAATCATCTATGCAGAGCTGGTGTATGTGTGATGAACGATCAGATCAAAACGCTGAACACATACTTCTGGAACGTGGGCAATGACATTGCTGACATCCGTCTGCTTGCTGAAGGTGCACTGGCACTGTATGAAGGGGATGCTTTGCCGTTGCATCCGCTGGGCATGCGAAACCATGAAGAGGTCGCTGCATCAGCCTTCGATACCATCGGCACAGCGCTGTATGATCTGCGAAAGCGTATCGCTGAAATGCAAGAGAGCCACTTGGGTTTAACGATCAGGCAAACCGCAGAAGCAAAAAGTGAATAACATCCATCAAGCCCGGCAGATCAGCTCTGCCGGGCTTTTCGTGTATGGCGCTGTAGACCCACAAATCCTGTCGCTATCTGACTACTTCTGCCGAAAACATAGACACACATCAATAGACAAGTTATAATGCACACGGATGAACCATGATCTTTTCAAAAAAATTTGAAAAAATTTTAAACCTTGGAAAAACAGCCCGTTTTCGTGCCCTATACTATGAGGGGGTAAAAAACTGAATGGAGGTGACACCTTTGTCCCTTGAACGAAAGATACCGGAAGCTGAGAATTACTTTGTGATTCCAGGAAAAAGCAACCTTCGCTGACTGATGATGTTCTATGCGCTGCCCAGAGAGCTGGTTGAAAAGCGTGCTTCCTATTTGAAGCTGCCGCGCAACATGCGCCCGATCATGAACTCCGAGGAATACTGGGGCATGATCGACAACGACGCTTTTCTGGAGCTTATCTGGGATTGCTACGCCTGGGCAGCCTGGCAGTACATCCTTGTTCCCGGCAAGAATGGCGAGTACAAGCCCATCCCCGGCGACTGGCGGAACTACTCCGGCGACTTCCCCATCTGGCGAATTGCGTACACGCTGGTGCATCATTTCAAGCAGATCATGGAGAAACGCACCAACTGGACGCTGCAGCGGCTTTTCGATCTGAAGAAGGACCAGGAATTGCCGTGGCTGGGATGGGGGCAGTTCAGCAACATCGTCGCTGTGATGACGGAAATCGCCATCGAGGAAAACAATCTTCAGCCGGTGATTGATGAAACCTGGCTTCATCGTCAGAATGCGGACTACGATGGTTCAAGCACGGTTCGCCGTGACTTTGAGCGGACGTGGAATCACAGCCGGAAGAGCGCACCCATTTCCATTGAGGATATGCTGGAGAACGGCACGGTGGTGGACGGTGAAACCCTCTACGATATTCCCGATCCAAGGGAATCGTTTGAGAACCATGTAGCATCCAGCATGCAGATCGAACAGTTCAAGGGAAAACTGACCGAGCAGGATCGGATCATCCTGCACATGCGCAACGACGGCCACACCATGCAGGAAATTGCAGACAAGGTTGGCTATAAGACCCCCAGCGCAGTCAAGAAGCGGATCGAGAAGATCGCCGCTGCCTATACGGATTTCATATCCGCTGAGTACAGCGACTTCCTCGATGCTCACACCAAGTAACAACATTATACGCATATCAGCAGTCACGCCCGGCGTGGCTGCTTTTTCTATGCGGGAAAGGAGGAACATGAGCTATCAACTCTTCGATGATCTGCCGGACATTCTGGATGCCCGGCAGATTGCTTTGGCCCTATGAATCTCGTGGGCAAGCGCCTATAACCTGCTCAGCAGCACGGATTTCCCTACGCTGCACATCGGCAAACGCAAGCTGGTCATGAAGGCTGACCTGATCCAATGGATGAAAAGCCACACCAACACAAAAGCAAGAGAACAATGAGAGGAAACAGCAATGATGGACTGCATAAGCGACACGATATCATTCCAACATTTCCAGAAAGTGAGGAATTCATGGAGAACAAAGCCTTTGGTTTCAGCCGGAAACTGTGTGAGGGCGCAATTATACGCACGGTACCCGTGCATTGCGCTCTCTGAGAGGCATTGCATGCAGCCCGCTGGCAGAGGGGATTTCCCCTTTGCCAGCACCAGGGAGGCAAGCCCTCCCTGCACCGATTCCATCGGCTACCCACCATGACAGCGCTGCTGCGCTGAAAAAGAGAACAATATGGTAAACGATGTTGCCGAAGGAATCTGGTTGCAAAATGCAAGCAGTCACACTATAATACAAATATGATTTGTGCCTAATGATCATTACTGGCAAAAAGGCTTAGTGGTCGATACAGAGTAAGGAGAAAAGCGATGAACAAATGTGAGCAACCTCTCCAGAAGAAACCTCCTGTTGATGATGTGATTCGTTCTGTTCTGTCAGGAACACAAGAGAAACTGGCTTTGGATTTTATCTCCTTTTTGAAGTCATTGCGTATGACTCCGCAATGGGCTTCCCATCATTCATGGGCCGTTTCGTACAAGGGAAAACGTGTTTGCTATATCAAAATATCCGAAAAGGCATCAGACGGGACTTGGTACATTCGTCCTTCTATGCAATATGATGCTGGTTTGGATGCTTTTTGCAGAGAAGAAGGATTAACCGCTTGTATGCTGAAGAATGTTCACTTCTGTGTTGCATGTGGCAGATGCGCACCGGGAAAGAACGTTACTTTCTTTGGGCAGCCATTGGAACATGTGTGCTGCGCTCCCATTGATTTTGAGTTCCATAACCCCGGCGAAGAAGAACTGGAATGCGTCAAAAAACTGGTGGTTTA
>JAFQIB010000125.1 GCA_017397765.1 Clostridia bacterium | reverse complement strand
GCTTGCGCCGACTAGCGAGAGCAAATGCTTGCATTTGCCGAGCGTAGCCAGCGCCGGGCTTGCCCCGGTGATGGCCGAACGACCAGTGCGCGAGTGCAATTCCTCGAAAAAGTGCCTAAAGCACTTTTTCGACACGCTGAGCGTTCCGGACGCCCGGAACGCTTTTCTTGTGCCTTGACAGCGCTGCCCCGCCCATGCTATCATACCTTTGAACCGGGGACGGCACCCATCACAAAAAACGGCGTTCAAGTTGACAACAGGGGATGACACCCATGGAAAAAAACATTGCAGTTGTCGACGAAGCGGGTAACGTGTACGAACCGACCTGGCCCAAGCGGGCAAAGGGTCTTGTGAAGCACGGCAGGGCACGCTTCGTGGATGAAAACAGAATCTGCCTGACGTGTCCGCCGGATATAACGGAGGAAACACAGATGAGCAATCCCAGCATTTTCGGTGAAATGACCGCGGCGGATATTCTCAACCGCATCAACAACATCATCAATCAGACCAGCTATATCACCTCCGCCTTTGAGTCTCTGACCATGATGGGAGACGGTGACAGCGGCGACTGCGGCGCACCCGGCAACATCATGGGCAAGGCCAAGGCCGAAGCCGTTGCAGAGGTGATCCGGGTTCGCGAAAGTACCAACCAGCAGATCCTGCGGCTGTACGAAAAGATGTACGACGATCTGATCCGCCTGAACGACCTTCCGGCACAACCGGACGGCGCAAACGCCAACGAATAACCTACCGGTCCGGGGATAGTCCCCGGACTTTTTTGATATCCAAAGTTTTTTTCCTGTCCAAATGCCGCATATCTGCATGAAGCCCTTGCAAAGCCCCCCTTCGTTATGGTAAAATAAGCTGATACCAAGGAACCGGAGGCGTTCTTTATGAAGATTTTTGTCGATGCCATGGGCGGCGATTTTGCCCCCCAGGCCCCCGTGGAGGGCGCCCTTGAAGCCCTGCGCCGTTATCCTGAGATCGAGGTCGTGCTGGCCGGCGTGATCCCGGAGATCGAGAAATATCTGGTGAACTGCGACGACGTCCGCGCCCGCATTGAGCTGCTGGATGCGCCGGAGGTCATCACCAATGACGAATCCCCCGTCATGGGCGTGCGCCGCAAGACGAACTCCGCCACCGTCAAGGGCATGCTGGCCCTGCGGGACAAGGAGGTGGACGGTTTTGTGTCCGCAGGCTCCACCGGCGCGGTGCTGGCCGGCGGCATGTTCCGCCTGGGCCGCATCCCCGGCATTGAGCGTCCCGCGCTGGCCCCCATGCTGCCCAACGGCAAGGGGTATGTGCTGCTCATCGACTGCGGCGCGAACGTGGACTGCAAGCCGGAGTATCTCATCCAGTTCGGCATGATGGGCACCGCCTACATGCAGGGCGTGATGGGCATGGACAATCCCCGTGTGGGCCTGGTCAACATCGGCGCGGAGTCCGAAAAGGGCAATGCGCTGGTCAAGGCCACCTATCCCATGATGGAAACTGCCCCCTACAACTTCATCGGCAATGTGGAGGCCCGCGATGTGATGGCGGACGTAGCCGATGTGCTGGTGGCGGACGGCTTCAGCGGCAACCTGATCCTGAAGAACACCGAGGGCGTTGCCATGGCGCTGCTGAAGATCATCAAGAATGAGATGATGGCCGATACCCGCGGCAAAATCGCAGGCCTGATCGGCAAGCCCGCCTTCAAGCGCGTGAAGAAGCTGATGGACTACACCGAGGTCGGCGGCGCACCGCTGCTGGGTGTGCAGGGCGCGGTGGTCAAGGCCCACGGCTCCTCCAACGCCCATGCCTTCTCCTGTGCCATCGGCCAGCTGATCAAGATGGTCAACGGCAAGGTGGTTGACACCATTGAAAAGGGCGTTGCCGCCATCGTTCCCCCGCAGGACGCTTAACCCATCAGGGTTGCGATATACCATTCATTTTTCATCATAAGGAGGACACAACCATGGTTTTTGAAACCGTCAAGAAGATGATCGCCAAGCAGCTGAAGGTGGACGAGGCTTCCATCACCGCTGAGAGCCGTCTGGTCGAGGACCTGAAGGCCGATTCCGCCAACGTCATGGTCATGATTATGGATCTGGAGGACAACTACGGCATTATCGTCGAGGATGACCAGATCATGAAGCTCAAGACCGTGGGCGACGTGGTCGCTTACATCGAAGCGAATCAGTAATCCTTGAAGAAGCCCTCCTGTTCGTTCAGGAGGGCTTCCCTTCCCGTTTTTCATATCCCTGTGTGTATCCGCAAGAGGGCTGATCGCGCCCTTTTGCGCATGGACGCAGGCTGAGCAAAGGAGATCATCATGCAGAAGCTGATGAACACGCTGGGCTACCAGTTCAAAAATCCTGCGCTGCTCCGGCAGGCGCTGACCCATCCCTCCATGGGCGGCGCGGACAATCAGCGCCTTGAATTTCTGGGCGACGCCGTGCTGCAGTACCTGATGTCCGATATTCTTTACACCACCCATCCCGCCAGCCGCGAAGGACAGCTGACCCATCTCAGGGCGCTGCTGGTCTGTGAGGCGGCGCTGAGCCAGGTGGCGCGCTCGCTGCAGGTGGGCGAGGCGCTCCTGATGGACAAGGGCGAGGCTCTTACCGGCGGCCGCGACAAGCCCAGCGTCCTGTGCGACGCGATGGAGGCGATCCTGGCGGCGGTCTATCTGGACGGCGGTCTGGAGGCAGCCCGCGGCATCATATTGCGCTGCTGGCCCAAGCCGGAGGACGTGCACCGCCCCATGCAGGATTCCAAGGGCGCGCTGCAGGAGCATTTGCAAAAGGACGGCGGCGACGCGCCGACCTACGCCATCCTCGCCCAGGACGGCCCGCCCCATGACCGCACCTTTGAGGCTGCGGTATACCGCTACGGCGTGGAGCTGGCCCGCGGCGTCGGCAAGACCAAGAAGCAGGCAGAGCAGGCCGCAGCCCTTGCTGCGCTGGAGAAGTTTACCGGGAAACAGTAATTGGCTGAAGCAGGCACGGAAGTGTCTGCTTCTGCGTGTCGAAAAAGTGCATTAGGCACTTTTTCGAGGATTGCACTCCGTCGCTGGTCGGGCCTGAAAGGCCCTCCCGGCCGCTCCTCCGTGTAAGGAATGTTTTCGGCAGTTCGAGGGAGGACTTCAGTCCGACTAGCTC
>JAFQIB010000020.1 GCA_017397765.1 Clostridia bacterium | reverse complement strand
TTCGTTCGTGTAAGGAAGCTTTTCCTGACGGAAAAGCACGAAAATCGCCGCGCAGGGGCTTCGCCCCGTTTAACCGCCCCGAAGGGGCTCGCCGATTTCCGATCTAAAGTCAGAGGGCTTGCGAGCCCTCCGACACCTCCCAGGGTTTGTTGATGGTCTGAGCGCCCTCCGGTCTTACACCGGAGGGCGCATTCTTGTTCGAGCACTTGATTGTCAGTAAATAATCGCAGTTGTACTTCGGTCGGTTTTGTCATTATCCCTGCACAACATCCCGGATGATCTTCACGCGGCGCACCACATCGGCAAACTGTTCCGGTGTCAGCGACTGCGCGCCATCACACAGAGCGTTCTTGGGATCATTGTGCACCTCGATCATCAGGCCGTCAGCCCCGCAGGCAGTCGCTGCCATGGCCATGGGCTTGACCAGCTTCGCCACGCCGGTGGCATGGCTGGGATCGATCAGCACCGGCAGATGCGTTTTCTCCTTGAGCACCGGCACACTGGACAGATCCAGGGTATTGCGGGTCGCCGTCTCATAGGTACGGATGCCGCGCTCGCACAGGATCACCTTGTCATTGCCGCCGGCCATGATATACTCTGCCGACATCAGCCATTCCTGGATGGTATTGGCCAGTCCGCGCTTGAGCAGGATGGGTTTGTCCGTCCGGCCCAGCACCTTCAGCAGCTCAAAGTTCTGCATGTTGCGCGCACCGACCTGGATCACATCCACATCCTCAAACAGATCCAGATGGGCCGCATCCATGATCTCCGTCACGATAGGCAGCCCTGTCTCCTGCTTGGCCAGCTTGAGCAAGCGCAGCCCGTCTCCATGGAGGCCCTGGAAGGCATAGGGGGACGTGCGCGGCTTGAAGGCGCCGCCGCGCAGCAGCGTTGCGCCGGCCTCCTTGACCGCTTTGGCTACGGTAATGATCTGCTCCTCCGTCTCCACCGAGCAAGGGCCGGCAATGATCTGGAACAACCCGCCGCCCACAGGAACGCCGGAGCAGTCGATCACAGAATCCTCAGGATGAAACTTGCGGTTGGCCTTCTTATAGGGTTCCTGAACCCGGCGAACCGCCTCCACCGCATCCAGCGATGCAATAAGATCCGCATCCACCCGGGTGGTATCGCCAACCAGGCCCAGGATCGTGGAATGATCGCCCCGGGATTCATCAATGCGAAGGCCCAGATTGGTCAGAAACACTTTCAGCTTGTCGATCTGTTCCTGCTTTGCCTGATGTTTGAGAATAACGATCATAGCGATTTCCCTCCGTCTACTTGGTTCTGCATACAAAAACGCCCCGCCGGCCGGAATGGCCTTGCAGGGCGGTCATGGAGTCCATGCGCAGAAAATCACGCCCTGCAGTGCATATACAGTGCGTAATAGACCTTCCCGTACAGAACGGTCAGCATGCTGCGCTTCCTCCCCTTATTTGAACTATGCTCATGATACACCTTCCGCAGCTGATTTTCAAGCCCCGGATTGTTCTTCCTGTGTATCAATCGTCCCGGGTATCCTCCAGATATTTTTCCAGCTTGCGCTTGACGCGCTGCAGCGCATTGTCGATGGACTTGACATGCCGGCCCAGCATATCTGCAATCTCCTGATAGCTTTTCCCGTCCAGATAGGCGGCCAGCACTTCCTGCTCCAGCCCGGAAAGCACCTCGTCGATCTTCTGATGAATGCCGCGCAGATCCTCCTGGGAGATCAGCAGCTCCTCGGGATTGGCGCTGTGCCCTTCGGCGCATACGTCCAGCAGCGTCCTGTCGCTCTCCTCGTCGTACAAAGGCTTATTGAGGGACACATAGCTGTTGAGCGGGATATGCTTCTGCCGGGTGGCCGTCTTGATGGCCGTGATGATCTGCCGGGTGATGCACAATTCCGCAAAAGCGCGGAAGGAGCTGAGCTTTTCCGGCCGGAAATCGCGGATGGCCTTGTACAGGCCGATCATCCCCTCCTGCACGATATCCTCATGATCCGCGCCGATGAGGAAATAGCTGCGTGCCTTGGAGCGCACAAAGTTCTTGTACTTGTTCAGCAGATACTCCACCGCCACCGTGTCGCCCGTGCGGCACAGCGCCACCACATCCTCGTCCGCCATCTCCTGATAGGCGTCCGGCGTTTCCGGCATTTCAAGCGCAGCGGCAGCCGCTTCCAGCTCCGCTTCGGGATTCAGCTCGGGATAGTCCATTCGCTCTTCCATGTTGATCAGCCTGCTCTTTTTGATTATTGTCCCCTGCGGAGACGTTCCAGGGCCTCCTGCACCTCCCGGGGCAGCCGGGAAGCAAGGGAGGAACGGTTCAGAGTTCTGGGGCTGGCATGCTCGTCAAACCCTGCCTGCCGCATCTGTCGCAGCTCCCGCAGCAGCTCCCGGGCGGTCAGCCTCGTCGCGCCGGAGCCCAGCACCATCGCCTGCTCCGCGCCATCGTTGGTTGCAACGCGGGCTGTGCGGTATCTGGGCTTTTGCGCCACCAGGCGCTCAATGTAGGAATCCGCCGTTTCGCCGTGCCGGGTGAATACCAGCGTCAGATCCCCCTGCTTTTCCTCGGTGGTCAGGCGCTTGTCCGACTGATAGCCGTCAAACACCAGCACGATTTCCTCGCCCGTATAGCCGCTGTAGTCCATCAGCAGATGCTGCAGGCGGTCACGGGCCTCGTCCATCGTCCAGCCCTTTTTTTCTGCATCCTTCCATGCGCCGATGACATTGTAGCCATCGACGATCAGCAACGGCTTCATGCCTTGCGGGAGGACAGCACGCGGTACATCATGACGCCCGCGGCCACGGAGGCATTCAGGCTGTCGATGTGGCCCGCCATGGGCAGGCTGACCTTCTGGTCGCAGTGATCAGCCACCAGACGGCTCACGCCCTCGCCTTCGCTGCCCACGACCAGCGCCACGCCGCCCTTGAAGTTGACCTTCTCGTAGTCCACGCCGTCCATATCCAGCGCATAGGTCCAGACGTTCTTCTCCTTCAGCTCATCAATGAGCCGGGTCAGGTTGGTCACGCGGGCCACCTTCATATGCTCCACCGCACCGGCAGAAGCCTTCACAGCCGCCGGGGTCAGTCCGACGCTGCGGCGCTCGGGGACGATCACGCCATGAGCGCCCACGCATTCGGCGCTGCGGATGATCGCGCCCAGGTTGTGGGGATCGGTCACGCCGTCCAGCAGCACCAGGAAGGGGTCCTCCCCCTTCTGCGCCGCTTCCTCCAGCATGGCATCCACCGTGGAATACTGATAGGCGGAGGCAAAGGCGATCAGGCCCTGATGATTGTGAGCCAGCTCGTCCAGACGGACCTTCTCGACCTCCTGCACCACGATATGGGCCTCACGGGCCATCTGCACGATCTCGCGGGCAGAGCCGGACAGCTCGCCCTTGAGGACCAGCAGCTTCTCGATATCCCGGCCTGCGCGCAGAGCTTCGCGGATGGGGTTGCGGCCCGCCAGCAGGTTCTCGTTGACCATGGTCTCCATCACTTCCAGCGCAGAGGGCGCAGGCGCGGCAGGACGATACTCAGCATCGCGGTAGCTGGGTGCGGGCTTGGGCTCGGCGGGCTTGAAGTCCCGGCGATCCTCCCGGCGGAAGTCCCTCCGGTCATCCCGGCGGAAATCGCGGCGGTCATCCTTGTGGAAGTCACGCTTCTCAAAGCGGTTGTTGTCCCGGCTGTCGCCGCGGGCCGGGCGGCGGTCATCCTGTCGGTAGGGCTTGCGCTCGCCAAAGGAGCGATCCTCCCGCTTGCCATAGGGGCGGTCGCCGCGCTCCTCCTCCCGGCGGGGGCCGAAGCGGCGTGCGCCGGAGTACTGGCTGCCTTCGTCGGCCCAGGAGCCGCCTGCATGGTTCTTCTTCTGGGGCTTGCGGCCCGGTGCGTCATTGTAGAATGCCATATTCTTTCTCCTCTATCCTCACTGTTCGCTGTTGTCAGTCTGCAAAGATGCCAGCCATTCCTTGCGCTTTGCCCGCATTTCAAGGAGCTTGCCGCAGGTCTTCTCCCCTTCCGGACAGGCGCCGCGCAGGCAGCCGGGGCCAGCGTTCTCAAAGAGCGCAGGGGCTACCTCCATGCAAAGCCTGTGCATCTCCGTTGCCAGGGCGCGGATCTCCCACTGGGCGCGGGAGCACATGCGCAGGCTGAAGAAGTGCCTCAGCTCACGCACATTCATGGTGAGCATCATACGGGTCTCGCAGGCGCCGGGCAGCACAAAGCGTGCGTCCTCATTGCCCCCCTCGCCGGTACCGAGCTTCTGCTGCCAGTTGGTATACCATGCATGCATGGTATCCATCTGCCGCTCGAATTCTGCCACAGCCTCCTCGCCCAGCGCTTCGATCTTGGGCGGCACGATATAGCCGAAGCCGTTCTCGTAGCTCACATAGCGCTGGCTTTGGACAGAAAAGCTCGCCAGACGGTGCCGGGTGATCTGCGCCAGCAGCACGCGGCTCACGCCTTCAATGCCAAAGGTAAAGGACGCATGCTCCAGCACGGAATCATGGCCCATGCCCATGATCTTATGGACAAAATCACTCTGATCCCTGGCAGACACCCGCTGCAGCAGATCATCGACCCGGGCTTTGGAGTAGCAAAGCCTTGCGCCGAGCGCTACGACCTCTTCCGGGCTGAGCGTATGGCGGATAAGCGCCACCTTCATTTCACTTCTGGGCATCGTTCTCTTCCTCCTGACTGTGCCGGAACAGGGTCAGCAGCCGCTCCTCCTGCCCGATCAGATACAGATAGCCGATCAGGGCCTCCAGTGCCGTAGCCGCCCGATAATCCGCCGCCTCCTGATTCTTCGGTGCGGCATGATGGGCATGGGCGTTGCGGCCCCTGCGGGCAACGTCGGCCTCTGGCTCCGTCAGCAGCGGCTCGATGCGTCTGAACGCCTCTGCCTGTGCGCCCGCATTGACGCAGGTGACCGCTTCCTTGTGGATGTGCCGGGCGCTGCAGCCTTTGTAAATCAGCCGGGAGCGCACCAACAGCTCCCAGACGCCGTCGCCGATATACGCCAGCTGGAGCGGGTTGAGCATCCGCGCGCGGCTTTCCTCCATCGGCGCTGACTCACGAAGGGTCAAGCGATTCGCCTCCTTGCTGGGAATGCGATTCCTCTCACCTTCCCGATTACATATGTATACATAGTGCATTATACCACAAGCCTTCTGGAACAGCAACACCAAAATCAGGTTTACATGATATTTTCACAAACAACAAAAAACCTCGCACTTTCATGCGAGGCTTCGTACACCTTCAGGGACTCGAACCCTGGACACCCTGATTAAGAGTCAGGTGCTCTACCAACTGAGCTAAAGGTGCATAGGAGATCCGGATCTATGGTACACCTTCAGGGACTCGAACCCTGGACACCCTGATTAAGAGTCAGGTGCTCTACCAACTGAGCTAAAGGTGCATATGAAGATCCGGACCTATGGTACACCTTCAGGGACTCGAACCCTGGACACCCTGATTAAGAGTCAGGTGCTCTACCAACTGAGCTAAAGGTGCACATCGTTTTCCGCTTGAAGCGGTCAACAGATGGTATTATACCGCGTTTTGGAGAAATGTCAATACTTTTTTGAAAATTCCCCAAATTTTTTGCAATCTTTTTCAATGCACAGCTCCCCGGACATAAAGCCCGGGGAGCTGCAGCTGCTGCCGATTAAGCTTCGGGAGCAGACACGGGGCAGACATCAGCGCAAGCGCCGCAGTCGATGCACAGATCAGCATTGATCTCGTACTTGCCGTCACCCTCGGTGATCGCGTTCACGGGGCAGCCGTCAGCACAGGCACCGCAAGCGATGCAGGCGTCAGTAATCTTGTAAGCCATGGTCAGTTACCTCCTTCAATATTTTCGACATGCGTCGAAAGTTGTTGTAATCATACACCTACAGCCTGTTGTTAGTCAACACTTACTGTTGTACATTTTTTTATTTTCCGGCGTTCCCGGCTTCCTTCATTGCCCTTTCCAGCGCAGCCTTCCAGCCGTCTGCTGCGGGGGCAGCTGTGGTTTCCGGTTCCGCAGGCTTCACCGTCTCAGCAGGCTTGACGGCAGGCTTCTCCTCCGTCCTGGCCGCAGGCTTGACCGCTTCGGCCGCAGCCTCCTGCGCGCGCTGCTCTTCGCGGCGCTGCACCGGCTTCTCCCCTTCCTCACGGCAATTCTTGCGATCTTCCCGGTTCGGACGCTCCCGGCGGACAGGGGCAGGCATCTGCTGGGCAGCCTCCTGCACTTCAGGCTTGTCCTCCGCCTTTCTTGCCTCCTCCGGCTCCTCCCGGCGGACATTGGCTGCGCCGGGGCGCTGCACCTCCTCCATCGGGAAATCCTTCAGCTCGCTGGAATCGCCCTTCTGGATGCGCACCCGCACCGTTTCCTTGATGATGTTCAGATCCCACACCACGCCGGGGCCGTCAGGGGTGATGACCTCCTTGCCGATCTTGGGCATCTTCTTGCGGGTCTGCTCATACTGATCCTGCTCATACTTCAGGCAGCACATCAGGCGGCCGCAGACGCCGGAAATCTTGGTGGGGTTCAGGGAGAGATTCTGCTCCTTGGCCATCTTGATGGACACCGGCTGGAAGTCCCCCAGGAAGGCGCCGCAGCAGATGGGCCGGCCGCAGACGCCCAGGCCGCCCAGCATCTTCGCCTCATCGCGCACGCCGATCTGGCGCAGCTCAATGCGGGTCTTGAACACGCCGGCCAGATCCTTGACCAGGCTGCGGAAGTCCACACGGCCGTTGGCGGTGAAATAGAAGAGGATCTTGGAATTATCGAAGGTGTATTCCACGCTGACCAGCTTCATATCCAGCTTATGCTCAGCGATCTTCTTCTGGCAGACCTGATAGGCTTCCTTTTCCGCTGCCTTGTTGTCCTTGTTGTGCTGCAGATCCTCCGCCGTAGCGATCCGTACGACGGGCTTGAGCGGACTCTGCAGCATGGCGTCATCGATCTCCTTGACGCCGGTCACCACCTCGCCGAACTCGACCCCGCGGGAGGTCTCCACCAGCACATAGTTGCCGGGCGTGGGCCACAGCTCGCCCGGATCAAAAAAATACAGCTTACCGGCATTCTCAAAGCGAACGCCAATCACATTGACCATTTACTCTTTTCCTCCATCAGGCTCAGCAGCAGCTGTTCCACCACCGCCTGCCATGTGACTTGATTCATGCGAAGCTTCCGCGCCTCGCTCACCGCGTCCATCAAGCGCATGAACGCGCTCAGCTCCCCTTCCCTGGCAAAGCGCTGCCAGGGCTCGGGATAATCTGCAAGCAGGCTTTCGTCCTGCCTGCCGCAGCGCACCAGCAGCAGCGTGCGCAGCAGCTCCTCCACGTCGCAAAGCAGGGCCTCAGCCTCCTCCTTGCGGTCCTTCCAGGCCGAGGATACCTTCAGCACCTCCACCCGGGCATTGATGCCGAAGAAATCCTGCATCACATCCCGGCGGCGCTGCCAATAGGCCTCATCCGCAGCCACTGCAATCGCGCGGCCAATGCTGCCGCCGCTGACGTGCAGCGCCTGACGGGCCATCGCCTCATCCACGCCCCGCAGCTTCAGCGCCCGGAGCACCGTTTCGTCCGGCCAGGGATGCAGCTTCAGCGCCCGGCAGCGGCTGACAATGGTGGGCAAGAGCAGCTCCGGCGATTCTGTCAGCAGCAGGAACACCGTCCCCGCCAGCGGTTCCTCCAGGGTCTTCAGCAGCGCATTCTGGGCCTGCTGATTCATTTTCTCCGCCCTTTCGATGATCACCACACGCTGGCCGCCGACAAAGGTATGCTGGCCGACCAGCCCGATCACATAGCGGATCTCATCCACCGGGATGCCCGCCAGCCCGGCCTTCACCTCCGGCGATACCGGCTTGCCCGGCGTGACGGTGATAACGTCCGGATGATTCCCCTCCTGCACCTGGATGCAGGCAGGGCATGCACCGCAGGGCTTATTCTCCCCCGTGCACAGCAGCCTTTGCGCCAGCAGCCGGGCCAGCGTCCGCTTGCCCATGCCGGAGGCGCCGCTGATCAGATAGGCATGCACATAGGTGCCCGCCTCCAGCGTCCGGAGCAGGCCATCATAAAGCGCGCCCTGCCCCTTGAAATCGGACAGGACTGGCATGGGCACCCTGTTCTGCGCATCTGCAGCAGGCATCTTGACAGCTCCTTACAGCTTCACAAACTGGTCCACGGACAGAACGAACACCGTCGCGCCGCCCACGGTGACCTCCACCGGATAGGACGCAGCAGCGCCGGGCATACCGCCCATGCTGCCCAGGTTGGAGGGCGCAGTTGTCATCTGCTTGCGGGACTTGCACACATGCTCAATGATTTCCATCACCGCATGAAGCTTCTCGTCATCCACGCCAATGAGCAGCGTCGTGTTGCCGGCGCGCAGGAAGCCGCCGGTGGTGGCCAGCTTGGTCACGCCATAGCCGTTTTTCATCAGCTGGTTGACAAGGCGGGATGCATCTTCGTCCTGGACAATGGAGATAATCAGCTTCATATAAGAACCTCCTCATGTTCGGGGCAGATTTTTACTTGTACAGTATACATCAGCTCGGCCAAAAATGCAAGTTTCGCTGAGCCGGATATTCAAACCAGCACTTTTCCGGCTGCATCTTTCTCCTGCAGCCGCTGCTTTCTGAATTCGGAGGGCGACATCCCGTGCTTCTTTCTGAACTGCAGATAGAAGGTCTGCCGGTTGGCAAAGCCGATCATATTATCAATCTCGTTGATCGGAATGCCGGGTTGGGCCAGCAGCTCCTCCGCAGCAGCCAGACGGCAGGCGGTCACGCTCTCCCAGAGCGTCCGCCCCGTTGCCTTTTTGTAGATGCGCTCCAGATAGGTGACATTCAGCCCGATATAGGCCGCAATCTGCTCATTGCTGCGGATCAGGTAGAACGCCTCCCGGATATACTCCTGCGCTTTGGCCACATACGCCTGCACGGTAGACTGCGCCGTCTGCGGAAGCCGTGCGATCTCAGAGAGCAGATGGTAGCTCATGCTGTTGAGATAGAAGGCGTCCCGCTTGCCCTCATATTCCCGGGCCAGCCGCAGGACGTCTCCCTGCAGCGCGCGCGCATCCGGAAAGACCAGTGCCCGGTCCAGGGACTGAAGAAGCCCCCGAAGCTCCGGCGCATGCGATAGCAGATCCTGCAGGCGCGGCATATCCGCCGGGCTGCTCCCGTTTGTAAAAGAGAGCGACATGCCCATCACCGTGCAGGGGTGCTCATGATTGAATATCACCTTGTGCAGCACAGAGGAATCCAGCAGGATCAGGTTTCTTTTCGTCAGCCGGTACGGCACGCCGCCGATCTCATACACGCAGCTGCCTTCGGCGATATAGTTGCACTCCAGCAGGCCATGCCGGTGCCTGTCCATGGTATAGTATTTCCAGTTACCGTTGATATAGGCCATATCCGCATACAGCGGCAGATTGGGCAGCGCTTCAATGTTCACAGGCAGACCTCCCTTGCTCCCATCATAGCACAGGATGTTAAAAATAACAACTACCTAATGCGAAACAAGTTGCTGTAGGGTATGGAAAAACATGCCTGCATCCGGTACAATAGAGACAGCAGAAGGACTTTTATACCGTCCTGAATCATTTGGCAAAGAACAGGAGTGAGGATATGGCGATCCGTTACAACGAAAGCAGCCGGAGCTTCCAGCTGGATACCAAAGCTGCGTCCTACGTCATCGGCGTGGTGGATGCGGAGGGCTTTGTGGGCCATGCGTACTTCGGCAAAAAGCTGGGCGAGGATGACGTGACCTATCTCATGCGCACCGGCGAAGGCCCTTATACCCCGGAAACCAACGCCCGTGACAGGCTTTCCTTCCTGGACAGCTTCCCCATGGAGTATCCCACCGGCGGCATCGGCGATTTCCGCGAGAGCGCCATCGTCGTGCGCAGCAGCGGCGGTCACCGCGCCCTGCAGCTGACGCTGGACAGCTATGAGATCTTCAAGGGCAAGAAGCCCCTGGAGGGGCTCCCCGCCACCTGGGGCAGCGAGGAGGACACCGAGACCCTTGAGCTGGTGCTCACCGACAAGGTGCTGAAGGTCAAGGCGATCCTTTCCTACAGCATCTTCGAGGGCATTGACGCAGTCGTCCGGAGCGTGAAGCTCATCAACGAAAGCGATGCGCCGGTGTTCATCGACCGCATCATGTCCGCTTCCATGGATATGGACAACCGGGATTACGACAAGATCCTGCTCACCGGCTCCTGGGCCCGGGAACGCCGCATCGACCGCACGCCGGTCAACTACGGCATTCAGGGCATGTCCTCCCTGCGCGGCGAGGAGGGCCATCAGACCCATCCCTTTATGGCACTGCTGGACAGAACCGCCACCGAGGACGCCGGCGACGTCTACGGCGTCAATCTGGTCTACTCCGGCAACTTCCTGACGCTGGCCGACCGGGGGCAGTTCGATACTGTGCGCGTGATGACCGGCATCAATCCCGAGGGCTTCTGCTGGAAGCTGAACCCCGGCGAGTGCTTCCAGGCCCCCGAGGCAGTTCTGGTGTACTCCGCCGAGGGCCTCAACGGCATGAGCCACGCCTTCCACGATCTGTACCGCGAGCACCTGATCCGCGGCCAGTACCGGGATCGCAAGCGCCCCATCCTCATCAACAACTGGGAAGCCACCTATTTCAACTTCAACACTGAAAAGCTCCTGGACATTGCCCGTCAGGCATCCAAGCTGGGCATTGAAATGCTGGTGATGGATGACGGCTGGTTCGGCAACCGCTTCGACGACAACCGCGCCCTGGGCGACTGGTTCGTCAACGAGGAGAAGCTTCCCGGCGGACTGAAGTATCTGGTGGACGAGGTGAACAAGCTGGGCATGAAGTTCGGCATCTGGGTGGAGCCGGAGATGATCAGCCCGGATTCCGAGCTGTATCGTGCCCACCCCGACTGGGCTATCCAGGTCCCCGGCAGAACCGCCGGCCTGGCCCGCAATCAGCTGGTGCTGGACATGTCCCGCCGGGAGGTTCAGGATCACGTCTTTGACATGATCGCCGGGGTGCTGCGCAGCGCCAATATCGAATATGTAAAGTGGGACATGAACCGTCCCCTCTCCGACCTGGGCAGCTATAGCCTGTCCGCAGAACGCCAGGGCGAGCTGTACCACCGGTATGTGCTGGGCATGTACCGCCTGCAGGAGCGGCTGACGAGCGAGTTCCCCCATATCCTGCTGGAGAACTGCTCCGGCGGCGGCGCCCGCTTTGACGCCGGCATGCTGTATTACAGCCCGCAGATCTGGTGCTCTGACGATACCGACGCCATTGAGCGCCTGGCCATCCAGGAGGGCACCGCGCTGATCTATCCCCTTTCTGCCATGGGCGCCCACGTCAGCGATTGTCCCAACCATACCGTCGGCCGCACGACGCCCTTTGAAACCCGCGGCTATGTAGCCCTGGCCGGCACCTTCGGCTACGAGCTGGATGTGACGAAGATCCCCGAGGCAGACCGGAACATGATCCCCGAGCAGGTTGCCATGTACCACAAGTACAACGATCTGGTGCGCACCGGCGATTACTACCGTGTGGCCTCCTACCAGCAGAACCACATGTACGATTGCTGGATGGTGGTGAAGAAGGATCGCTCTGAAGCGCTGGTCACCTTCATCCAGGTGATGGGCCGCGCCAACGCCCATTCCCGCCGCATCCTGCTCAAGGGCCTGTGCCCGGACAAAACCTACCGCATCGAGGGCGAGGAGCGCACCTACCTGGGCAGCACGCTGATGCAGGCCGGCGTCCTCGTGGGCAATCTGTGGGGCGACTTCAAGGGCAAGCTGATCCACATCGTGGAAGCCTGATCCGGGAGGTATCCGCATGAAGATCAATACAGCTGAAATGAAATGGACCCGCGCCCCCAAGACATACAGCGTGACGGAAGATCGGATCGAGATCATCACTGAGCCCGGCACCGACCTTTGGCAGCGGACCTATTATCACTTCCGCAACGACAATGCCCCGGTGCTGCAGCTGGAAACAGACGAGGAATATTTCTCCTTTTCCTTCAAAACGGATTTTGACAGCCGGGTGCGCTTTGATCAGAGCGGCGTGGTGCTGTATCTGGACAGCGACAACTGGCTCAAGGCATCGATGGAATATGAGAACGGCCAGATCCAGCGGCTGGGCAGCGTAGTCACCAACAACGGCTATTCCGACTGGGCCAGCGTGGATGTGGATGCGTCTATCAAGTCCATGTGGTTCCGCCTCAGCCGCCGCAGTCAGGATTTCTGCGTGGAAAACTCTGCCGACGGCGTTGCCTACAAGCAGATGCGCATTTGTCACATGTTCAACGCGGAAAAGACCGTTTCCTTTGGCATTTATGCCTGCAGCCCGGAAAACTCCGCCTTCAAAGCTGTCTTTACCAATCTGGAGCTGACGGAATGCCAATGGCTGCCCCATGACGGCCAGGCGCCGGACGAGGAATAAGCAAATGCACCGCAAAATGCGACCCGTTGTTTTCCCCTGAAGCCTTCCGGCTGCGCTGTCCAGTCCTTCAAAGGCAGCAAACCGAGAGAAGCATAACTCACTTAACAACACCGATATAGCCCCGCCTTCTATTCCTGCATAGAGAGCGGGGCTTCATTTCTCAAAACAAGGTACGGAAAAGAACTTATTGACAAGTTGGGGGGAAGCTGCTTGCGCAGCTTCCCCTCTGTTCATTTGACACGGATCGCATAGGTCATGTCGGCAGCACCATCCTTCACAGGCGCAAGCCACAGCTGTTCAGGAAGTTGGGCCGGTTCCATATATGGATAGGTGAACTCAGCCCAAACCTCACTGCTGCTGCAGCCGCCATGATCCCTGAAGATCACATTGCCCTTACCATCCACGAGCTGCAGACCTGAAATCCAACCGCCGTACACATCCATACCGGTATATGCCCACAGCAGATTGCCGTCTTCATCAAGCCAGCCCTCCCCGTGTTCAGCCTTATACGCAGCGATGCTGTCCGGGTTCGGCTCCATCGCCAGATGGATATAGGTCATCAGAGGCGTATAAGCAACCTCGGTAACCCGCACCGTCACATCGGGCGTGACAGTTGGAATGTCGGGTTTTGCCTCCACCACGCGGCTGAGCGTATCTTTCGCATCAAAAGTGAAGGTAACAAGCCCCTTGTCAGGCTTGATGAGGTTTTTGTCCGCATCGTACTTTTCCGGATGATCCCGCAAGGAGTATTCGCTCAGCGGCTGCCGTTCACCGATCGGCAGCGCAATTTCAACCTCACCGTTTAGTCCCACATCCAGGTTGTCCAGACGCCAGTATTCGGTATGGACAATCTCGCCAGGTTTATCTCCGGGGCGATCTTCGCTGCCGGAGCCGCCGGCCATATCCATGCACTGTCCGTTGATCCAGAAAGCATCAATCCACCAGCCGACATTGTACCGGTCAAAGAGGGCCAGGTCTTCCTCGGTCAGCATACGGATACCCTTTCCGCCCATCGCTTCCCCCAGCAGCTCTGTCATGCCGGGAAAACGATAGCTGTATTGAAGGAACAGGGTTCTGCCGTCGTAACCGGCTTCTTCAATGGTGATCTCAACGCCATTAACCGTCTCACTGTGCAGCTTGCCCTGCATCACACTATCTGCAGTAGGAGGCTGCGTGCCAAGCCAAGTCAGCGTATCGAAGATGCCCCACTGCGTCGCAGCAACGGCTGCCGTACCGAGCGCAAGTACGGCAACGAGCGCGAAGAGCAGCACGCGGCTGCTGAAGCGTCCGCCCATGTACAGGGCGCGTTTCGTAGAATCTTTCATATTGACCTCCTGATCGACTTTCTCCTGCAGGAAGGCTTCCACACGACAGTGGAACCCCTCCGGCACGTCAAGGGTCAGATTTTGCAGTTCGCGGCGAAAGGTTTCCTGTTTCATTCTTCTTCCTCCCATTCCACGAGGAGTGTCTGCTTCAGACGCTTTCTGGCGCATCTCATGCGTGTTTTTACGGTGCTCAGAGGCATCCCCAGGCTGTCGGCAATCTTCTGAATCGTCCAACCATCCACATAGTGCAGAAGCATCACGATCCGCCATTCGGGTTTCAGCTTCCCAATGGCTTCCATGACCGGCGGCTGGGGCAACGGCATCTCAACAGCTGCCGTGTTTTCTTCCAGCGGATAGAAGCTCTTTTTTCTGCGTTTGCGCAGTACATCCTTGCACTGGTTTGCGAGTATCCTCATGGTCCAGGGCTTGAACTGCTCCGGCCGGGAGAGGCTGTTTCGCTTTTCCCAGGCTTTTGCAAGCGTATCCTGTACAGCGTCAGCGGCATCCTCGACATTACCTAGGTATGACATGCTCACACGGTACATCAGTTTCTCAATTCGCCTGACCTCCGCTTGAAACGTCAAAGCATCCACAATATCCGTCCCCTTTGGTTGAGTGTCTGTCAGCAGGCCTGCATGGCAGTTTGAACGCGCCATTTGATTAGCGGTTCACTTATCTAACGCATAACAGACTCAAATGGTTTTCGTTTCCAGAAATTTTTCTGCCATATCCTCCCTTTATCAATGCCGTCAAGCTCCATTTTGTGACATGTACAATAGCTGAAGCAGCATGGCCTGTATTGCCTGGCATTGAAAGCCAAAGCTGCAGCATACAAAAAATGCCGCAGGACGCTCAGCCTGCGGCACTTTATCTTCCTTATCTTTCTCCCATCATGCGCTTCAGCAGATCCTGATAGGCCTGCTCCACATTGCCCAGATCCCGGCGGAATCGGTCAATATCCATGGGCTCATGGGTACGGGCATCCCAGAAGCGGGAGGTGTCTGCGTCGATCTCATCCACCAGCAGCACACGGCCCTCATAGCGGCCGTATTCCAGCTTGAAATCCACCAGCTCAACGCCGATATCTGCCATATACTCCGTGAGGATCTCATTGATCTTCAGGGAGGTCTCGATCATAAAATTGATCTCCTCCTTCGTGGCCAGATGCAGCGCCATGATATGCGTTTCATTAATCACCGGGTTATCCAGATATTCATCGCGCAGCACAATCTCAATGATCGTGGAATCCAGCTTGGTACCGGTTTCCAGGCCGATGCGGGCGCCGAGCATACCTGCCACCCGATTGCGCACCTTGATGGTGATCGGGATGATCTCACACCGCTTGACCAGCGACTGGCGGGCGTCCAGCTGCTCGATAAAATGGTTTTCGATCCCCTTTTCGGCCAGCATCCGATACAGATGGGCGCACACGGAATTGTTGACCTCACCCTTGCCCAGAATACGGCCCCGCTTCAGCCCATGATAGGCCAATGCTTCGTCCTTGAAATAGACCACCGCAGTTTTGGGATCATCCGTGGCATACACCCGTTTTCCCTTGCCTTCAGACAGCAGCTTGCCGATTTCCACCATGCTGGCACGCTCCCCTTATTTCGATTGCTGCTCCGGCAAAAAGCGAACGATCTTCGCTTTATGTCGGATAATATCCTATTCTACCATCTTTTTCAGCCTCCTACAAGAGGAAATCGTGCGTTTATCATGTTTTTGTTGAAAGTTCACGAAAACGTTTTACGTCATCCCCTTACCAGCAGGAATATATGGTATCAGAAATATTCTCCTTTGGGCATTTTGCGCATAATCAAGCCTTTTCATACATCGCAAAAACAGCAGCAAAAAAAGGAGACCGGCAACAGCCAGTCTCCTGATTGAGCAGGAAATTATTCCTCAACGGTCTCAGCAGCTTCCGCCTCGGCAACAGCCTCGACGTCCACGGCCACGGGCTCCAGCTCGTCAACCTCTTCAAAGGTGAACTCCTCTTCCACAGCCTGACGGATGGACAGGGAGATACGCTTCTTCTCGGTATCGACGGACAGCACCTTCACGCGCACAACCTGGCCGACCTGGACAGCGTCCTCGACCTTGTTCACGCGGGTGGGAGCGCACTGGGAGATGTGCACCAGGCCGTCCAGACCGGGCTGCAGCTCGACGAAAGCGCCGAAATCGGTGATGCGGACAACCTTGCCCTCAACGATCGCGCCTTCGGGATACATCTCGGCAGCATTGTCCCAAGGACGGGGCATCAGCTGCTTGTAGCCCAGCTGGATGCGCTTGCGCTCGCGGTCCAGGGACAGGATCTTGACGTCGACTTCCTGGTTGGGCTTGACGACCTCGTTGGGATGGGAGATGCGGCCCCAGCTCAGGTCGGTGATGTGGATCAGGCCGTCCACGCCGCCCACGTCGACGAACGCGCCAAAGGCGGACAGACGACGGACGATACCGTGGATGATGATGCCCTCTTCCAGACGGCCCCAGGCTTCCTCTTCGCGGGCAGCGGTCTCTTCCGCGATGACCTGCTTGCGGGAAGCAACGATACGCTTCTTCTGCTTGTCGACCTCAATGATCTTCAGCTTCATTTCCTTGCCGACAAAATCACCGATCTTCTCGACATAGTGCTGCGCCAGCTGGGAAGCGGGCACGAAGGCACGGACGCCCTCCACGTCGCAGATCAGGCCGCCCTTGACGGCTTCCTTGCCGGTGCCGACAACGTACTCGCCGTTCTCGTGCTTGGCCAGCAGGGCCTCCCAGGCCTTCCGGTTGACGATGTTGCGCTGGGACAGAACCACGTTGCCCTCGCCGTCGTTGACCTTGACGATCTCGGCTTCGATCTCGTCATCGAGCTTGACGTCTTCCTGGGTCAGGTCGGCGCGCTTGATGATGCCATCAGCCTTGTAGCCGATGTTGACGCAGACTTCGTCCTCGGTGATCTGCACGACCTTGCCGGTGACGGTCTGGCCGGCGCGGATGCGGGTCAGGCTCGCGACGACGGCGTCCATGGTAAACTCGGTGTTCTGCATGTCGGTCATTTGGGTTACAACCTCCTTAAGTGAACCGTCCGGCGTGGATGCACCGGCGGTAATTCCTATGAATTCGGAATTTATATTTGCAAAGGCAGGCGGAATCTCCGCCGCGCGCTCTACCAGAATGGTTCGCGGACACAGGGCTTTGCAGGCCGCGTACAGCTTTTGCGTATTGGCGCTCTCCCGGCCGCCGACAACGATCATTGCATCCGCCCGGGCGGCCAGCTCGCGAGCTTCCCGCTGCCTTGTGGCCGTGGCGTTGCAGATGGTGTTGTGCTCCTTCAGCTCCCCTACCCGGGAACGAAGCACCGCCGTGATGGCCTCCCACCGGTCGGGCGGAAAGGTCGTCTGGGCTGCAGCGATGGCTTTGGGCAGCTCCGGAAGCGCCTGCGCCTCCTCCGGCGCGGCAACAACATAAACGTTACCCTTGGCCCAGCCGCAGGTTCCCTTGACCTCGGGATGCTCCCGCTCGCCCACCATAATGACGGGTGTACCGTCTGCCGTGCCGTCCGCAACGATGCGGTGCAGCTTGTCCACAAAGGGACAGGTCAGATCCAGCACGCGGCAGCCTCGGCTTTCCAGCGCTGCGAGCACATCGGGAGAAACGCCGTGGCTGCGGATCAGCACCTGTCGGCCCTCTGCCTCCTCCGGGCTGGAAATGGCCGGCACGCCGTGCGCCCGGAGCATTTCAACCACTGTTGGATTATGGATCAGCGCACCCAGGGTACAGGAAGGCACATCTCCGTCAGCAACCTTCATGGCTGCTTCAACGGCGCGGCGTACCCCCATACAAAATCCTGCATGTGCTGCAACCTCAAGCGGCATGGACAGCTTCCTTTCGCAAATTTGCTGTTAGACTCATATTCGATGCGAATTGCGTAATTCCTGCTTGTTTACGCAATTTTTTCAAAAAATTTTTTCGTCATAAGCAAACAGACCTCCGCTGTCTTGGGCGGTGGTCTGTTTCAGATGCATCACGCCTCCGGGCGTGTCCCGCTCAGCGTCTTGTAGGTATCGGTGATCCGGCCCAGCAGCAGCCCGCAGGACTCCGTGTTGATGCCCATTTCCCGGAGATCCTCCATGGCGATGGGCTGCCCCACATACACATGGAGCGTACGGAACAGGCCGAGCTTGCCGGCAATGTAGACGGGCACCAGCGGCACCTTCGCGCGCAGGGCGATCATGGCCACGCCGCTTTCCAGCTCTGTCATCAATCCCTGATGATGCCTGGTTCCCTCGGGGAAGATGCCCAGCACATGGCCTTCGCGGGTGACGCGCATGCAGGCGCGCATGGCCTCCATATCCGTATTGTGGCGATCCACCGGAATGGCGTTGATATTGTTGGCAAACCAGGCAAAGGGCGGGAACTTCCACAGCTCCTTCTTGCCGATAAAGCGGATCTGATACTTCGGCACTGCCGCCGCCATCATGAAGGGGTCCAGCATCGAGGTGTGATTGGCCATCAGGATATAGGGCGCCTCCATGCCGCTGACATTCTCCAGCCCATGATACTTCACCGGCAGGATCGTCTTGAGCAGCACCCGGATCACCGGCAGAACAACCGAGTACACCCAGGATTTCTCAGGCCTTTTCTTTTCCGGCTTCTTCAGTGCCTTATCCTGCTTCTTCAGCTCACTCATTCGTCTTCTCCTTCACAATGCCGAGGATGTATTCGACCACCTGGTCAAAGTTCATTTCCGTGGAATCCACAATGACCGCATCCTCCGTCGGACGCAGCGGATCGACCGCCCGGTTCATGTCCTGCTCGTCGCGGGCCCGCAGATCCTTGAGCACTTCCTCATAGGGCGTCGTGTCACCCTTCTGGCACATCTCCAGCCAGCGACGGCGGGCACGCTCCTCGGCAGAAGCCGTCAGGAAGAGCTTCACCGGCGCATTGGGCAGCACCCGTACGCAGATATCCCGGCCGTCCACCAGCATGGGCGTCGTCGCCGCCAGCCGCTGCTGGATAGCCACCATCTCCCGGCGAACCCCCTGATAGCGTCCGACCGTGGACGCCGCCATCGAAACCTCCGGCGTCCGGATATAATCCGTCAGGTCCTCCCCGTTGACGATGGTGCGCTGACCGTTCTCGCTGTGGGCAACGGCCACGTCGATGGCGCGGGTATGCGCCGTGACCGCCGCTTCATCCTGCAGATCAACGCCTGCCCGGATGGCGGAGAGGCCAACCGCCCGGTACATCGCGCCGGTATCCAAGTGCAAGATCCCAAGCCTGTCCGCCACCGCCCTTGCAATGGAGGACTTGCCCGCACCGACAGGGCCGTCCATGGCAATATTCAAAATCATAGCCCATTCTCCTCTGTTGTGTTATACAGCCCGATGGCCAAGGCCCACGCACACCTCATTGAGATGCACCAGGCCAACGGTGAAAAAGATGGCAACCGCCACATGGCCGTCAGCCCTGGCCACGCCGATCTTGCCGCCGACATTCAGCCCCAATGCCTTGTCAGCCAGCTGAATGACAGCGTCATGGGCCGCGCCGGCTACTGCGCCTTCCTCATGAGCTTTATCGCTGATGAGCCCCTCGCGCTTGGCAATGACCACCGCCCGCTCGATGATCTTCATCACCGAACCGGAGAAATCTCCGCCAAAGTCCGACGCTGCGGACCGGATATGCGACCCAGCCAGCTGCTGCTTATGGGCAGCTTCATCCTCCCGGGATGTACTGAGCGCCAGCATGATTGCAGCCCGGGCAACATCCCGGCTGTCAGGCACCTTCTGTGTCATGGAGAAGCAGCTCCCCTTTCCTGTCCTGATCGTTGTTACTCCTTATTATACATGATTTGCAGCGCTGTTTCAAGCCTATTTTCCTACATCAGCCATCCGCACAGCGCTGCGCCGAACAGGTAAGACGCCAGGGAGACGCCCAGCACCCACGGAAGCCTTTTGACGCCGGCTGCTCCCAGATAGATCGTCATGGTATAGAAGATCGTTTCGCTGGAGCCCATGAGGACAGAAGCAATCCGTGCCGGCCGGCTGTCCACGCCGCAGCTTTCATAGATCGTCTCCAGCGCCGCCAGGCTTCCCGCCCCGGTCAGCGGGCGCAGCAGCAGCAGCGGCACGGTTTCCTCCGGCAAACGCAGAAGGCGTACGACCGGAGCGACGGCCCGTCCCACCAGTTCCGTCAACCCGGATGCATTGACCAGCGCCAGCATCATCAGCATGCCGCACAGCGCCGGCAGCAGGGACACCGCACTTTTCATCCCCTTTTCCGCACCGGTGAGAAAGGCGTCATAGGGATCACTGCCCGTCATGACGCCCCGGAGAATGATGAATATCACCAGGCCTGCAATGGCTGCGCCTGTCCATCCGTTCATATGCCTTCCCTCCTCGCTGACAAAGCCACATCAGCAGCACGGCCAAAGCCATGGATACCCCGCTGACCAGCAGCGTCATGCCCCATATATCCGCCGGGTCCTGCGCACCATAGGTCTGCCGCAGCGTAATGACCGTTGTCGGGATCAGCTGCAGGCTGGCCTGATCCATCACCAGCAGCATGGCCAGCGCACGCATCCCCGGTTCTCCAAGCCTGGACAGCCGCTTTGCCGCTTCAATCCCCGCAGGCGTTGCGGCGTTGCCAAGCCCCAGCAGATTGGCGGACAGATTGACCGTCATGGCGTTCCAGGCCTGCTCGTCCGCAAGGGCCGGGAAAAGAGGCCTCATCCATCTGCGGAACACCCGTCCGAGCCGGTTTGCATCGCCGCTCCGGCTCAGGATTTCCATCAGTCCGCTCCACATCGTCATGGATACAAGCAGTGTCATCAGCAGCGTTACCGCCCGATTTCCGCTGTCCAACAGCGCCTTTGCCGCCTGCCCGGCACGGCCGCTCAGCAAAGCAGCCGCACCGGCCCCCAGCATCAGAATTGACCAGATTTTTGACAATCTTTCACCTGCTTTTCACACAATCTGGTAAACACTTACATTTTAGAACACACGTTCTTGATTTATTATGTTATTTATCATATTTTCTTGTATCAATACATAATTTTTTCTTGACAACTTCCGTCGATTCAAGTAGAATATGACTTGAATGATAATTAATAACTGTCAGGGATACCTGACCGCTGAATCAGGAGGCTGTAATGGCTATGAAATCTACCGGTGTGGTTCGTCAGCTGGACACGTTGGGACGTATTGTCCTCCCTATTGAACTGCGCAGAACGATGGATATCGGCGTAAAGGACATGGTTGAGATCTTCGTCGAGGATGATCGGATCATCCTGAAGAAGTATCACCCTGCCTGCATTTTCTGCGGCGATGCCAGGGACGTTTCCCCCTACATGGGCAAGCTGGTATGCAAGTCCTGCAGAAAAGAGCTGGCTGGCAAGTAAGGCTTTTATCCCATTTTTCCCCGGTTTATTGGCGAGCGTTTTTAACGTTCGCTTTTTTTCTATGCGCATCCGTCCGCTTTCATGTCCTCCCAAAATCGGCGCATAAACTTGCATCACCGTTTCCGTTGATGTATAATGGCAATGATGTAAATTGAAGGGATGAGATACCTCATGCTCAAGACCTATACGCAGGATTTCCGCATCGCTTCCTACCAGACTGACGTATCTGCACGCATGAAGCCCAGCGCGGTTCTGGAGCTCATGCAGGAGATGGCAGGCGCCCACGCCGAAAAGCTGAACGTCGGCCGTTCCCGGCTGCTGCCCATGAATCTGGCCTGGGTGCTCACCCGAGTCGAGGTCAAAATGGATCGCTACCCACTCTCCGGAGAAACCATCACCATCGAAACCTTCCCCATGCCCAACCGGCGTGTCTTCTTCCCCCGGTATTTTATTTTCAGGGATGCATCTGGCCGCCGGATCGGCTGCGCAGGCACGCTTTGGGTCGTACTGGATATCACCACCCGCAAAATGGCCAATGCCGCTGAAATTGCCGCTTCCCTGCCCGACAACAGCGATCTGACCGCCCCCTTCGGCATGCCCGCCACAGTCGATGAGGTCGATGCGGATGCCTTTGAAAGCGCCCGCACACCCGTCTATACCGATCTGGATATGAACGGCCACGTCAACAATACCCGCTATCTGGACTGGTGCTGCAACGAGCTGGGCATCGACACGATGCGCAGCCATGTGCTCAGCAGCTTTGCCGTCAACTACCATCAGGAGATCCTGCCCGGTCAGCAGCTCCGCACCGTCCTTCGCCGCAGCGGCAGCGCATTCTCCTTCTCCGGCTTTGAGGAGGAGAAGCGGCACTTTGACGTAGGCGGCGTCCTGACCCAGGCATAATGCAGAAAGGAGGCCCGCCATGCGCGTTGTGGGCGTGATCGCAGAATACAATCCCTTTCACCGCGGCCATGCACACCAGCTGGAGCAGGCGCGCCTTCAGGCCCACGCCGACGCCGTCGTGGTTGTCATGTCCTCCGTTTTCACCCAGCGGGGCGAGGCCGCCCTGCTTTCGCCTGCCGAGCGGGCCCGCATGGCGCTGCATGCCGGGGCTGATGCAGTTTTTGCCCTGCCAGCCGCCTGGGCTGTCCGGGATGCAGAGCATTTTGCGCTGGGCGGCGCAGCGATCCTTTCCGGCCTTGGCTGCGATGCCATCTCCTTTGGCACGGAGCAGACGGATCTGCACGGCCTGAAGCAAGCAGCCGCGCTGCTGGAGCAGCCGGACGAGGCTTTCCAAGCAGATATCCAGAGTCGTTTGGCAGCGGGTATCCCCTATCCGGCTGCCATGTCCGCCGCAATGGAGCAGGCGCTGCCCGGCTGCGGCGCACTCCTGGAAGCCCCCAACAGCACCCTGGCCGTATGCTATCTTCGCGCCCTGCTCCGGCTCGGCGCTGAGATGGAGGCTGTCCCTGTCCGGCGGATCGGCGGATATCATGATTCCGCCATGGACGTGCCCATGCCTTCCGCCACCGCCCTGCGCGGTGCGATCCTGCGTGGGGACTGGCAGAACGTACGCGACGCCATGCCGCAAGAAGCCTTCGCCATCCTTCGCGACGCTGCCGCCGGCGGCCGCCTCCACCGCCCGGATGCGCTGGACAGCGCGCTTCTCTACCGGCTGCGCACCATGACGACAGCGGAATATGCCGCCTTGCCCGACCTCTCCGAAGGCATTGAGCATCGCCTGATGGCTGCCGCTCAAAGCGCCGTTTCCCGGGAGGCGCTGCTGCAAGCCGCCAAAACCCGCCGATATCCCTACGCCCGCCTTTCCCGCCTGGCAGCCCACGCGCTGCTTGGAATGACCACTCAGCAGCTGACGCTCCAGCCGATGCCGCAATTTGCCTGGCTCCTGGGCTTCCGCCGGGATTCACAGGGCATATTTGCCCACTTCAAGGAAAAAGGCCGCCTCCCCATCCTCGGGAAAGCCGCCGATCTGAACCGCCATGATCCAGCCATCGCCGCTGAGCTCAAAGCCTATGATATCTGGGCTTTGGGCGCCGGCCTTCCCGCCGGTCTTGCCCTGACGCAGGGCGTGGCTGTGATATAGGCGGGAGCAAACAAGTAAACAGGTGCAGCCCTTTTATGGTGGGCCGCACCTGTTTTTGCATTGTTCGATTTCAAGCTTTTACAAAACCTTCGCCATGACAGCAACATGGTATTCCGGTGTATCATATCCCAGTCCGTTGTCCGCAAATCCGCACAGCTGCCAGAAATGCTCGCTCTGCGGATTCCCGGCGATCCGGCCCAGGCGAACCTCCCGCACGCCTTCCTGCTTCAGCATCGAAAGCACTTCATGGACAAGCCGCCTGCCAAGGCCCTGATGCTGCCTTTCTCCATCCACCATGAACCAGCCGATGAAGGCCATGTCCGGCTGCGGATGGTGGGCAATCAGATCCATCATGGCGACCAGGCGATCTCCCTCGAACCAGCCGAAGAAATGCTTGTCCGCCATCGTTCTCTTCGGCGGCAGCGCGATCAGGTCTGCCGTCAGATTCTCTTCTGTCGGCGTAATCTTCATGTAGCGGTAGTACAGCGGATTGCTTCCGGCAAGGCGCAGCATTTCCGGCGCGTCTGCCGACGTCAGCGCCCGGACGGCAAAAGCACCTGCCAGCGTGTCAATCGCATACCGGACGCGCGCCACGCCGATGGCCAGCACGCCGTACCTTGCCTGCTTCTCCAACGGGTAATACTGCGCCATATCCCGCGGGTCTGCATTTTTTGCCGTTTCCTCCGTATAGCCGCACGCCGTCAACGGCAGCGCGGCATAAAGCGCTGCGAAATTGTCAAAGCGCTGCAGAGAGACGACACGGACCATCACGCTTCTTTCATCCGACGTGCAGGTGAAGGTGATCGTATCCCCGACCTGGATCAGCTGCCGCTTTTCATCATACAATCTCAGCTCGTAGCGCTTGGAGCCGTCGGCAATCTTTCCGAACGGCCCGGGACGCAGGGACATTTCATGATGCATTGCTTCAGCCTTCCTGTTCCCGGTTCTGGCTGCGGAGGGTATCAAAGCCCTGGGGATAGCGCGCATGGAGCTTGTCCAGGTTGCGCTGCAGCACCTCGCTCAGGTCGATCTTCAGCCCGGTCGCTGCCTCCGCCAGATACCAGGCGATGTCGCCCAGTTCCTTGATCAGCTTGTCCCGATCCAGCGCATGCCCCTGATACAGGTGCTTCTTCATCAGATCGATGGCTTCGCCCGATTCTCCGCAAAGCCCCATCAGCGCATTCATCAGCACATCCTGCTCTCCGAGCGCGGGATTGAGCAGCGTCATGGCTTCCTTCTGATAGTCATTGACTTTCATATATACTCCTCCGTACGAAAACAGGGGCGCAAGTCTGTCTGCGCCCCTCAGACTGTCAAAAAACCTATGGGTGGCATCGGAGGGCTCGCAAGCCCTCCGATTTTAGATCGAAAATCGGCGACATGCGCGGCGATTTTCGCGCGATTTTGCTTGCAAAATCACTTCCTTACACGAGCAAACGGCCGGGAGAGCCATTTATGGCTCGACCAGTGCGCGAGTGCAAACCCTCGAAAAAGTGCCTAAAGCACTTTTTCGACACCCTGAGGGGCGCATGTCCGTCTGCGCCCCTGTTCCACTTCTTTTATCAGCCCTCGATAGCCTTGATCAGCGCATCAAAGTTGATGCCCTCGCAATCCTTGAGGACGCTGTACAGCGCGCTCAGCATGGTCTTCACGCCGCCGGGCACGTCGCTTTCCACATTCAGGGGCAGCACCGGGTCATGCACGGACAGACGCAGCAGGAACCAGCCGTTATCCAGGCCGTCCTCCAGGTCAAAGGAGATGCGCACGCCCTCGCGGTTGTCCGGCGCGATATGCCAGGCGTCCGCGGCATTGGCGTAGTCCAGCACCTTCTGGATGGCCACCTTGCCGGCCTCGCGGAAATCCTCCGCGGTGATGTTCAGGCGGATCTCCTTGCTCTCCACAGGCTCCTGCAGATCAGCAATCAGGCTGCCCAGGGTCTTGCCCTCCTGCTTGAGCTTCATCGCACGAACGATCAGCACCGTCACCAGGTACATGCCGTCATCCAGGAAATAATTCTCCTTCAGGGCTGCATGGCCGCTGGTCTCGATGGCCAGGGGGCAGGAAATGCCCTCGTTGTTCAGGCGGATGGCTTCGTCGATGACGTTGCGGTAGCCGCGCTTGTAGCGATAGTGCTCTCCGCCCCAGTCGTTGATGAACTTCTTCAGGCCGGCGCTGGTCACGGAGTCAGTCACGATGGTCTGGCCGGGCTTCTCGTCCAGCAGGATCGCGGAGATCAGGGCGATCAGGCGGTTGCGGTTGATCTCGCTGCCGTCCGCATCCACCACGGCGGCACGGTCACAGTCGGTATCAAAGATCACGCCCAGATCCGCGCCGGCCTTCTTGACCGCCTCGGAAATGGAGGCCATGGCCTGCGCATTTTCAGGATTCGGCACATGGTTGGGGAACATGCCGTCCGGCTCCAGGAACTGGCTGCCCTCGATCCAGGCGCCCAGCTCTTCCATCAGCTCGGCATAGAAGCCGCCTGCGCCGTTGCCCGCGTCGACCACCACATGCAGGCCCAGCAGGGGCTTGGGCACGTCGGTGTTCAGGCCCTTGCGGATGCGGTTGGCCAGCAGCTCCTTGTAGGTGGGCAGGAAGGGCTTCTCGGTGATGGTGCCCGCCATGGCCATTTCTTCCGGCTCATACCCGGAGGCCATCTCGATCAGCGTCGCCACCTGCTTGCCGTCCAGGCCGCCCTCCTCCACGAAGAACTTCAGGCCATTCTTGTCATAGGGATGATGGCTGGCGGTGATCATCACAGAGGCGTCCGGCTGGAAGCCGGGGGTGATGATGGACATATACATGGCAGGCGTGGAGCACATGCCGAAGGACAGCACGTTTGCGCCCGCCTTGGCAACGCCTTCCGCCGCGGCCTGCAGCAGAGCAGGGCCGGAAATACGGCTGTCGCGGCCCAGCGCGATGGTCACCTGCGCAATGGGCTTCTTCTTCTTTTCCGCAACAAAACGGGCAAAGGCCATGCCCAGGCACATCGCCACATGGGGCGTCAGCGTCGCATTCTCGCCTACGGCCGTACCGCGCACGTCGGAGCCGCTCTTCAGTTTCATCCAATCCATATTGTTCCTCCTTCCCAGGGGCAGCGTGCCGCTGCCCCCGGCTCGCGATTGAGTTGACAATTTATCATGGTACATACGCGTGTTGATTGGGCGTGTACCGGGGTTTAGCGTCCGCGCGCGCATCGCGCGGGCTGCATGGTTAACTGATGCCAGGTTATATGCGCTGATCGTCGGCTGCTTCCTCATAGGCGCCGCGCAGGAGCTGGTAGAGGGGGGCAAGGGTCTTGAAGTCCTCGCGGACAATGTCGAGGATCTCCCGTGTGCCGATCTTGCTCATGTCCGGGTGCGCTCTGCCGACGTAGACCTCCCGGGAGCAATACCAGCCCTTCAGCCCCAGTGGGATGCCGGGCGGCACCTCCATCCGCTTCCAGGTCTGATTCCAGACGGTGAAGTCGTTCTCCGTCAGATGGCAGCCGTCGATGATCTTCGCGTACCGTTTGGGGTCTGCAGCCATCCGGCGGCGGAAGGCGTCCATCATCGGACGGTTTTCGCCCCAGGTGCCCATGCCCCAGCCCAGGGTGGTCGGGCCCAGCTCGAAGAAGAAGTTCACGCTTTCCTCCCTCGGCTCGGCAGCCCGCCGGAAGCACAGCCACAGGTGATCCCGGAAGGGCGACTTGTCCTTGGAGAAGCGGGTATCCCGATGGATGCGCGCCAGACATTTGTACGGGCGGATCTCCATCATCGGATCGATCTTCTGCATGTCCGGCGCAAGGTCTTCAATGAAGGCATGGAAAACAGCCTTCACGTCCTTTTCGTACCGGGGCTTATGTTCGGCGAAGTACGCCTTGTCATTGTGGAAACGGATATCGAGGAAAAACTGCAGCGTTTCTTCCGGAAACCCGGCGAACATAACGCACCTCGCTTTTGCAGGGGGATTTCCCTACAGTAATCTCACCATATATTATACCTTCATCACAGCCGCTTTGCAAGGGGGAACATGACGGATTTTATTTGAATTGACGGACAAAAACAGCGCGGAGCTCATTTGCTCCGCGCCAATGTTTGGGATCAGTCATGCACCTTGTCGGCGATTTCCTGCTGCAGCTTGGCGATCATGTCTTCCACGCTCATCACGCCGAAGTTGCCGCCCTTGCGGTCGCGCAGGGCAACCACCTTGTCCTCAACTTCCTTGTCGCCCAGGACGATCATGTAAGGCACCTTCTGCATCTGGGCCTCACGGATCTTGAAGCCGATCTTCTCATTGCGGGTATCGACCTCCACGCGCATACCCTCGGCCTCCAGCTTCGCCTTGAGCTCCCAGGCCCAGTCGTCGCTGCGCTCGGTGATGGTCAGGATGCGCACCTGCTCCGGCGCCATCCACAGGGGCAGCGCACCGGCGTAGCGCTCGATCAGGTAGGCCAGCGTACGCTCGTAGCAGCCAAGGCTCGTACGGTGGATGATGTAAGGCGTCTTCTTCTTGCCGTCGGAGTCGGTGTATTCCATGCCGAACTTCTCCGCCAGCAGCATATCGATCTGGATGGTGACGATGGTGTCTTCCTTGCCGTATACATTGTGATACTGGATGTCCAGCTTGGGGCCATAGAAGGCAGCCTCGTCGATGCCTACCTCGTACTCCACGCCCAGCTTGTCCAGGATCTCGCCCATGATGCGCTGCGCTTCCTCCCACTGCTCTGCCGTACCCTCATACTTGATGCCGGCACGGGCAGGGTCCCACTGGCTGAAGCGGAAGGTGCAGTTCTCCAGCATGCCGACCGTGCCCAGCATGTGCTTGGCCAGCTCCAGACAGCCGCGGAACTCCTCCTCCAGCTGCTCGGGACGCAGCACCAGATGGCCCTCGGAGATCGTAAACTGACGCACGCGGATCAGGCCGTGCATTTCGCCGGAATCCTCGTTGCGGAACAGCGTGGACGTCTCACCCAAACGCATGGGCAGATCACGGTAGGAACGGGCACGGTTCAGGTACACCTGATACTGGAAGGGGCAGGTCATGGGACGCAGGGCGAAGCATTCCTTCGTCTCGTCCGCAGGATCGCCCAGGACGAACATGCCGTCCAGATAATGATCCCAGTGGCCGGAGATCTTATACAGATCGGACTTGGCCATCAGGGGCGTTTTGGTCAGCAGATAGCCGCGCTTCTGCTCCTCGTCCTCCACCCAGCGCTGCAGCGTCTGGATAACGCGGGCGCCCTTGGGCAGCAGAACCGGCAGGCCCTGGCCGATGGCGTCCACCGTGGTGAAATACTCCAGCTCGCGGCCCAGCTTGTTATGATCGCGCTTGCGGGCCTCCTCCTGCTGCTGGACAAAGGCTTCCAGCTCATCCTTTGTGGCAAAGGCCGTGCCGCGGATACGGGTGAGCATCTTGTTGTTCTTGTCGTTCTTCCAGTAAGCGCCGGAGATGGCCGTCAGCTTGAAGGCCTTGAGCGCCTTGGTGTAGCACAGGTGGGGGCCGACGCACATGTCAATGTAATCGCCCTGCTGGTAGAAGGTCAGCGTGACCTCCGCATCCAGATCCGCGATATGCTCGACCTTGTAGTTTTCGCCGCGCTCCTCCATCAGCTTGATCGCTTCATCCCGGGAAAGGGCGAAGGGCTTGATGGGCAGGTTCTTCTTGACGATCGCCTGCATTTCCTTTTCAATGGCGGGCAGGTCTTCCTCGGTGAGCTTCACCTCGCCCAGATCGATGTCATAGTAGAAGCCGTTTTCGGTGGCGGGGCCGTAGGCGAAGTGGGCCTGGGGATACAGATTCTTCACAGCCTGCGCCAGGATGTGCGCCGCGCTGTGGCGCAGAATATGCAGCTCCTCCTCGGGAGCGCATTCTGCAACGTGACCGTCGTTGTAGATGACCTTCATGTGGGAAACCTCCTTCTGTCGTTTTCCGAATTCGGAATGCGGAATTCAGAATTCGGAATTGAGAATGCGGCGGGATAGAAAAAAGCCCATCCCTCGCGCTTGTTATTCGAGGGACGAGCTGATATACATCATACCCGTGGTTCCACCCTGATTGGTTCTCTTTGCCGCTGTAACGCGCAGCCCGCGGTCTGATCGGGAGGTGGTCTTCGTCCTGTCTACTCCGCCGATGCACTTTCAGCCGATGATGCATCTCTCTGTCAGGCCTTCCGACAAGGGTACTCTTCTCCGTCATTTCGGACGATGGAGTTAGTATAACCTGGTCATGCACATTTGTCAAGCCTATGCACTTATTTATCGATGCACAATATACCGATATTCAACCACCAATTCACTCCGCATTTTCCGGCGCGTAAATAATCTCCCCATTCTGAATCACAGTCAAATTTGTGCCAACAAACGGCTCCACATCGATACGTACATCACCGGCCACTTCCAGCGTTCCGGATAAACCAGTACAATTCGCAAATGCACTATTACCAATGTACTTAAGTGTTGATGGGAGTTCTGGCACTCCCCACAGGCCTGTACATCCTTGGAAGGAGCAATCCTGTATCTCCACATACCCTTCCGGAATGCACAGTTTCCCAGTAATCTGGTCGCACTCCAACATTGCAAACGCCTTAATGCCGTATATAGGGTTTCCCTGATACTCTGTAGGCAGTTGTATATTCTCCACCGGTATATTGTTGTAACCATCCAGCCAAACAATAGGATTGTCCCCATTGTAAACACTGTATTCAAATCCTGCCTTCAGCTCGCAAAGATATGTTGCATTCATACCAAACCAGGTGTCAAATACATCCATACCCACATATTCTACCGATTCGGGAACAACCACATCACCACTGATCATCGTAGCTTGAAAAGCCGAGCTTCCAAGGTATCTGATGTCCTCTGGCAGTTTCACTGTTCCATCAAACGATGAAAAAGCAAACGCATCATGATAGATATACTCCAATGTTGAGGGAAGCTTCAGTTCTCCATTCAAGTTAGTGAAATAAAATGCATACGCCCCAACTGACTTTAGTCCCTCTGGCAGTATCAATTCACCAGTAAGGTTTACACACCTATAAAATGCCGAATCACCTATTGCTTTCACGCCTGAAGGGATGACTAACCCATCACATTTCAGTTTATCTGATCGATCAAATGCAGCTTCGCCAAGAATCTTCAGCTGCGAAGGCAGCACCAACATGCCGTCCAGATTGCTACAGTAGGCAAATGCATAGCGTTCTATTGTCTCTATCGCATCTGGCAATAACAAGTCTCCTGTCAACTGATCGCAATATGCAAATGCCATTGATTCAACTGTCCGTATTGTTTCAGGAAGAACGAGTGTACCACTTATCGTCCGATTTTCATTCGCTAATCCATAGAAAGCATTAGCACCAATCACAGTAACGGGATATCCTTCAATGTGAGATGGAATGATGGTTGCTGCATCTGCAATGCCATGATAAGAAGTAATCTTAACTTCCTGGTCAATAACATCGTAATCCAATGCGCCATGTTCCCAAACAACCGTTACGTCGGTACCCCAAAACAGATCGTTGCCGCACTTCTTCAATGATGTGGGCATAACAAACTCGCCCTTCATCATCGGACACCCTCTGAACACCATGTCACCAAGCTCCATGATATTCGCAGACATCGAAATACCTTCCATGTTAATACAGTATTCGAACGCTTTATCGCCTATTTTTTCCACTGAGTCAGGTAAAATCAAATCGCCGGAAAAACCTGTGTACCGGAATGCATAATCACCGATCATTTTGAGGGATGCAGGCAATTCAAGTATATCCGTAAGGCCAGACTGATTGTAAAAAGCATGGTCGCCAATTTCTCGCAGCTGGGACGGCAGCGTAAGTTTTCCATTCAGCACCACACTGCCAAATGCATTGTCAGCAATAGCTTTGACAGGATATCCTTCAATGTATGATGGAATAATCAAATTATTCTGCGATTTACCAATGTAGCGTTCAATCGTTACCTCTTCATCTGAAATCGTGTACTCGTAGTTTGATTGCAGGTATTCAGAAGAATGCACAATTTCAGCCGATGTATTCAAGAATGCAGTGTCATCAACTATTATGTCGTCATCAGGCAGGATAATCATCGTTAACCCACTGCATCCATCAAAGGCATGAGCACCAATCATTGTCACACTGTCTGGAATAACAAATTCCCCAAACAGATTGGCACATTGATAAAAAGCATAGTCTTCAATCGTCTTCACACCATCAGGAAGCGTCGCCATATCTGCTTTTGCGTTAGAAGCCATGGTCATACTCATGAGCACAAGCAGCAACAAGAACTTGATTTTCTTCATAGCGACGCTTCCCTTTCCCACCATATATAAATTTAGAACAAACCGGTGATCACGCCGTCCTCGGTCACGTCGATGCCTTCGGCGGCGGGCACCTTGGGCAGGCCGGGCATGGCGATGATATCGCCCGCAAAAGCCACGATGAAGCCCGCGCCGGCATTCAGGCGAACCTGACGGATATTGAGGGTAAAGCCCTTGGGCGCACCCAGCGCCTTGGGGTTGTCAGAGAAGGAATACTGGGTCTTGGCAATGCAGACAGGCGCCTTCGCCCAGCCCTCGGCCTCGAAGTTGGCCAGCTGCTTGAGGGTGCTGCCGTTGAAGGCTACGTCCTTCGCGCCGTAGATCTTGGTGGCCACCGCACGGATCTTGTCCGCCAGGGACAGATCGTCGGTGTAGGTGAAGGAGGGCTCGGTCTTCTCCTGTGCGTCCACGGTATCGCAGACCAGCGCAGCCAGCTCCTTCACACCCTCGCCGCCCTTGGCCCAGCCGTCACACAGCTCCACGGGCGCGCCGGCCTTTTCGCAGGCCGCACGGATGACCGCCAGCTCCGCCTCGGTGTCGGTGATGAAGCGGTTCATCGCCACGATCACAGGGCGCTTCCACACATTGCGCACATGGTCGATATGGGCCAGCAGGTTCTCCATGCCCTTTTCGACGGCAGCCACATTCTCCGTGCCCAGGTCCGCCTTCAGCACGCCGCCGTGGGACTTGAGCGCACGGACGGTTGCCACGACAACCACCGCGTCAGGCCACAGGCCGGACATGCGGCACTTGATGTCCAGGAACTTCTCCGCGCCCAGATCCGCGCCGAAGCCCGCCTCGGTGACCATATAATCCGCCAGCTTCATGGCGGTGGTGGTGGCGATAACGGAGTTGCAGCCATGGGCGATGTTGGCGAAGGGGCCGCCATGCATCAGGCAGGGCGTGCCGTCGATGGTCTGCACCAGATTGGGCTGGATGGCGTCGCGCAGCAGGGCCGCCATAGCACCCTGGGCGTTCAGATCGCCGGCGGTGACAGGGGTGCCGGCAAAGGTACGGGCCACCTGCAGGCGGGCCAGGCGGGCCTTCAGGTCAGTCAGATCCTTGGACAGGCAGAACACCGCCATGACCTCGGAGGCAGCGGTGATATCAAAGCCGTCCTCGCGGGGCATGCCGTTCATCTTGCCGCCCAGGCCGGAGACCACGGAGCGCAGCTGACGGTCATTCACGTCCAGGCAGCGGCGCCAAGACACCTGGCGGGGATCGATGCCCAGCTTGTTGCCCTGCTGGATATGGTTGTCCACCATGGCAGCCAGCAGGTTGTTGGCCGCGGTGATGGCATGCAGGTCGCCGGTGAAATGCAGATTGATGGATTCCATGGGCAGCACCTGGGCATAGCCGCCGCCGGTTGCGCCGCCCTTGACGCCGAAGACCGGGCCCAGAGAGGGCTCGCGAAGGGCCAGCATGGCCTTCTTGCCGATCTTGGTCATGCCGTCCGCCAGGCCAACGGACACCGTGGTCTTGCCCTCGCCCGCGGGCGTGGGGTTGATGGCGGTGACCAGAATCAGCTTGGCCTTCTTTTCGCCGGTGATCTTCAGCGGGTCCACCTTGGCCACATAGCGGCCGTAGGGGAAGAGCGCATCCTCGGGGATGTTGGCCGCAGCAGCAATTTCGTCAATGCGGCGGGGCGAAGCCGCCTGGGCAATCTGAATATCAGTAGGCATAGGGATTCTCCTTTGCTGAAAAATCGTTCTTCGGGCACGTCAAATCAACGTCCAAAGATCATTATATCCGAACGCGAATGCAAAATCAAGGGGAAAAGTACGCATTTCCCTACAAACCGTGAAGGGATGTTGACAAATTGTAAAAGATGTGCATTTCCCCTTGCGGCAAAGGGCCGCGGGTGGTATAATCAATCATGGTTTATTATGGCCGCACTGGACGGCTTTTGTCAAAAACGGGAGGAACCTCGTATGATGTTTTTCAAGCGTATGCTTGCGCTCACGCTGATGCTTATGCTGCTGCTCGCCATGGCGGCAGAACCGGCGCTTGCCGCCAAGCCCACCCCGACCCCAACGCCCCGGCCGACGGCTACGCCCGTGCCGACCATTCCCGTATTTCCGCCCAGCGATGCAGCGCCTACCCCGCTGCCCAACAAAGCCAACGGCATGGAAATGAACCTTGACGAATGGTACAAATGGTATTACACGGAGGTCGAGCCCCTTCCCAACGGCAATTACAAGCGCCCCACCTACGTCGTGGAGGACCGTGTACAGTTCAACGAGTACGCCCTGCCCGAGCCCATGGGCGAGCAGTATGCGCTCAAAACCGTGGAGGACTTCGACAAGAAATCCCCCGCCCTGTACACCTGCTATCTGAAGGAAGGCACCTCCGCCTATAACGTGCGCTCCATCTATGTTGACCGCCTCTTCAAGGTGGGCGGCAAAACCAAGGTGGATGTGCTCTATCTGGACCCGCTGTGGGCCATCGTTCGCTTCCGCGGTCAGATCGGCTACGTCAAGCGTCACCGCATTGTGGATGTGAAGCCTGTTGATCCCGTGAACACGCCGCCCTACGGCGTACAGAAGCATCAGTATGTGGCAGTGACTGCCGATACCGCCGAGGTTCGCGTCAGCAAGAGCCACGAGGATTACTGCTGGGCGATCCTCAAGCCCGGCACCACCCTGAGCATCTGGCAGTTCGACGGCGAATGGGCCGTGGTCAACTACTGGCGTACCTACGGCTACATCCACATCAGCGACCTGACCGACATCCGCACCGTTTCCCCCACCGATCAGGCGCTGAATGACGATACGCCCATCGCCGCCTATACTTCCTATTACAAGTATAACAGCACCGAGATCATTCAGAACCGCATGCACAACATCGACGTGGGCATCCAGCGTATGAGCGTTGTGCTGAAGCCCGGCCAGGAGCTGGACGCCAATGACACCATGGGCCCCTATTCCCTGGCAAACGGATATCTGGAGGCCGGTGCACTGGCCGAAGGCACAACCATCCAGTCTCCCGGCGGCGGCACCTGCCAGGTGTCCTCCACGCTGTACAACGTGCTGCTGCAGCTGCCCAAGATCACCATCCTCCACCGCCGTGCCCACGGCGACAACGGCGCCCCCTACCTCCCCATGGGCCAGGATGCTGCTGTCGGCAACAGCGAACTGAACCTGATCTTCCGCAACGATTACGACTTCCCCATCCGCCTGGAGGGTCACACCAACTATGACGGCGCGCTATGCTGGCTGATCTACCGCGTCTTCGAGGAATGATCCCATGAAACTCTATCACGATTTGACCCAGTGCAGCTTTCTGTGCCGGGTCAATCGCTTTATTGCGAACTGTCTGGTGGACGGCGCGGAAGCCACCGTCCACGTCAAAAATACCGGCCGCCTGCGGGAGCTGCTTGTCCCCGGTGCCCATTGCTGGCTGGAGAAGTCCGGCAATCCCGCAAGGAAAACGCTGTATGATCTGGTCGCCGTGGAAAAGGACGGACGGATCATCAACATCGACAGCCAGGCCCCCAACCTGATCGCCCGGGAATGGGTCGAAAAGGGTGGCTGGGGAGCCTTTCACCGGGTGCAGAGCGAAGTGACTTTCGGGGATTCCCGCTTTGATCTGGCCTGCTGGACGCATGAAGACGCCGACGGCAAGCCGGACGCCCTTATCGAGGTCAAGGGCGTGACGCTTTTCGACGAGGCCGGCACAGCCTGCTTTCCCGATGCGCCCACCGCCCGCGGCGCCAAGCATCTGCACGGGCTGATCCAGGCGGTGCAGGCTGGGATGGAAGCAGGCGTCTGCTTCGTTATTATGAATGAAGACGCCGTCGGACTGATCCCCAACGACAGCACCGACCCGGCCTTTTCCGCTGCGCTGCGTCAGGCAAAGGCGGCAGGCGTGCGCATCGAAGCCGCCGCATGCCATGTCACCGCCGATTCGGCAGAGATCGTCCGCACCGTGCCCATCCTGCTTTGACGGCACGCAAAGCACCCGCAACTGAACCAACAAGGAGAGTAACAATGAAGCGAATCATCGCCCTTGTCCTGCTGCAGGCCCTGCTGCTCAGCACGGCCTGCGCGGAAGAAAACCCACCGTCGGCCCTGCGGCCGCTGTGGCCTGTGCCCGATTATGTGACCCGGCTGCTGGAGGTCGCCTCCGGCGAAGTCGGCTACAAGGAGGGCGCGCACGGCTATTCCAAATACGGCGAATACTGGGGCGACGCTTATGCCCAGTGGTGCGCAGAGTTCCTGTGCTGGTCCGTCGATCAGGTGGACAAGCAGGACGGCACCAAGCTGCTGACGGTGGTATATCCCCGCTATTCCGGCCAGAACACCGGCATGCGCTGGTTCATCAAGGAAGGCCGCTGGATCGCCCGCAACGGCAATCTGCCCGACTGGGGCTACCAGTGGTTCAAGGGTGAGGATCAGTTCATCACCGCCGGGGAATATGTTCCCCAGCCCGGCGACTGGGTCTTCTTCTCCTGGACCGGCGACGGCAACACCTCCCATGTGGCCATGGTGGAATATGCCACCCGGAATCAGGACGGCAGCGTCACCATCCACTGCATCGAGGGCAATAACCCCTCCTCCGTGGCCCGCGTCACCTACTCCACCGGCGACAAGAAGATCCTGGGCTACGGCACCGTGCACGACGTGGCGGACTGGACGATGCGCTTTGGCAACACCGGCAAAAAGGTGACTGAGCTGCAGGAAAAGCTGGTTTACCTGGGCTGGCTGACGCCGGACAACATCACCGGTCATTTCGGCATCAATACCCAGGACGCCATCACCCGCTATCAGACCCAGCACGGACTGAAGGTGCTGGGCATCGCCAACATTGAGACCCAGACGCTCCTCAACCGTCAGGTCGAGGAAAAGAAGTACAAGGACCCGCTGGCCTGGACCGTCGCAGAAGAAGACGACGACTATTTTGATTGATACACATGATACGGAGGGACATGCATGAACCCGATCTATGTATGCGGTCACCGGAACCCGGATACTGATTCCATCGTATCCGCCATGGCCTATGCGGCGCTGAACAATGCGCTGGGCGACCATAACTATGTCGCCGCCATGCTCGGCCAGCCCAATGACGAATGCCGCTTCCTGCTGGAACGCTTCGGCTTTGAGCCGCCGCTGCTGCTCTCCACCGTGCGCACGCAGGTGCGGGACATTGAGTTTGACACGCCGCCCACCGTCGGCGAGCAGGTCTCCGTCAGCCATGCCTGGCAGATCCTGCACGATCACAGGAACCTCTCCGCCATTCCCGTCACCCGGGAGGACGGCACGCTCTACGGCATGATCACCGCCGGCAGCGTGGCGGAAAGCGACATGGAATCCATCACCAACCCCAGCGTGCAGAATGTGCCCGTATTCAATCTGCTCTCCGCGCTGGAGGGGCATATCGTCAACACGGAGGAGGACATGTTCGACGCCGTCTCCGGCGAAGTGGTGATTGCCCTCCCCCATACCGGTGAAGCACTGCGCGGCGTAAAGGAGGGCAGCATTATCCTCTGCGGCGAGCAGGAGGACGTGATCGACGAAGCCCTCCGCAAAAAGGCCAGCTGCATCATCATCTGCCAGGGCAAGGCGCCGGAAAAGTATCTGGGTATCCATTCTGACAGCTGTATCATCGTCAGCCCCTGTGATGCATACCGTGCAGCCCGTTTGATCTATCAGTCCATTCCCGTCAGCCGCATTGCCCAGACGGAGGATCTGGTCTATTTCCATCTGAACGATTTCATCGACGACGTTCGTGAAACCGTGCTGCAGAGCCGCTACCGCGCCTATCCCATCCTGGACCACCGCAACCGGGTGGTCGGCACGCTGAGCCGCTATCACCTGCTGCGTCCCCGCCGCAAGCGCGTGGTGCTGATGGATCACAACGAAAAGAGCCAGTCCATCCCCGGGCTGGATCAGGCGGAGATCATCGCCATCATTGACCATCACCGCCTGGCAGACGTGCAGACCGGGCATCCCGTGTTCATGCGCAACGAGCCCGTCGGCTCCACCACGACCATCGTGGCAACCATGTTCCAGGAGCGGGGCCTCCAGCCCTCTGAGAAGCTGGCCGGATTGATGGCGGCGGCCATCCTGTCGGACACGGTGCTGTTCAAATCCCCCACCTGCACCGCCCGGGACAAGCGCATGGCAGAGCGTCTGGCGCGCATTGCCGGGCTGGATCTGGACACCCTGGGCCGGGAGATGTTCTCCGCTGCCTCCAGCGCCGACAAGCCCATTGAGGCCCTGCTGAACACCGACTTCAAGGAATTCCACATTGCCGGCCATGCGCTGGGCATCAGCCAGATCACCTGCCTGGACACCGACAGCATACTGGCCCGGCTGGACGAGCTGCTGCCGGCCATGGAGAAGCTCAAGGCCCTGCGCGGCTACGATCTGGTGCTGGTGATGCTCACCGACGTGCTGCGCTGCGGCACGGAGCTGGTTTTCCTGGGCGAGGAGGAGAGCATCCGCCAGGCCTTCGACGTCAAAGCCGTCTCCGGTCAGCCTGTTTTCCTGCAGGACGTCGTCAGCCGAAAGAAGCAGATCGTCCCGGCGCTGGCTGCGCTGTGGGGCTGATTGGCCAAGCAAAGCTGCATATTTCATCCGTCCTTCGGGGCGGATTTTCTGTTTTGTGAACACAGTATGAAATCAATCGCAAGCTATTGACAGCATGCAATCGAGCTTGTATAATGCACCTTGATATGGAGGAAGGAGGACGACCATGGATAAACCGATTGCGGGCTACGGCTGGTTTATCAAGCGCATCGACAATGCGCTGGAGAAGGAAGCCAACCAGAACCTGCAGACCCTCAACCTGACCATGCAGCAGAACCGTGTCCTGATCCTGCTGGCCCATACAGAAAAGCAGATGCTGTCCCTGAAAAGCCTGGAGGAGCAGTTCTGCGCCGCCCAGTCGACGGTGGCAGGGCTGGTTTCCCGGCTGGAAAAGAAGGGGCTCGTCCAGGCGGTCACCGATCCGGCTGACAAACGCGTCAAGCTGGTAAAGCTGACGACAAAGGGCATGCAGCTGCACGCCCAGAGCCATCAGATGGTGGTGGACTCCGAGGCCCGGCTGACCGCCCTGCTCACAGAAGAGGAAAAGGCCCAGCTCCTCTCCTGCCTCAGGAAGGTTTATGAAGCGGTCAAATGATCCCGGCAACAATTGATGATGAAAGGAAATGATCGGAACCTATGATTAGGAAGCTGGCTTCCTATGTGAAGCAGTACAAACGGTCCGCATTCCTCACCCCCCTGTGCGCTGCAGGCGAGGTGGTGATGGAGGTGCTGATCCCGCTGGTCATGGCAGAGCTGATTAACCAGGGCATTGAGCAGAGCAATATGAACGCTCTGATCAAGTACGGCCTGCTGATGATGCTCCTGGCGCTGGTGAGCCTGTTCTTCGGCGTGGCCTGCGCCCATCTGGCCAGCCATGCCTCCACCGGCTTCGGCGCAAACCTGCGTCAGGCCATGTACCAGAACATCCAGCGCTTCTCCTTTGCCAACATCGACAAATTCTCCACCGCAGGCCTTGTTACCCGCCTGACGACGGACGTGACCAACATCCAGAACACCTTCCAGATGATCACCCGCATCGCTGTGCGTGCGCCGCTGACGCTGATCTTCTCGCTCATCGCGGCGATCTCCAAAAGCTGGCGGCTGTCCATCATCTTCCTGATCGCGCTGGCGTTCCTGGGCATCGCCCTGCCGCTGATCATCGGCAAGGTATCCAAGCTCTTCAGCCAGGTGTTCAAGAAATACGACGCCCTCAATGCCTCCGTGCAGGAGAATGTCAAGGGCATCCGCGTGGTGAAGGCCTTTGTGCGCGAGGAGCACGAAAGCGAGAAGTTCCGCGAGGCCTCCGGCGGCGTGTATAAGCTCTTCGTCAAGGCGGAGAACATCATTGCGCTCAACGGCCCGATCATGATGGGCACCGTGTATACCGTCATCCTGCTGCTGAGCTGGTTTGGCGCGAAGATGGTCTGCGCACCGGGCTCTGACATGCTGGTGGGCGATCTGAGCGCCATGTTCTCCTACGTCATGTCCATCCTGATGAACCTGATGATGCTGTCGATGATCTTCGTCAATCTGACCATGTCCGCAGCGGCCGGCAAGCGCATCGTCGAGGTGCTGGACGAGGAGCCCTCCATCACCAGCCCGGACGCGCCCCTCACCCAGGTCGCAGACGGCACCATCGACTTCACCGGCGTGCATTTCAAGTACCATACCGAGGGCTCCGGCGATGATATTCTGGAGGACGTCAACCTGCACATCCATTCCGGGGAAACCGTCGGCATCATCGGCGGCACCGGCTGCGGCAAGACCACGCTGGTGAGCCTGATCAGCCGTCTGTATGACGTGACGGAGGGCTCCGTCAGCGTCGGCGGCCACGATGTGCGCCAATATGATATCGAGGCCCTGCGCGACCAGGTCGCCGTGGTGCTGCAGAAGAATGTGCTGTTCTCCGGTACAATCCTGGAAAACCTGCGCTGGGGCAAGGCGGACGCCACCCTGGAGGAATGCCAGGCGGTCTGCCGTCAGGCCTGCGCGGATGAATTTATCGAGAAGATGCCCGACAAGTACGACACCATGATCGAGCAGGGCGGCACCAATGTGTCCGGCGGCCAGAAGCAGCGCCTGTGCATTGCCCGCGCCCTGCTGAAGAAGCCCCGCATCCTCATCCTGGACGATTCCACCTCCGCCGTCGATACGGCAACGGACGCAAAGATCCGCCAGGCCTTCCGCGAGGCGATCCCCGGCACCACCAAGCTCATCATCGCCCAGCGCATCGCCTCCGTCCAGGATGCAGACCGCATCATCGTCATGGAGGACGGCAAGGTCACCGCCTTCGATACCCATGACCGTCTGCTGGAGACGAGCGAAATCTACCGGGAAATCTACGAAACCCAGACCAGCGGCGCAGGCGACTTTGACGAAACCGACTCGGACAAGGACATCGAGGTGTACGACGTCAACAAGGAGGCTGCCAGGGCGAAAATTCCCGGCATGCCCCCCTTCCCGCCCGCGCTCCGCAAGGAACGCAAAGCCCTCATGCGCAAGGAGGTGAGCCGGCAATGATGGGTCCCGGACGCAGAGGCGCGCCCATGCCTGCCATGTCCCTGAAGGGACAGGGTCAGCTGCTGACGCGCGTGCTGAAATTCATCATGAAAAACTACGGTCTGCACTTCATCCTCGTGCTGGCCTGCATCCTCATCACCGCCATGTGCACCTTGCAGGGCACGCTCTTCACCGAGGAGCTGATCGACACCTACATCAAGGGCATCCTGGCGGGCACCAAAACCTTTGCTGATCTGGGCGCACGGCTGCTGCGCCTGGCAGGCGTCCTTGCCCTGGGCATCGCCTGCTCCTACCTGCAGCAGCGCATCATGGTCATCGTGACCCAGGGCTCCATGCTGAAGATCCGCAACGAGCTCTTCTCCAAGATGCAGGAGCTGCCCATCAAGTATTTCGATACCCACGCCCACGGCGATATCATGTCCGTCTACACCAACGACGTGGACGCCATGCGCATGCTGATCGGCCAGAGCCTGACCCAGCTGGTCAATTCCTCCGTGACGCTGGTCGTCACCTTCGTCAGCATGATCACCCTCTCCTGGCATATGACGATCCTGTCCATCGTGCTGGTCACTTTGACCATGTTGATCTCCGGCAAGCTGGTTGGGATGTGCGGCAAGTTCTTTGTCGCCCAGCAGCAGAATCTGGGCAAGCTCAACGGCTACATTGAAGAGATGACCACCGGCCAGAAGGTCGTGAAGGTCTTCTGCCACGAGGACAAGGCTCAGGAAGGCTTCGATGCGCTGAACGAGGCGCTGCGCACCTCCGCCCACGAGGCCAACCGCTGGTCCAACACCATGGGCCCCATCAACAACAACCTCGGCCACATTTCCTACGTCATCTGCGCCATGGTCGGCTCCGCGCTGGCCATCCTTTCCGGCGGCGCCCTGATGACCCTGGGCAAGCTGGTCACCTATCTGACGCTGAACCGCAATTTCACCCAGCCCATCACCCAGGTGACCCAGCAGATGAACGCCATCATCATGGCCCTGGCCGGTGCGCGCCGCGTGTTCGACCTGATGGACGCCGAGCCGGAAAAGGACGACGGCTATGTGGAGCTGGTCTATGCGAAGGAAGATGAACAGGGCAACCTGACCGAATCCGACGCCCGTACCGGTCTCTGGGCCTGGAAGCATCCCCATCAGGACGGCAGCGTTACGCTGACCAGACTGGAAGGCGGCGTGGTCTTCTCCGATGTGGACTTCGGCTACAATGAGGAGAAGCAGGTGCTGTTCAACATCGACATGTACGCCATGCCCGGTCAGAAGATCGCTTTTGTGGGCGGAACCGGCGCCGGCAAGACCACGATCACCAATTTGATCAACCGCTTCTACGACATCCAGGACGGCAAGATCCGCTACGACGGCATCAACATCAACAAGATCCGCAAGGACGATCTGCGCCGCTCCCTGGGCATGGTGCTGCAGGAGACCCACCTGTTCACCGGCACGGTGCTGGACAACATCCGCTACGGCAAGCTGGATGCCACGGACGAGGAATGCATCGCCGCCGCCAAGCTGGCCAACGCCGATGGCTTCATCCGCAAGCTGCCCGAGGGCTATCACACCATGCTGACCGGCGATGGCGCAAACCTCTCCCAGGGGCAGCGCCAGCTGCTGGCCATTGCCCGCGCCGCTGTGGCCGATCCGCCCTGCCTGATCCTGGACGAGGCCACCTCCTCCATCGACACCCGCACCGAGACCCTGGTGCAGCGCGGCATGGACGCCCTCATGCACGGGCGCACCACCTTCGTCATCGCTCACCGCCTGTCCACGGTCAAGAATTCTGACTGCATCATGGTGCTGGAGCAGGGCCGGATCATCGAACGCGGCACCCATGACGACCTGATCGAACAGAAGGGCAAGTATTATCAGCTCTATACGGGCAATGCCATTCAGGCATGATGAAATCGTCTGCTTTGGGAAAGCAGATGCCATGAGCATTGAACTGTTTTGGGGAGACGCCTGCGCGACGTCTCCCCATTGATTTGCATTTTGGAAAGAATTATTGTAACATGAGGACAGCTCATGCGTTATATAGGTGAAAGGAGGTGGATGAATGAACTTTGAGGCCCTCTATACAGCCTGCTTCCACAAGCTGTACCGGTTTGCGCTGAACCTGAGCCGCAGCGAAGCCGAGGCAGAGGAAATCGTGCAGGAGACCTTCCTGCGGGCCATGCAGCATGCTGCCAGGCTCCCCGAGGACAACCTGGATGCCTGGCTCTTCCGGGTCGCCCGGAATGTTCATATCAGCCGCCTCCGCAAGCGGCAAAAGGAGGTCGGTGACGCTCCGCTGGACATGGTACCATCCGGCGTTGACGTGGAAGATCAGCTCACCCGGCAGGATCAGGCGCTGCATGTGCTCCGGGCCCTGCACACCCTGGATGATCCCTACAAGGAGGTCTTTACCCTCCGTGCCCTGGGCGATGTGGGATATCCGCAGATCGCCGCGCTCTTCGGCAAGAGCGAAAGCTGGGCGCGGGTGACCTACCACCGGGCCCGTTTGCTGCTGACACAACGCATGACCAAGGAGGGAAGCCTATGAACCAGCGCAATTGCGATATGGCCCGTGACCTGATGCCCCTGTCCGTGGACGGGGTGTGTTCAGAGGGCAGCCAGCGATTTCTGGACGAGCATCTGGCGGACTGCCAGCCCTGCCGGGACTACTTTGCGGGCATGAAGACCGGCATGCTCAACATCCAGATGGAACCCACCCAGGAGTCGAAATCCCTGAAGAAGAGCCTGCGCCAGATGGGCAAACGCTACAGGGCGCTGTGGATCACCCTGACGGCGCTGGTCTGTGCCTTCGTGCTGCTGCTGACGGCAGCAGGGGTGAATCAGCTGTTCATGCATTACACCGAGGCCGCCCCGCTGGATATGTACACCGTCAACATTTTCCGCAACGACGCGCTGGTCAGCACCGTGCTGTCCGGCAGCTTCTACGAGCAGGTGTATGACGGCTTCCACCGGGACGAGTATTACATGACCCTGACCGATACAAACAAGGATGCCGTCATCCTCACCTACACCGTGCACTGGTTCCCCTACCGGCACAGGAAGATTGCCGGTGGAATGAAGAACGACACGCCTGCCGGACTTGTCGTCTTCAAGCCCATGGGCGTAGAAGCTCCACTTGTGCAGGAGGGATCAGTGCTTGCCGGCGCCACAGGCTGGACCTCGGATTACCGCTTCACCTCCACGCTGGAATTTGACGCCCTTTGCATGGACGACGGTCAGCTTTACCTGATCGACGGCTGGGATTCCGTTCAGACCACCACGGGGCGCACGCTGCTGATCCCCCAGCCGGGCACGCCGGTGTATGAGGTGCGCCTCTCCGACGGCAAGGAGACCCGCACGATCTATGCCGCCTGGAAGAACGACGAAATTCCCAATGTCTCCGCTGATCGGCTGGATCAGAACGGATTGCCCTTAAGCGGCACGATCGGCCCCAGCGATCTGGAAAAGTACAGCAGCTTCCTCCTCGAATAACCCCCATTCCACAATCACAGCAAAGCAAGCCCCGGAAAGCGTCAGGGAATTCTCTTTCCCGACGCCCTCCGGGGCCATGGAATGACAGACCGACGGCCCGGAGCAGTTCATCACCGCTCCGGGCCGTACCAATTTCATTTTTCTGCAAAACGTCACAGCGACCTGCGCCTGGTTTTGCCGAAGATCCGGGCATGCTGCTCCAGCGCCTCATGGCGGCTGCGCTTTACCCGGTACATGCTTTCATCACTTTCATTGACGCAGTGGTCATAGGTCATGCCGGGCTCCAGATGGAAGACGCTGGTGCCCACAGATGCGCCCACCGGGAACCGGGCATTCAGGTTGCGCATCGCCAGGAAGGATTCAAACCGTCCCACAAAGGCAGCTGCATCGTCCTCGTCATAATCCGGGATGAAGACGAGATACTCGTCACCGCCGATGCGGGCCGCAATGGCGCCCTCCGGGATGGCGGCACGGATGCCGTCTGCGATGGAGCACAGCGCCTCGTCACCACCCTGATGGCCGAATGTATCGTTGATGGGCTTCATGTTGTCCATGTCCAGCGAGGCAAAGCAGACCGTACGGTGTTCCCTGCACATCTCTTCCCAGATCGGATCAAGATGCTCATTCACCCCGCGGCGGTTGAACAGGCCGGTCAGCGAATCCGTAACGGAGGAACGGCGGCGCTCCTCATACAGCGCTCTCAGCTTGCCCTGATCGTCCAGATTTCGCAGCGCAATGGAAACGATGATGTTCCAGTGCAGGTAAAACTGGCTGGGCGTCTGATCGTCCTTATACTGCATGACCGTATAGCCATAGGTATTGTTGCGCTGATGCAGCAGATGCACATAGAAGGCCTGGGGCTCATCCGGCCGCTCCGCGATGCTGGGGAGCAGCTTCTCCCGCTCAAAGCAGAGCATCGGCATGCCGGCGTCCTGCCTGTCCGTGATGGCGGAGATCAGCTGCACCTGCGGCGTGATGTGGCTGGCAAAGCCGTGCTCATCCCGGAAGAGGCACAGATAGATGTCCCGAACCGTCGGAATATCCTCCAGCTTCCGCAGAATGGTTGCATGCACCTGCTCATAGCTGTCCGCGCCATTCATTTCAATGGCAAAATAGGTCTGACTGATCTCCCGTGTCTCCATCAGCCGGTTGTGCAGCGCCTGCTGGTGCACTGTGTTGGTCAGCGTTTTGCTGTCCGGCCGCTGACCGCAGCCGCAGCTTTCCCGAAGGGCAAGCCTGCCCGGGATTCCCTGATGATAATATGTTTTGTGGATGATCCCCTGCTCCTGGTCCTGAATCCGCTGATGCAGCAGCTCCATGGCCTGGTGGATCATCCGCACATAATCCTGTCCGATGGTCGTCATGGTCGGGACAGAGCGCCCGGACGCTTCGATATCGTCAAAGCCGGTCACCACCGTATCCCCGGGGACGCTGTAGCCATGGCTGATCAGCTCCTCCACCAGCGCATGCGCCATATAATCGTTGGCACAGACCACCGCTTCGGGCCAGTTCGCAGGATCACTGAAGAAATAGTCATAGGCCTTGTCAATGTTCCGGCTCCACATGCTGCCATGGTACACCGCATTGGGGGGAAGCGCCACGCCGTGCTTTTCCATTTCATCGATGTAGCACTTCAGGCGGTCATTGCTGTCAGGATGCTCCGGATAGCCCGCCAGGAAGCAGATTTTCCTGAAGCCGTGATCCTCCAGCAGATGCTTCAGCAGCGGCCTGATGGCCACGGACTCATCGGTATAGAAGCTGTCATACTGGCTGCGGTGGTCGCGGATACAGACGATGGGACAATGGGCGCGCTTATCCAGCATATCGAACAGGCTCTCCCGGAAACCGTGCATGTCATAGGTATCCGGCACCACAAGCGCACCATCCAGCTTTTCCATGGGCACAAAGGTGAACATGCTTTTTTCCTGCTCGTCATAAGCATTGGTGCTTTCCCGATAGCCCACAGTAAAGAAGTAGAACACATCATAGCCCATCCTGCGGGCACACTGACGCGTCACCGTCTGCACCATTGTCTGGAAAATGTGGTCCGCTTTATTCATAAATACGCCCAGGGTTTTTCGCTTGTCAGTAATCAAAGCAAACGCTCCTTTTCCACAATGATTCCAGCCCCCACGCCAGGGGCTTCATGGCATTCACTTTCAGCATTTATTATGTCTATTATACCACACAAATTCGGTATGTAAAAGACTTTTTCACATTTTTTCATGCCATTTCATTCCATACTTCTGCGAAAAATCCTTGTACAGCATCCATCCCCCTCTTCACCATCGTATTCCTCCCATTCTTCTGGAAACATGCCAACAAAAAACAGCGCTGGCTCCCTCCACAGGCCGCCCCAGCGCTGTTCCACACACGCAATTCCTAATTCATAATTCATAATTCCTAATTTCCGATTACTCTCCGATCCATTCGCCGTCGAAAACAAACTTCGCCGGGCCCTCCTGGTACACATGTCCGTCCTCAAAGGACCAGTCCAGTTCAAGGCTTCCGCCCAGCAGATCCATCGTTACCTGACGGTCGGCACGGCCGGTCAGCACGGCTGCAACCAGCGATGCACAGGCGCCGGTGCCGCAGGCGAGCGTCTCGCCGGAGCCCCGCTCCCAGACCCGCATCCGCAGGTGATCCCTGCTGACGACCTGCACGAATTCGATGTTGGCCCTTTTGGGGAAAACAGGATGATTCTCCAGCAGTCTTCCCACCTGCTCCACGTCCACCTGATCCGGATCATTGACGAAGATCACGCAATGGGGATTGCCCATGGATACGCAATGGATCTCATATACGCTGCTGCCGGCGTGCAGCCGGTGACCCATCACGGTTTCACCAGTCAGATCGACCGGAATCAGCTCCGGGCGCAGCTCCGGCGCGCCCATGTCCACCCGGACGGATGCCACCTTGCCGTCCCTGACGTTCAGGCGCAGTATCTTCAGCCCCGCCCCGGTCATCAGGCTCACGGTGGTCTTGTCCGTCAGGCCCCGGTCATATACATATTTGCCCACGCAGCGGGTGCCATTGCCGCACATCTCGCTTTCGCTGCCGTCCGAATTGTACATCTTCATCTCAAAATCCGCCACCTCGCTGGGGCAGATCATAATCAGACCGTCGCTGCCCACGCCATAATGGGCGCGGCTGATCTCCACCGCCAGCGCGGCAGGGTTCTCCACATGCTCCTCAAAGCAGTTCACATACACATAATCGTTGCCGATGCCCTGCATTTTGGTGAATTTCATGGCTTCCTCCTCCTTCAGTACACGGCACATGATATCGGATTTTCTCCCGTTCGTCAACCGGCTATACAGAAAAAATGCAGGCAGCAAAAAGGCCGCCGGAATGCGCCGGCAGCCGGTTGCAATGCAGCTCAAAGAAAGCTTGGTTCATCGAAGATTACGCCGTTTTCCAACAGCTCGTCAAGGAAACGCCTGTAATACCCGGGCAGGACCGCATCGGTTTCATCATGGGCATGGAGCAGCAGGATATGCCGGTTTCCTGCTCCGTACAGCGCCGCGCCTGTCTTCGGGGAGCAGCTGTGCATCTTTTCCCGGATGGCTTCATAGGAAAACGTCTGATCGTACTGCAGCCTGTACTCCTCAAAATCGAAGGTCCAGAAGGTGTCGATATCCGTATGCAGGCCGTTTTCCCGCCACCAGGCGTAGGGCAGCCGGGTATCGTCCACCTTGTCAAAGCCGCGCCTTGCCAGATACTCCTGCAATTCAGCCTTGCTCCTGCCGCCCTTGTCCCCATAGGGAAAGCGGAAGGGTCGAAAGCGCCGTTCCACGCCCGCATCCCGGTAGAGCCGGTCAAGCAGCGCTTCGCACCGCTCAATGTCCTCAATGCCCGCCTCTGCCGTCATGGATGAAAAGGCCCGGTGGGCATAGCTGTGATTGCCTACGATCATGCCCCTGCGCAGCGCATAGATCGCTTCCTCATAATACTGCTCGATCTTGTCGCCCTGCGCAAACAGAATGGCGCGGATGCCCTTTTCCAGCAGATAATCCACGATCGCCGGTGTGTTCTTCGAGGGCACATCGTCGATCGTCAACAGCGCATGATTCATGATGATTTCCTTTCGTGCCTCATCCCTGGCTATGCTCAGTTCGGCAGTACCGCCAGCAGCTGCGGCTCCTCCAGGGTCACAGGCGTCTCCACCTGCAGCGCCTCCTGGGCGTCGCGCAGCTGGCTGTTGAGCTCCTTCAGGCGGTTGATCCGGCCCTGCACGCGCATGCCGGTAAGCGTTTTGGAGCGATAGCGGTCAAACAGGGCGCGCACGCCCATCGTCACCGGAATGGCAGCCCAGAAGCCTGCGCCTGCCGCCACTGCAGCACCCACACCCATGGCAGCGCCGGTCTTGACCATGCGGAAGGCGCTGTCCTGCACGCCATTGGCCGCAGGCTTCAGGCCAAGGATCGCCTTCGAGCCCTCCTGCACGGCAATGATGGCAAAGGGCAGCGCACTGCACACGGAGCCGGTCAGCTCCGCCAGCAGGCCCGTTTCCTCCAACAAGCCGGTATCCACCGCAATCTCGTCCACATATGTCAGCCCGGTTGCAATCGCATCCACCACCGTGCTGCGCTGACGCTTGCGATAGGTCTCCAGCATTTCCTGATAGGTTTTCATCTGTGCCTCCTTTTCAGGCTTTCGCGGGTTCATCAGCCCTTGTCTGCCGGATATCCGCCCACTGTATTCCAGATCATCCGGCTTATGCAAAGAGCTTCAGGAGCGTCACCAGCACCCAGGTGCCGCAAACGATTGCCGCCAGCAGCGTGATGCGGCCGATCATATCCGGGCCGAACCAGCCCCTTTTGGGCTTGGCTGCCGGCTTCTCCAGGGCGGATAGCCGCTTCCCCAGCTCGTCCAGCCGCTTGCTGGTTTCCTTCTGCCCCGCTTCCAGGCGGCGGAGCAGATCGTCATAATCCTGCTCAGCTTTGTTTCTCTGGCCTTCCGATTCCCGGATCAGCCCGTCCACAGCCTTCCTCAGCCGTGCCTGATCCTCGCACAGGCCTTCCGCCACCAGCGTCATCTCCTGGGTGAACTGCTCCACCAGATCGCTGGTCGTATCGCCCTTGACCACCTTGAGGGCCTGATTCCAGATAGAAGGCTTTGCGGCCTTATCTTCCGTTGAAAGCGTCATGCATTTCACTCCTGTCCCAAGGCATGTGCCTGTAATGTGCTCATTATAGCATGAATCGTCCCAAAGCGCAAAGGTTCCGGCAATTTCTAATGGAACTCTCATGCATTCCAAGCGCAAACATGTGTTATTTGTGCCATATGCGCAACAAATCTCCCATCTTCACCTTGACAGTCCCCTTGCTTTGTGCTATGATGGGCTAGAGATCATCGAAATCGGTACCGGGAGCGTTTCCGTTTCCGGAGAGGAGCACCCTGTGAAGATATATACCATCAAGGATATCGCCCGCAAGGCAGGCGTCAGCGTCACGACCGTATCGCGCGTGCTCAACAAGCGCCCGGACGTGAACCAGGCCACCCGCGAACGGGTCGAACGCGTGATGGCGGAATGCCATTTCGTCGGCAATGCCAACGCCCGCAGCCTGAAGCAGACAGACGGCGAGAATGTCGCCATCATCCTGCGCGGCCGCGAGAACCCCTTCCTCAATGCCCTGGCAGAGGCTGTGCTGCAGTTCACCAACGGGCTGGAGGCGTCCTTCCTGGTGGAGTATGTGGATGAAAAGGGCGATGAGTTCCAGACCGCCGCCCGCTTGTACCGCGAAAAGCGGCTGACCGGGTGCATCTTCCTGGGCGGCCACATCGACGAGCGTGCGCAGGTGCTCCAGCAGCTGGATATCCCCATGGTCTTCGCTACCAACAGCGCCCGCAACGCCGAGCTGACCCGGGCCGGCAGCGTGTTTATCGATGACCGGATGATGGGCCGCGCGGCTATGGAGACGCTGCTGCAGGCCGGACACACCCGGATTGCAATATTCGGCGGCGTACGGCAGGGCGACGACGGCTTCGCGCTGCGTTACCGGGGCGCCATGGAGGCCCTTGAAGCTGCCGGCGTTCCCTTTGATGAGGAGCGCTATGTGGACACCCGATTCTCCCTGCGCGGCGCCTATGAGACCGCCCGCACCTTCTTCGAGGCCAAGCCGGATACCACTGCCGTCTTTGCCATGTCGGATACCGTTGCCATGGGCGTGATCCGCGCCCTGCAGGATATGGGCCGCAACGTCCCCAGGGACGTCAGCGTCATCGGCTACGACGGCATTGAGATGGGCAAGTTCTACATCCCCCGCCTGACCACCGTTGCACAGCCCATTCAGGAGATCGCCCGGGAAAGCGTGGCCATGCTCATGGAGATGCTGGAGCAGCACGAGGAGCCGCGCCACATCACCGTGGATGCAGAGTTGATCCTGCGGGAATCCGTCGGCCCTGCCAAAGCGTAATTCTTCGCTTCTTCAAGACCTGTCTGTCTTCAGGACAGGTCTTTTCTGATGCATATGCCGGTGCCGCATGGGTCATACTCCTTCCAGAACATTGCATGCTGGGAGGTCTTTTGATGAAGCGATTCGCTGCTCTGCTGCTGTGTCTGACGGTCCTGGGAGGCTGCAGCAAGGACGCCGCAGAGAACCCTGCTGCCGTCCCCCTGCGGGTCTGGGTGGGCGATCAGGCCGATATCCCCTGGATGGAGCAGGTGCTCCGCGAGTTTCGCGCCGCGCACCCGGACAGAAGCTATGATATCCGCATCGGCGTGCAGAACGAGGGCGACGCCGCAAAAGTCGTTCTGACGGATGTGGAGGCCGCCGCCGACGTGTTCACCTTCGCCGACGATCAGCTGAACTCCCTGCTCATCGGCGGCGCGCTGATGCCCGTCACCGAGGGGGCGGACGCTGTCCGCAGCGCCAACACGCCCGAATCCGTTGAGGCCGCCACCGGCCCGGACGGTCAGCTCTATGCGTATCCGGCCACCGCAGATAACGGCTATTTTCTGTTTTACAACAGCGCCCTGATCTCCCCTGCCGACGCAACAACCCTGGAGGGGCTGTTGGATCGTGCCGCCCAAAACGGCAAAAAGGTTGCCTTCCCCATGACCAACGCCTGGTATCTGTACAGCTTTTTCCGGGGCGCAGGGCTTCAAATGCAGCTGCGTGAGGACGGCGTCACCAACCGCTGTACCTGGAATGCCACGGACGCGCCCATCCCTGGGGTGAAGGTGCTTGAAGCTCTGCTGAAGCTCGCGGCCCATCCCGGCTTTGTGGATGCAGACAGCGACGCCTTTGTCGCCGGTCTGAAGGACGGCAGCATCATCGCCGGCGTCAGCGGCACCTGGAACGCCGCCGTTGCCGCCCAGGCATGGGGCGATGACTACGCCGCCGCCAAGCTGCCCACCTATCAGGCGGCAGATCAGGCGGTGCAGATGGCTTCCTTTTCCGGCTTCAAGCTGGTAGGCGTGAATGCGTATTCCGAGCATGTCGGAGACGCCATGGATCTGGCCGCCTTCATGACCGCCCACGACGCCCAGGTGGATCGCTTCCGCCTGCGCCGTCAGGGCCCCAGCAATATCGCTGCGCTCTCCGACCCGCAGATCCAGGCCGAGCCTGCCATTGCCGCCATCATAGCCCAGGCGCCCTATGCAGATGTGCAGCGGGTCGGGCCCAAATACTGGGATGCGGCTGCAGCGCTGGGCAAGATCATCGTCAGCGGTAATCCGGACAATCAGGACCTTCAGACGCTGCTGGACAATTGTGTTGCGGGGATCACCGCCCCGGCAGATCAGTGAAGCGCACCGCTGCCACCAAAGAGAGCTTCTTCCAGGCCTTTACCCGCGGCGATGCCGGCGTAAAGCTCACCGCCCTATTCTGGGGCGCAGGCTGCCTCGTCCGGCGACAGACCGGCAAGGGGCTGCTCCTCCTGCTGGAGCAGACAGTCCTTCTGCTTTGTGTGCTGCTGACGCTGCCCTTCCTCCGCAAGCTCCCGACTCTGGGCACCGTGCAGGCCGAGCGCATCTGGGACCCCGTCGCCCGCAGAAACGTCTGGAACGACTATGACAACTCCTTTCTTATCCTGCTGTTTGGCGTGATCTGCCTGCTGCTGATCGGCCTCTATCTGCTGAAAACCCTGCAGATGGTGAAGGCTGCCCGGCAGGCGGAACAGACTGCCGCCGTCGGCGGACAGCTGCCGACGCTCAGGCAGGATGCGGGCCGGCTGCTGCATCAGGATTTCCACCGTACGCTGCTTTTCCTGCCTGTTGCAGGCGTCACGCTGGTGATGGCGATTCCACTGCTGGTGATGATCCTGATTGCATTTACCAACTATGACCGCAGCCATCTGGTACCCACAAATCTGTTCACCTGGGTCGGGCTGGACAATTTCCGGCTGCTGACCAGCCTTGCAAACAGCAGCGCCTTTGCCTATGCTTTTCCCAGGGTGCTGGGATGGACGCTCCTCTGGGCAGTCAGCGCCACGCTTTCCTGCTATTTCGGCGGCATCCTGATGGCGATGCTGGTCAATCACCGCCGAACCGTCGCCAAGCCCTTCTGGCGCACCTGCTTCATGGTCGCCATGGCGGTGCCGCAGTTTGTTTCCCTGCTGCTTGTGCGCAACCTGTTTGCGGATGTTGGCATCATCAATACGCTTTGCAAACAGTGGGGCGTCACCGACTGGCTTTACCGCATCGGGGCAATCCCCACCGCCGGCGTCATTCCCTTCCTGACCCACCCCAGCTGGGCAAGGCCCATGATTTTGCTCATCAACTTCTGGGTGGGCGTCCCCTATCAGATGCTCATCGCAACCGGCGTGCTGATCAACATCCCCCGCGAGTTGACCGAGGCGGCCCGTATCGACGGCGCAAATGCCCTGCAGGTTTTCCGGCGCATCACATTGCCCTACATCCTGCATATCACCGGCCCCAGCCTCATCTCCGGCATGGTGGCAAATGTCAACAACTTCAACGTCATCTGGCTGCTGAGCCGGGATGTGTACGTCACCACCGATCAGCAGCTGGCTGCTGCCGGCGCCACCGAGGTGGATCTGCTGGTCACCTGGCTTTACCGGCTAACCCAGGATCAGAGCAATTACAAGATGGCTTCGGTGATCGGCTTGCTGGTCTTCCTCGTCTGCAGCGCGCTCACCCTGGTGACCTTCAGCCGGATCACCGGACGCGGAAGGGAGGAAGCATTCCAGTGAAGCGCCGCGCCCTTCTCCCCGGAATCCTCCACCACGGGCTGCTGCTCATTTTGGCTGCCCTTTGGCTGACGCCCATCCTCTGGCTGGTTCTGACCTCCTTCGGCGTGGACGAGGGGCCCAACCTCCGCACGTTTTTCCCCCAGGCCCTGACGCTTCGCCACTACCGGGAGCTGCTATCCTCCTCCGGCAGCGTCAGCAGCTTCCCCGCCTGGTTTACCAATACGCTGATCGTGGCAGTCTTCACCTGCCTGCTGTCCACCGTCTCCGTTTTGTCCACCGCCTACGCCATGAGCTTCCTGCGCTTCCGCGGCAGAAAGGTCCTGATGAAGGCCGCCGTGCTCCTGAATCTGTTTCCCGGCTTTCTTGGCATGATCGCGGTGTATTTCATCCTTCGGGAGGCCGGACTGACCAACACGCTTGCCGGACTTGTGATCGTCTACAGCGGCGGCGCGGCAGTGGACTACCTGATTGCCAAGGGCTTCTTCGATACCGTCAGCCGGTCGCTCCGGGAAGCTGCCTGGCTGGAGGGCGCCAACGAATGGATTGTCTTCCGCCGGATCATCCTTCCCCTTGCCAGGCCCATTGTGGTCTATACGGTCATCAGCTCCTTTCTCTACCCCTGGATGGACTTCGTGTATGCCTCCATCATCATGTCCTCCGGCATAGCGATGGACAAAACCGTTGCCCTGGGTCTTTTTTCCCTGGTGGATAAGGTAAACCGGAACCGCTATTTCGCCCAGTTCTGCGCAGGCGGCGTCATCGTCTCCATGCCCATCTCCGTCCTGTTCATCATCATGCAGAAGTTCTATGTGGAGGGCATCACCGGTGGCTCTGTGAAGGGCTGAAGCCCGCTGCAATCACCGCATTTTCCGCCGCAGCGCCCCCAGCCTTCGGCAGCCCAAGACAACACAGGATTTTCGCATCTTTTTTTACTACTTATTTGGGAATACAGCAGGATTTTCCCGATAAATGCAGAATAATTGAATAAAGCGGGTACTCTGTCCCGCATTTCTTTCACAGGTTTTCGGAAACGTTTCCATAGATGTTTGAAAGGAAGGATACAAATGCGTAAGAGCGGTTTGCTGCTGCACATCTCTTCCCTGCCCGGCGCAGGCGGCATCGGCACCCTCGGCAAGGAGGCCTATGCCTTCGCCGATTTCCTCAAGAAGAGCGGCATGAAGATCTGGCAGGTGCTGCCCATGGGCCCCACCGGCTACGGCGAGAGCCCCTATCAGTCCTCCAGCGTGTTCGCAGGCAACCCCATGCTGATCTCCCTGGAAGCGCTGGCGGAGGAAGGGCTGCTGACCCTGAATCCCGGCGATCTGTACACCCCCGCCCAGGCAGAGAAGGTGGAATTTGAAGCGGTGCGCCTGAACAAGGAGATGCTGCTCCGCCGTGCCTTTGAGGAGAGCGAAGCAAAGCTGGCGGACGAGCTGGCTGCCTTTGTCAAGGAGAACGACTGGGCGGAGGACTTTGCGCTCTTCACCGCCGTGAAGCGCTCCTTCGGCAACAATATGTGGACCAAATGGCCCGACAAGGCCATCCGCATGCGGGAAGAAGAGGCCGTCAAAAAGTACCGCGCCGAGCTGGACGTGGAGGTGCGCTACCACATCTTCTGCCAGTACATTTTCTTCCGTCAGTGGTTTGCGCTGAAGAAGTACTGCAATGAGCTGGGCATCGAGCTCTTCGGCGATATGCCCATCTACTGCGCAGAGGACAGCGCGGATACCTGGACGCATCCCGAGGTGTTCCAGCTGGACAAGAACCGCATCTCCACCCGGGTTGCGGGCGTGCCGCCGGACTGCTTCTCCGAGGACGGCCAGCTCTGGGGCAACCCCCTCTATGACTGGGACCGCCTGAGCAAGAGCAACTACGGCTGGTGGGTGGAGCGCATGCGCGCGATGGGTAAAATGTACGACCTGGTGCGCGTGGATCATTTCATCGGCTTTGCCAACTACTATTCCATCCCCTACGGCGCAGCTACTGCCAAGGAAGGCAAATGGATTCCCGGCCCCGGCAAGAAGCTGTTCCAGACCTTCCGCAAGGAGCTGCCCGGTCTGAACATCATCGCCGAGGATCTGGGCGTGCAGAATCAGTGCGTCCGAGATCTGCTCAAGTTTGTGGGCTATCCGGGCATGAAGGTAGCCACCTTCGGCTTCGGCGGCGGCGGTGAGGATGACGAGAACCAGCATTTCCCCGGCACCTGGACGGAGAACTACGTCGCCTACACCGGCACCCACGACAACGACACCACCATCGGCTGGCTGAACACGATGGACGAAGAAACCATCCAGTCCGCCAAGGACTATCTGGGTGACTTTGAAACCGCCGAGGAGGGCGTGGAGCTCTTCATCGCCTGCGTGCTGAACAGCCCCTGCAAGATCGCTGTGATCCCCATGCAGGATGTGCTCCATCTGGGCGGTGAGGCCCGCATGAACCTGCCCGGCTGTGCCGGCGGCAACTGGGCCTGGCGCATGAAGCCCGGCGCTGCCGACGAGGCGCTCGCTGCGCACCTGCATGCGCTGAACGTCAAGGCAGAACGAGCTTGAGTTAATTAGGAATTAGGAATTATGAATTATGAATGTATAGTGTGGACACATGCCAGCTTTGCTTCAGTAGCTAAATTCATCATTCCTAATTCATCATTCATAATTTGAAATAACCCCCGGAGGTTTTCTTATGATAAGTGCCAAGGAACTGCTTCAGCAGGCAGAAGCCCTGCTGATGATGAACGATCACACCACGCTGGAAAAAGCCAGCGCCACCCAGCTGCACAACGCGGTGTCCACTGCAGCGATGATCGCCCTCTCCCCTGTCTGGACCGCCTGCGAGGAAGCCCGTGCGGGCAAGCGCCAGGCCTACTACATGTCCTCTGAGTATCTGATGGGCCGCATGGTGTACAATAACCTGTACTGCCTGGGCTATCTGGATGAGCTCAAGGCGCTGCTGGCCGAGCGCGGCGTGGACATCGCCGTGATGGAGGACATTGAGGACGACGCCTTTGGCAACGGCGGTCTGGGCCGCCTGGCTGCCTGCTTCCTGGACTCCGCCGTCACCATTGACGTGCCGCTGACCGGCTACGGCTTGCGCTACAAGTACGGCCTGTTCAAGCAGAGCTTTGAGGATGGCCGTCAGGTCGAATCCCCCGATGACTGGGCCCGCTTCGGCGATCCCTGGTCCATCCGCCGGCTGGATCAGTCCGTCATCGTCAAGATGGCCACCGGCGACGTGCGCGCCGTGCCCTATGACATGCCCATCGTCGGCTACGGCGCAAAGAACATCGGCACCCTGCGCCTGTGGCAGACTGAGCCCATCAAGGCCGTCGATTTCTTCCAGTTCAACGAGCAGCGGTACGAGCAAGCGGCCGCTGACCGCAACCGTGCAGAGGATATCGTCAAGTTCCTCTACCCCAACGACTCCCGCCGCGAGGGCAAGCAGATGCGCATCAAGCAGCAGTATGTGCTGGTGAGCGCCTCCCTGCAGGATATGCTGCGCGCTTACAAGGAGCGCCACGGCGACGATTACGCCTGGTTCGTGGAGGAGCATGCCGTTCAGCTCAACGACACCCATCCCGTGATGGCGATCCCCGAGCTGATCCGGCTGCTGATGGAGGACGATTTCACCTTCGAGGCCGCTTTCCAGATCGCTCGGGAAACCTTCGCCTACACCAACCACACCGTCATGCAGGAAGCCCTGGAGAAGTGGGACGCCGATCTGATGGCCTCCGTCTGCCCGGAGATCGTTGAGATCGTCCACATGATCAACGACAAGTTCAAGCAGGATATGGCAGATATGGGCTTTGAGGTCAAGAAGACCCGCTGCATCCTCTGGGACAACCAGATCCATATGGCGCAGCTGGCCGTGTATGCCTCCTACGCCACCAACGGCGTGGCCGCCATTCACTCCGAGATCCTCAAGGACGACGTGTTCGCCGACTGGTATGCGGTGTATCCCGAGCGCTTCCAGAACAAGACCAACGGCATCACCCAGCGCCGCTGGCTGGGCCTGTGCAATCCGGAGCTGACCAAGCTGATCTCCTCCAGGATCGGCGAGGGCTTCCTGACCGACCTGTACAAGCTGGAGGAGCTCAAGCCCCTGATCGACGACAGCCTGGCCCAGGATTTCATCGCCGTCAAGCGTGAAAAGAAGGAGCAGCTGGCCGCCGAGATCCTCCGCAAGGAGGGCGTGAAGCTTGATCCCGATATGATCTTTGATATCCAGGTCAAGCGTCTGCACGAGTACAAGCGTCAGTTCATGAACGCGCTGTCCATCCTGAATATCTACTACAAGCTCAAGGACGGCAGCCTGACCGATTTCACCCCCACCGCCTACATCTTCGGCGCAAAGGCCGCCGCCGGCTACGCCCGTGCCAAAGCCGTCATCAAGCTGATCAACATGATCGCCGACATGGTCAATAACGATCCCCAGACCTCCCATCTGCTGAAGGTGGTGTTCGTGCAGAATTACAACTGCTCCTGGGCGGAGAAGATCATCCCTGCGGCGGACGTGTCCGAGCAGATCTCCCCTGCCGGCACCGAGGCCTCCGGCACCGGCAACATGAAGCTGATGCTCAACGGCGCGGTGACCCTGGGCACCTTCGACGGCGCAAATATTGAGATCGTCGAACAGGCAGGCCGGGAGAACAACTACATCTTCGGCGCCACGGTGGACGAGATCAACGCGATTAAGGCAAATTACGATCCCCGGGCCATCTACAAGGCGGACACTGACGTCGCCCGCGTGCTGGACGCCCTGGTGGACGGCACCTTCCCGGATGAGGACGGCATGCTCAAGGAGCTGGCCTCCGCGATCCTCGTGGGCGCCTCCTGGCATCAGCCCGATCACTACTTCGTCCTGCATGACTTCACCTCCTACATGGATGCAAAGCTGCAGTGCAACCGCGATTATCGCGACCGCATCGGCTTCGCCAAGAAGTGCCTGATGAACGTTGCCAGTGCCGGCAAGTTCTCCTCCGACCGCACCATCCGGCAGTATGCGGATGAGATCTGGCACGTCTGATATCATTTTCCGAACAAAAGCAGCCCCGGCTCCGGACTCATGTCCGGAGCCTTTTGCATGCCGGTGAATTATACTATCAAGTGCAACACAATAGGAAATAAAAGAAGTTCATACAGATCTCTGGTATAATAGAGTTACCACACACCAGAATACCGAAAGGAGAACTGTATGAACTACCATCATCTTACCATAGAAGAGCG
>JAFQIB010000019.1 GCA_017397765.1 Clostridia bacterium | reverse complement strand
TGACCGTCGCTTCGGTTACCTCGGTCGTGTAGCTGTTCGTCAGCGTCGTGACCGTGCCTTCCTTGGTAGTGCCGGTCAGCTCGTAACCCTCAGGCAGACCTTCCTCGTCTTCCGTCCAGGTGTACACGATTTCTTCGCCGTCAGCGTACTTCGGCAGGTCTTCAACCGTCGCCGTCCAGCTGTTCGCTTCGTTCAGCACCACTTCCGTGCCGTTGCTCAGAACCACCGTCAGGCTCTCAGGGCGCTTGCCGTCCTGGTCATCCTTATCGTCCCAGACCTTCTTGACCGTTGCTTCGGTCATATAGCTGTTGGTCAGCTGCGTGATCTCGCCAATCACTCTGGTATCGGTCCACGCGTAACCCTCGGGCAGATTTTCCTCGTCTTCCTTCCAGGTGTAGTTGATCACATTGCCTTTTGTATCGTACTTCGGCACACTGAGCACCACACCCCAGCCGACTTCCTCGCCGCCCAGCGTCACTTCTCTTACGACTTGATCGCCGTTCATCAGCCACACGGTCAGGCTCTCAGGACGCTTGTCATCCTTGTTGTCGTTATCCTCCCAAATCTTCTCGATAAACAAATCGACCTGCGTGAGACAATTGGTCAGGATGAAATCATCCGTATTCTTAACTTTAGTGATCTGAGCCGCCTCATAGCCAAGAACCTGCATTTCGTCAATCGTATATACAATGTCCTCGCCATTTGCATCGCAAGCGGGCAGCTGCTCCCAGACATAGTACCAGTTGTTGCCGGTATTCAGTTCAACAGGATCACCCTGCTCGCTGCCGTTTGCCAGCAGCTGCACCTGAATGGATTCCGGCCTGGTCTGATACCGATTGTCAAAGTCCAACCATTCCTTGGTGACAGAAATGGTTTTCAGGCCATAGTCGTTGGTCAGCTCAACCGCATCTGCGCCGCCAGACAATTCATTATCCGAAGTATACACATTGTATGTTTTGCTGACGTTCAGTTCACCATTTTCATTCAGCTTAACATCAAAGGTGATCAGGTAGTATTCCGAATAATACGTAGCGCCCGGCTTATCGCCTGCAACCTCGTAGAGCTTGTAGGTGTAGGTGCCCTCCTCAGCAAAGGTTACCTTGAAGCAGTCGTCATCCTCGAACACCGTCTTCCATTCGCCATTGACCAAACCAGTTTCATTCAGCGTGATGTCGATGTGGTCAGGCGTGACTGCAGGCGCACCGTTGAGCGCCTCCACCTTGACGGTAAAGGCATCATTCAGCTTCTCGGAGCCGTAAACACGGATATCCTTCTTAAAGCCGAAGGAATCTTCAACACTTTCGATCCGAATGTTGACGATCTGGCCGTTGTCGCCCACGAGCTTGTCATTCACATCCGCTTCGATGGTCACTTCATACAGCATCGGATCCTTGACATAGCCGGAAGGCGCAGCAGTTTCTTCAATATAATAGGTATTGCCGGCAGGCAGACCAATCATGGAGAACCCGCCCTTGCCGTCGTCCACCAGATTGGGAACCTCAATCGTCTTATCCTTGTCGGCATAGACCTTGAAGGTTGCGCCGTTCAGCGGCATACCAGTCTCGTCCACCTTGGTGAACTTGAAGCCGCCGAACTTCTCCACCTCTTCGTAGCTGTTCGTCAGCGTCGTCACCGTGCCGTTCACGCTGGTGTTGGTCAGCGTGTAGCCCTCGGGCAGACCGGTTTCGTCTTCCGTCCAGGTGTAGGTGATCAGATTGCCATCTGCATCGTACTTCCGCAGATCACTAACCGTCGCGGTCCAGCCGTTCCCTTCTGTCAACGTGATTTCATAGACCACGTATCTGCCGTCGCTCAGGCTCACCTTCAGGCCAGCAGGACGCTGGTAAAGGTTGTTTTCGTCGTCCCACACCTTCACGATCGTCGCTTCGGTCGTTGCAGTATTGGTGATGGGGTTGCCGGAGTTCACCTGGGCGGTGCCGTTCGCGGTCACCTGGATGTTGTCAAAGCGCGTGTCGTTCTTCTTGTAGCCCTCGGGCGCTTTGATCTCCTGCACGTAGTAGGTGCCCACAGGGATATTCTCCACCGTGGAAACGCCGTTTGCATCGGTGGCAGGCATCTCCGCAACCAGCGTGCCATCCTGCTTGTACACACCGAACACAGCGCCTTCCAGCGCCTTGTTGTCGTTCTCACTGACCTTCGTCAGGGTGATGGCACCGGTCTCCACCTTGACATTGACCATTGCGCCGTTGACATTCTGGTCCCAGCTACCCCAGGTAAGCTGCATGGGATTGCCCAGGTTGGCCCAGAAATCCTTCGTTCCGGTTACAACGATCTCATAACCGGCAGGCGCCTTGGTCTCCTTGACCCAGTACTGACGGCCGGGCACCAGCGCAGCTTCCGCATAGCCGTTTTCATCCGTCACCAGCACCGTCACGACCTGCGTGCAGTTGCTGTCAGAGTAGATGGTGAATTCTGCGTCCTTCAGCGGCTTGGCGGAGTTGGCGTCAAACTGACCCCACTCGTTCTTCACCGCTTCTACCTTATTAATGTAGACAAGCACGCGCTTGAGGTTGGTGAAGTCACCGTTGGCAGCGTCGCCCTTGGCCGTGACCGTCTGGTCGCGCACAACCGTCACTTCGACAGCGTCCTTCAGGCCGATCTGGTAATTCTGGGGAGCCTTGGTTTCCTTCACATAGTAGGTGCCGGGCTTCAGGATCTCAGAGGTGGCAACACCGCCACTGCCGGTGGTCATCTTGGAAACTTCGTTCTGGCAGTCCTTATCGGAGTAGATGGTGAACTCAGCGCCGGACAGGCCGTTGTTGTTGTCACCGTCCACCTTCTTCAGGGTGATGTAACCGCCGGCAACCGTGTTGGTCACCACAAAGCCGTTGTTCTTGTCGCCGGAGTAGGTGACATTGAAGTCGCTCAGCTCGGTGGTCTCCTCCACGGTGTAGGTGATCTCGATGCCGTTTTCATCCTTGATCAGCAGCTGATCAAATTCGGCAGTCCAGTTATTGGCGCTGCTCAGCGCAGCCGTCTTGCCGGGCACATCCTGACCATTCGCCTTGAGCTGCACGGTCACTTCCGGCAGGCCCTCCAGGGTTGCCAGGCCCTTCCATTCCTTCTTCACGGAAATGGAAGTGTAATTGTACGTATTGGTGATGGTAAAGCCAGCATCCACGCTGCCGGACACAGAGGTCAGGTAGCCGGGCACCACGGCAGTTTCCTTTACATTGTAGGTGTAGGGAGTGCCGTTGGCGTCCTTGCCGGGCAGCTTGGTGAACTCACCGTACCAGTTGCCAGCAGCCGTCAGCTCCAGCGTCTTGCCGGACATGGGCTGATCGTTCTGGTACAGCTGCACGGTGATGCTCTCGGGACGGGCGTCCAGCTTATCATCATCGCCGGCCCAGACCTTGGTCACGGCAACAGTGGTGGACTGGCTGTCGGGATAATTGACCACAACGCCGTGATCGCCGTTAACGCGGGCGATCTCACCGGCCACAACCGTCACCTTGATGGGCTTGTTGGGCTTGGGCAGCACGAAGCCCTCCGGCGCCTTCTCCTCGCGGATGTAGTAGTCGCCGGGCGTCAGGCCCGTGATCTCAATGAAGCCATTGCGGGTGTTGCTGACATGGGACGTCACATACACCTCGTCAGATACAGGGTTATTGCAGTCTGCATCGTAGTACAGCATGAATTCTGCACCATTCAGCACCTGGTTCGCGCCATTATCATCCACATAGATCTTATACAGGCGGATAGAACCGGGCTTGGTGTTGTAGAAGTTCAGCCCGTCATCGCTGACCGTGCCGACGTAACCGGCAGGCACACGCTCTTCCTTGACAGTATAGGTGATCAGATTGCTGTTTTCATCATACTTGGGCAGGCCGGAGATGCTCCACTGCCACACGTCGGTGTCAGTTTCCTTGTCCCATTCGATGGTGGGCTGGGGCTGCATCCGCTCGCCATTGCGGTACACCACCAGCGTCACATTCTCAGGACGAGTGCCGTCCGCATTGCTGCTGTCCTGCCAGACCTTGGTACCGGCCAGAGGCACGACCATGCGGTTGATCAGGGTGAACTCCAGATAGGTGTTGCCCTGCTCCGTCTTGGTTTCGGTGGTGACGTCCACCTGCACATACTTGTCGGATTCCGCCTCCTGCACCACATATTCCGCCTTGTTGCCCTTGGCGTCGTAGGAGGGCAGGTTTTCAAACTTGAACTGATAGCTGTTATAGCTGCCACCGATGGCAGACATCTGCGTGCCATCCTGGTTCTTCACAGGCACCAGGTCGTCGCCCACCTGCTGATACAGGTAGAAGGTAATATTATTGGGCCGGTCAGGATCATTCTGAGCCGTATCTTCCCAGACCTTTTTACCATTGATCCTGGTCTTTTTGATACTGTTGGCGATGGTCGCCGTGATGTTTCCGTTTTCGTCTACTTCATTAATATAGGTGTAGTAATCGTACGCCTTGCCGGACAGATCTTCCTTGATGGTATACTCGATTTCATCACCATTCTTATCGAAGCGGGGCAGATTCGTGAAGGAGAACTTCCAATCCGTCTGCTGGGAAACAACCTGGCTGATGTAGGGATTGGTGTCCTTACCCTTGTACAGGTTCACCTTGATTTCCTGCGGGCGGCTGTTCTCAAAGCCCACATCGAACCACACCTTGGAGCCGGTGATGTTGATGGCCTGATCGTTGCCGATGGCGGTCGCTTCCGGCGCACGGTCGATCACATCGCCACTCACCACGTCCACCATCACATCCGGCTGCACCTGGACCGTATACACAGTGGGATTTGCAGGCAGCAGGTAGCCGTCGGGCGCCTTTGTTTCCTTTACATAGTAGATGCCGGGAACCAGGCCATCCTTGCCCTCGATCACATTGCGGGAATCTGCATCGCCGCCCCGCTTGGTGGTCATCACGCCCACCACCTGCGTGCATTTGCGATCGCTGTAGATGGTGAACTCAGCGCCCTCCAGGTTGGCGTTGGTCTTAGCGTCCACCTTCTTCAGGGCCATGTTGCCGCGGATCACGTTGTTGACGAAAGCCGTACCCTCCGCATTGCCATTACCGTCGATGGTGATGATCTTGTCGCGGTGTTCTTCCTTCGTCAGCGTAATCTCGATATACGCTTCAGAACCCACCTCATAACCGTTGGGGGCTTTTATTTCCCTGATATAATATGTTACCTCGTCCTGCCTCAGCGGCACCTTCTCAATGATCGCCACACCGTTACGGTTGGTAGTCGCAGAAGCAACCAGCGTATAGGTATACTGAGGTCTGTACTGGGGACCATAGCCCGTCAACTGACGGGTATAAACGCCAAACTGTGCGCCCTGCAGCTCATCGCCGAACTCGTCGTGCTTCACAATTCGCACAGAGGCATAGCCGTTGTTCTGCTGGTTGACGAATTTTTCTTCGGGAATGATCCACTCGCCTTCCCACTGCCAATAACCAGTCTGTTCCCAACGACCGCCGCCAATAGCCTGCACGGTCTCGCCGGACACGACCGTTACTTCAGTCACTTCAGTCTCGAGGTTGTGGTCCTTCAGAGGCGTGATTTCCTTGATCCAATACGTACCGGCAGCAAGCAGTTCAGACTTTGCCTTACCTTCGTTATCGGTCGTCAGGGTCATGACCAGGCTGTCTTTGGAGCAGCTGTCATCAGTATAAACGCCGAACACAGCGCCGGACAGATCCACCTGATCAGACATGTCGACCCACTCACCGTAGGGCGGAATGCTCCAATCATAACCCAGACTGGCCTTTTCCAGCGTCAGCCAACCGCCGTCCATTTTCACCCAGGTCTCCCGGCCCAGAGGTGCCAGAGTACGCTGGTGAATTTCCTGACCGTTGTACACATAATTGGCAATGATGGCACCGTTATGTACTTCCTTGATCAATTCCACATTGGCCTTGGGCGCCAGCAGGGTGCCGCCGTGACGGGCGGTGGGCTCAATGGTGCCTTCAAAGGGCTGCATGATGCCGTTTTCGTCAGCATAAACAAAGTTAAAAATCACACGCTGGCTGCTGTTGGAGTCTGCCGTCCCCCACATAACGCCTTCGCCGCGGCCCTGACCTTCTTTATAAAAATAAGTAATATCAGAAGAGTCTGTGCCCATGAACACTTTACCGTCCTTACTGGGGCAGATGAGGTTGATGATCACATATTCGTTTTCGGCCACTGGGATACCATCCCAGCCCATATCCTTCTTTACCTGGAAAATACCATCCGCGCCCACTTCGGCATCGTAAAGGGATACTACATAACCGTCATCCGTCACAGGCCCGGTTACCGTGGAACCACCGGTGGTATCGGGGGTCAGGCTGGTGATTTCACCGCCACCCAGGTTAGCTACTTCCTTGGAGAATTTTTCAGCATTATCCAGCAGCTTATCGGCATAGCCGCCCTTTTCCATATAACGCACACCCACAACCTGGTTGCCGTTGCGCACAAACTGACCGTCCACATAGCTCAGGCCGTCCATTTTGGTGTAGCCCATGGTGAGACCATCATCACCATCTGCCGCAGAATAGTCCTTATCAGCGGTATAATAATAATTCACCAGTACACTGCCAACATCTTTTTCCGTTACACCGGGGATGATTTCAATATATTCGTATTGCTGCGTTTCCTGATTGAATTCTTTATAATAAGCGCGGGTTTCAGGGCCAAAGGTCAGGGAGGGGGAATTTTTGAACGTGTTAAAGAAGCCCATGCTGTCGCCTTCACCCATCGGTTGATGGATGACGATTTTACCAATATAGTTATCATTCCGGGCAGAGGCAGATACACTGGCACCATAATTCACCTGCAAGCCCAAGCCGTTCTGCTGGCCATCCGCCACATAGCCATCCCCATCTGTCTGGAACACATACAGACGGGTGTTCTTCAGATCCTCTTTGACTTCCCAGGTCAGATCCGTGCTCTTCACATTGTCCGTCACGGTTTTTTCCGTGCCTTCACAGCGCACATATTTTTCACCGTCAAAACGATATAAAGCAAAGCTCATGCCCTGCAAGCTCTGTGGCGCGGACACTTTCACTTCCAGCTTATAATTCATGGCATGGAAATAAGTGCTGTCCGTATTGGCAAACACCGTATTGGTGTGCCGGTCCAGCACGTCCACGCAGGCGCTGGTTTCAGAATGGGCAGCCTGATCCCATTCCCGGGCTACCGTACCATAATTGAGCGCATCGCCCAGATCCGCAAAGATGGATTCTGCCGTCAGCTCGTTGATGATGACGTCGCCCTGTGCCTTTGCCGCAGGCACAGCAAAACCCTGCACCATGAAAATCAGGGTGCAGATCAGCACGAGCATCAGCTTTGCATTCTTCTTCATGTAAACACCTTCCAAGGACAGACTTTTGCACCGAATTGATACAATATATATGCACCCATTGGTACAACTAATATTATCACACATATTTCTACTTTTTTCAATGCGTTTTTTGCTTGTTTTATGGACTTATTTGTGGTATAATAAATGCAAGTAAAGTGTTATTATCATCTTTGAAATACGACCGTAACATTTTTACGAAAACGTTTGAATAACGGAGGTTTTTTTATGCCTGCTCACGGCGCTTCAAGGCTTCCGCTGGGCCACGAAAGCTGGAAGGTCAAGGCCGCGCTCGATCCTTTTTACGAGCATTTCACCCTTCACCAGCACGACAGCTACGAGTTCTTTTTTCACATCCGGAACGGCGGTTTTTACTGCGTTGACGGGCACCTGATTGCCCTGCATCCCTACCAGCTGCTGGTCATTCCGCCCCGCACGGAGCATGGGCTGATCGGCGACGCCCCCCGGGAGTATTACGAGCGGCTGTGCGTCAATGTGCATCCCAGCATATTGCGCAAGCTGTCCTACGGCTCCGTGTCCCTGAAGGACATCGTGGATGAATACTGCACCGGCAGCGCGCCGGACGTATTCGTCCCCACGGAGGAATATGCCGAGCTGAAGGAGATCGTCGATCTGATCCCGCCTGCAGACAAAGCCATCACCGCCCTGGACCGGGTGGAGGTATTCGGCTGTCTGGCCGTGCTGCTGAGCCGCTTCTGCCGCTACATCACCCAGACGCCCCCGGCCGTGCACGCCCCGGCCCAGTCGCTGATCGAGGATGTGCATCAATACCTGCTGGAGCATTTCACCCAGGATTGCTCGCTGGATCGGCTGGAGGAGCTGTTCAGCATCAGCAAGTATCACCTGGCCCGCCGCTTCCGGGAGCACTACGGGGTGCCGCTGCATCAGTTTGTGCTGCAGGCCCGCATCCTGCACGCCCAGCAGCTGATCCGCCAGGGCGAGGCGATGATGAACGTCTACGACCGCTGCGGCTTCAACGACTATTCCGCCTTTGTGCGGGCCTTTGACCGCATCTCCGGCATGTCCCCCCGGGCATGGCGCAAGCACCAGAGCGAAGCGGCCGCTCGTCCCGGCTCTATTTGATGATTATATTATAACTTTCGTTTCTTATTGTTGTATCATTGTATTCATTTAATAATTATAACATTAAATTCATTTCCCCATGCTGCACAGGTAACCGCACTTTTTTGATCACATATCCACTTTTTAACATTTTCCAAGCATTGTCCGAAGGCGCTTTTGCTCTCCTCCGGACTTTTTTCGTTTCATTTTCGTTCAGCTTTTCCCACCGTTCTGCCCTGTACAAAAGTCAAAATTTGTGATATCATGATAAGAGTGACTTCTATTCAATATGGAGGAATTCCTATGAAGCAGCTCAGATTTGCCGGCCGCTATGTAGCCCGCCACTGGTGGCAATATCTGCTGGGCATTGCAGCGCTGTACATGGTGGACTGGGTGAACGTCTATGTGCCCGAGTTCACCGGGCGGATCATCGACGGTCTGACCGACGGCAGCCTGGACATGCAGGGTGCGATGCGCATCGTATGGATGATCGCCGGCATGGGCCTGATGATCGCCATCGGCCGCTTCGGCTGGCGCTTCTTTATCTTCGGCGCCGCCCGCTCCATTGAGCGGGAAATGCGCGGCGATATGTACGGCCACCTGTCCCGGCTGTCCATGCGCTATTTCAACCAGCATAAGACCGGCGACCTGATGGCCCATTTCACCAACGATCTGATGAGCGTGCGCATGCTGCTGGGCATGACAGTCATCACCGCCTTTGACGCCACCGTCATGCTCGTGCTGGTGCTGATGAACATGATCACCTACGTCAGCCCCAAGCTGACCTGCGTGGCGGTCATCCCGCTGCTGGTCATCACCGTGGGCGATTTCTTCTACGGCAAGATCATGCACAAGCGCTTCAAGGCCCGTCAGGAGGCCTTCTCCCATCTGACGGATCAGGTGCAGGAGACCATCAGCGGTATCCGCGTCATCAAGGCCTTTGTGCAGGAGCGCAAGGAGCTGTACGCCTTTGCCGCCACGACGGAGAACGCCAAGGAGAAGAACCTGAACGTCGTGCGTCTGCAGGCGCTGATGATGCCCGTGATGGACCTGATCATCGGTACATCCACGCTGCTGACGCTGCTCTACGGCGGCTATCTGGCCATCCACGGGGAGATCACCGTGGGTCAGTTCGTGGCCTTCAACAGCTATGTGGGCATGCTGGTGTGGCCCATGATGGCGGTGGGCGAATGCATCACCTCCATCAGCCAGGGTCTGGCCTCGCTGGGCCGCATCTTCGGCATCTTCCAGGAGGAGCCGGAGATCGTGGACGGCGAGCAGACCGACGAATCCATCACCGCACTGAAGGGCGAGATCACCCTGAACCACCTCACCTTCGCCTACCCCGATATGCAGGAGATCCGCGTGCTGGAGGACGTTTCCGTCACCGTGAAGCCCGGCGAGACCCTGGCCGTCCTCGGCCGGACGGGCTCGGGCAAATCCACCATCCCCAGCCTGCTGGTGCGCCTCTACGACGTGGCGGACGGCATGATCACCATCGACGGGCACGACCTGAAGGCCATCCCGCTGGGCGTGCTGCGGGAAAGCATCGCCTGCGTCCCCCAGGACAGCTTCCTCTTCTCCGACACACTGCAAAACAACATCGCCTTCGGCAGCGCTGACAAGACCCTTGCCTCCGTGGAATACGCGGCAAAGCTGGCCTGCATCCATGAGAACATCGCCGCCTTCCCCGATCAGTATCAGACGGTGGTGGGCGAACGCGGCGTGACCCTCTCCGGCGGTCAGAAGCAGCGCTCCTCCATCGCCCGGGCGCTGATGAAGACGGCAGCGCCCCAGGCCTCCTCCCCCATCCTGATCCTGGACGACGCGCTCTCCGCCGTGGATACGGACACCGAGCGCAGAATCCTGGACAACCTGAAGCAGCTCCGGGCGGAGAACCGCACCACCATCATTGTAGCCCACCGCATCTCCACCATCCAGGACGCGGATCACATCCTTGTGCTGGATGACGGCAAGGTCGCGGAATACGGCAGCCATGAGGAGCTGCTGGCAAACGGCGGCCTCTACAAATCCCTGTTTGACAAGCAGCAGCTGGAGAAGCAGCTGCATGAAGAGCACCCGGCTGATCAGGAAGGAGGTGCGCTGTAATGTCTGAATTCGTCCGCGGCCTGAAGGACAAGGAGACCAATGACATCCAGTACAACGGTAACGCCTTCCTGCGCCTGATGGGCTACCTCCGCCCCTATATCAAAACGGTGCTGATCTGCTTTGTGCTGGTGGCCATCCTCACCGCGCTGGACCTGTACCGGCCCATGCTCATCGGCGACGCTATTGACCAGTATATTCTCACGATTGAAGGCGAAACGGCAGACGCCGCGCTGGCGGCCCTCTCCCCCGATCAGCGCTGGCACGGCATCCTCAAAACCGCCGCGCTCTACATCGGCGTCATGCTGGTGGCCTTTGTATGCAACCGCATGCAGTACCTGATGATCCAGGAGATGGGCCAGAAGATCGTCTACACCCTGCGCACCGAGCTGATGGCCCATGTGCAGAGCCTGTCGATGCGCTTCTTCGACACCACCCCCGTGGGCCGCATCGTCACCCGCATCACCAACGACACCGAGGCCATCAACGATCTGTACTCCAACATCATCGTCCGTCTGTTCCGCAACGTCATCAAGGTGATCGGCCTGATCGCCGTGATGCTGATGCTGGATGTGAAAATGGCGCTGCTGTCCCTGGTGATGGTGCCGGTGGTGGCTGTGCTGACCTTCATTTTCCGCCGGCTCAGCCGCAAGTGCTATCAGGTCGTCAAGACCCGCATCACCGCGCTGAACACCTTCCTCTCCGAGCATCTTTCCGGCATGCGGGTCATCCAGATCTTCCACCGGGAAAGGGAAAAGTGCGACGAGTTTGACGAGAAGAATACCGCCCTGTACAAGGCCGGCTTCCAGGAAATGATGATCTTCGGCATCTTCCGCCCGCTGATCTACCTCGCCTCCATCGTGGCCACCGCCATCATCCTGGGCGGCGGCTCCTCCCAGGTGCTCACCGGCGCAATCTCCATCGGCACGCTGTACATGTTCACCCAGTACATCAGCCAGCTGTTCCAGCCCATCCAGGAGCTGGCGGAGATGTTCACCACGCTGCAGTCCGCTATTGCCTCGGCGGAAAAGATCTTCACCCTCATGGACGTGGAGCCCATCGTGAAGGAAAAGAGCAATCCCGTCAAGCCTGTTGAAATCAAGGGCCGGATCGAGTTCGACCATGTCTGGTTCGCCTATGAGACCAGGGATGGCAAGACCCCCACGCCCGACACCATGGACAACAACAACTGGGTGCTGCGGGACGTGAGCTTCGTCATTGAGCCGGGCCAGAAGGTGGCCTTCGTGGGCGCGACGGGCGCAGGCAAGTCCTCCATCCTCAACCTGATCGGCCGCTACTACGACATCCAGAAGGGCGCCATCCGCATCGACGGCGTAGACATCCGCGACATGAGCCGCGAGCAGATCCGCGCCGCCATCGGCCAGGTGCAGCAGGATGTGTTCATCTTCACCGGCGATATCAAGCACAATATCCGCCTGCGGGATGACTCCATCACCGACGAAACCATCCGCGAGGCTGCCCGCAACACCAACGCCAGCCATTTCATCGAGCGGCTGCCCCACCAGTATGACGAGCGGGTCACCGAGCGCGGCGCGACCTTCTCCGCCGGTCAGCGGCAGCTGCTCTCCTTCGCCCGCACCCTGGCCTACGACCCGACCATCCTCATCCTGGACGAAGCCACCGCCAACATCGACACCGAGACCGAGCAGTGGATTCAGGAGGCCGTCAAGACGCTGATGGAGGGCCGCACGTCCATCATGGTGGCTCACCGCTTGTCCACCATCCAGCACTGCGACCGCATCATCGTCATGCATCACGGCAAGATCCGCGAATCCGGCACCCATCAGGAGCTGCTGGAGCAGGACGGCATCTACAAGAAGCTCTATCAACTCCAGCTTGCCTGAGGGGCGCTGCCCCTCAGAACCCCGCCAGAGGGGTATCACCCCTCTGGGCTCCCATAACCGCGCCTGCGGCGCGGGAAGCGTATGCCCGCAGGTTGAGTCTGAAAGTCTGATACAGCCGCCATAACACAAAAGGAGCTGCGATACAACCTTGTATCGCAGCTCCTTTTGCTGTCCGTGATCATGTGTCCCTTGCAGCCCGCGCCATGAGGGCGCGGACTACAGCCACACCAATGAACCCGGCAAACCCGCGTGCATACCATGCAGCAGCCAGTCAGCTGCCCACGCGTGCCGCCCGCCGGGGCAGCCCGGCTTAGCCGTGCATCCCTTCGGACTGCAGCTGCATGTTCTCCACAACGATGTCGTGGATCTCACCCAGGGTCGCGCAGTATTCGAGAACTTCCCAGGGCTTGTTGGTGTGGAAGTGGATCTTGATCAGCTCGTCGTCACCCACCGCCAGCAGGCAGTCGCCCTCAAAATGCTCGGTGATGTAGTCGAAGATCTCGTCCTCATCCAGATCATGGCCCTCGATCAGCAGCTGGGTATCAAACTTGAACTCAAGAATTTCAGACATTTCTGTATGCTCCTTTGCTTATGTTCAATATAGGGTTCTTCAGAACAGTTCAACAAGGAGCGCAAAAACTCCTGCTTCTCCCCGAAATAAACCCTGTATGTGCCACCCCAGACACTCAATTCATCATTCCTAATTCATCATTCCTAATTCATCATTCCTAATTCATAATTCCTAATTCTCAATTCCCACGTCATTTCGCTTCCGCCCAGTTCCGGCCCTGATGCACCTCTGCCGACAGCGGCACGCTCAGGCTGATCACGCCCTCCATGGCCTCCTGCAGCAGCCGGGCAGCGGTTTCGACCTCCTCAGGCGGGCATTCCAGCAGCAGCTCGTCGTGCACCTGCAGGATCAACCGACTCCGGAGTCCCTCCCGGCGCAGCGCCTCCGCCACCCGCACCATCGCCAGCTTGATGATATCCGCCGCCGTACCCTGCACCGGGGTGTTCATCGCGGCGCGCTTGCCGAATTCCCGCACCATGGCATTGGAGGCCGTCAGCTCCGGCAGATAGCGGCGGCGGCCCATCAGGGTCAGGGCGTAGCCATTCTGCTGGCCGTCCTCCACCGCCGTATCCATGAAGTGCTTCACGCCCGGATACTTGGCGAAATATCGGCTGATGAAGGAGCGGGCCTCCTGCTGGGTGACGCCGGTATTGCGCGCCAGCCCGAAGCCGCTGATGCCGTAGATGATGCCGAAATTGACCGCCTTTGCCCGGGAACGGAGGGTGGAATCCACTGCCTCCAGCGGCACGTCAAAGATCTCGCTGGCCGTGCGGGCATGCACGTCCTGCCCGGTACGGAAGGCAGAAAGCATCGCCTCGTCCCCGGAGAAATGGGCCATCAGCCGCAGCTCGATCTGGGAATAGTCCGCATCCAACAGCACCCAGCCCTCCCGGGGCAGGAAGGCCTGACGGATCTCCCGGCCCTCCTCGGTGCGAACGGGAATGTTCTGCAAATTCGGCTCGGAGGAGGAAATGCGGCCCGTCGCCGTCGCCACCTGATCGAAGGTGGAATGGACGCGGCCCGTTCCCGGCTCCGTCAGGCGCAGCAGGCCCTCGATATAGGTGGAGTTCAGCTTGGTCAGCTGGCGGTAGCGCAGCAGCGGATCAATGACCTCCGGCGCGATATCCCGCACATTCTCCAGCACCTCCGCGGAGGTGGAATAGCCGCGGGAGGTCTTTTTGCCGTGGGGCAGGCCCAGCTGGTCAAAGAGCAGATCACCCAGCTGCTGGGTGGAGTTAAGGTTGATGGGCTTCACCGTCTGTCCGGCCATGCGGGAGCAGGCGGCAAAGAAGCCCTGCCGTGCCTCCTCGATCTGGGCGGTATAGCGCTCGCCCAGTTGGCGCAGGAAGGCGGTATCCACGGTAAATCCGTCGGTCTCCATGTCAAACAGCACGCGGCTCAGGGGCATCTCCACATCCTGCATCAGGTGGGTCATCTGGTCGGCAGCGATCTTCTGCTTCTGCCATACCGCCAGGGACAGCACGCCCCTTGCATCCTCCGGCAGCTCGCCCCGCAGCGCCGCATAGGTGTAGCTCTTCTCCTGGGGATTGATCAGATATGCGCCTAGCATGGTGTCCCAATCATACCGTTCCGGCAGGGGCAGCCGCATTTTGTTCAGCTGATGCCACAGCCGCTTGCCGTCGTGGACGATTGCCGGATGGGCCTGCAGCACAGGCGCCAGCGCCGTCAGCACCTCCTGGGGATCAAGCCCCGGCATGAGCAGGTCGCCGCCCAGGCTGATGACGGCATACTTGCCGTCCTGCGCCGCAACGGACATCGAAACATCCCCCATCTGCAGCGCGATAGGATACGCCTTGTCGGTTAGTGCCGCCAGCCACGCCGCCAGCGCCTCCGCCGTATCAATGGCAGCAGGCTCGTCAAAGGGCAGCAGCGTCAGCGCCGCCACCTCCGCCGACTCACTCAATTCCGAATTCCGAATTCCGAATTCCGAATTCCGCGAATCTCCGGCTTCGCTGGAGATTCGCTTCACCAGCGCGTTCAGCCGCAGCTTCTTCAGCGCCGGCACAGCCGCCTTCAGATCGGGCAGGGCGCAGTCGCTCAGGCGGAAGTCCACCGGAGCGTCCCGGCGGATGGTTGCCAGCTCCTTGCACATCTTCGCCTGCTCGGGCCAGGTTTCCAGCTTTTCCCGGAGCTTGCCCTTCTCCTGGGCCGTGCTGGCCAGGACATTCTCGAGGGTGCCGTACTTCTGCAGGAGCTTCACGGCGGTCTTGTCGCCAATGCCGGGGATGCCGGGGATACTGTCGCTGCTGTCGCCGGCCAGGCCCTTCCAGTCGGTCACCTGCTCCGGTGAGAAGCCGTATTCCTCGTGCACCTTCGCCGGGGTGAACAGGATGGTCTCGCTGATGCCCTTGCGGGTGAACATCAGCTCCGTCTTGCCGTCCACCAGCTGGAGCGCATCCCGGTCGCCGGTGAGCAGCAGAGGACGCACCGCCTCCTCCGCCCGCAGGGACAGCGTGCCCAGCAGATCATCTGCCTCCCAGCCCATGAGGGTATACCACTTCACGCCGATCTCGGTCAGCAGCTCGCGGATGGTGCGGAACTGCTGGCGGAGCTCGTCCGGGGTGGCGGATCGTCCGGCCTTGTAATCCGGATAGGCAGTATGGCGGAAGGTAGGGCCGTGCTCGTCAAAGCACACGGCGATGTAGCGCACATCCTCCTCCCGGATGACCTTGAGGAGCATGTTCAGAAAGCCGTAAATGGCGTTGGTGTAAATCCCGTCTGCGTCCATGAGCGGAAGCGCATGGTAGGCGCGGTGCATCAGGCTGTTGCCGTCAACGATCAGGAAGGTATCCTTCTGCATAGGGGGACCTCCGTGGTGAATAAGTGTTTGACGGTAGTATACCACGTTTTCCGCAGAAAAGAAAGGCGCATCCGGTTTTCTTTGCAGCCGGAGGTACTACCTTGCGCCGAAAGAAGCGATACGGCTTTTTTATACCGCTTGGGGGACAGCCCGCCATGCGCCGCCGGCTGCCGCGCCCCGGAAGGAGTCATCCATGCCTGTCATCCTTGCCGCCCTGATGCTCTGCCTGCTGCTGCGGGCGGAAGCTGCCATGTCCACAGCCGCCGCAGCCTGCCGCCTGTTCGTCACCGCCGTGCTGCCGGGGTTGTTCCCGTATATGACCCTCTCGCTGATGCTCACCAGCCGCCTGTCCAGTCGGATGTCCCCGGCCCTCCTGACGCTGCTGGGCTGGGGCGGCGGTTCCCCCACAGGGGCAAAGCTGCTGGGGCTTTGTCCCGATATGACGCGCAGGCAGCGCATCCGGCTGGCGGTGTCCTGCGCCACCATGAGCCCCATGTTCCTGCTGGGCACCATCGGCGGCTGGCTCCAATCCGCAGCGGCAGGCGTGGTCGTGCTGGGCAGCGTTCTGCTCGGCGGGCTGGGCGCCGGGCTGATCGCGGGCTGTTTCGCTCGGGAGCGGGCGACCTGCCCTGCTTTCGCACCGGCTGATTCCCAGCCGCCCCTGTCCTTCGGGGAGGCCGTCGAAGCCGCCGCCCGGACGATGCTCCTCGTCTGCGGCACGATGGTAATGCTGCGGGTCTTTGCCGGGCTGGCGGCCCAAGCCGTTCCTTCTGCCGCGCTGCCGCTGGTCACCCTGCTGGAAGTCACCGCCGGTACACAGCAGATCGCCGGGCTGCCGCTGCCCCTCCCCCTGCGGACAGCGCTGATCGCAGGGGCGACGGGGTTTGGCGGCATGGCGGTCCTGCTGCAGAACCGGTCGGTGTATGCAAAGAGCTTCCTGCCGCTAAGCCTGCAGATGCTCTGGCAGGGCGTACACGGGGCGTTCTCCTTCGTTTTTGCGCTGGGAACGATGCTGCTGTTCTGTTGACAATCCGCCAAAAGTGGGTATAATGGAAAATGGTATTTTGTGTGCCTCCTGTAAAAGGCACATTGACTTCAACTGCCCGATTCCCGGCCTTCATCCGCCGGTTTGCCATCAGAAAGGAAACGACTATGCAGGTCACCCATCCGCAGGAACCCTTTATGAATCTCCCCCAGGAGGATGTGTTCGTCGTCGTGAACGAATACGGCGTCCAGCAGGGCTACGGCTATGTGATGTACCAGTTCCAGCCCAGCGTGTATCCGGATAAGCCGGTCAACATCTTCTTCACCATGGACTGCGCCCCGGAGGCAGAATACCTGCTGTTCGGCGCGCTGGTGGCCCGCGCCCGCCAGCTCCGGGAGCAGAACCCCGGCGTGGCGGCCCGCCTGTATACCTCCGTCACCCCTGGCGACGCCCGCAAGATCTCCTTCCTGGAGCACAACGGCCTGACCATGGGCAACACCGAGGATCTGGTGAAGCTGCACATTCCCGCCGATCTGGGCGCGGAGCTGTTCAACTGCTCCATCATCCCCCTGCCCCTCAACACCCAGCAGGAAATGAACAGCCTGGTGGACCGGCTGCGTCTGGGCGGCCTGGGCCACATCACCGCGCAGCATCTGCAGGGCCTGCAGATGAGCCCCGTCTTCCACGTCTGGGGCATCCTCTACGGCCAGAGCCTGGTGGGCGAATGCATCATCGCCGGCCGCAGCGACGCCGCCGAGCTGGTGGGCATCTACACCGTACCGGAATTCCAGCAGCGCGGCCTGGCCAAGCACCTGCTCCGCCGGGCGCTGGGCATCGTAGGCCAGGAGGGCGTGAGCGAGGTGCGCGCCCGCATCATGAGCGCCAGCCAGCCTCAGGTGCGCCTGGTGCGCTCCTTCGGCGCAGAGCTGGTCGAGCAGACGCTCATGTTCCCCAGCCTGGATCTCTGATCGTTTCTCACACAATTCTCATTTGACACAGCCGCCCGCCCATGCTATCCTACCGATAGTGCGGGCGGTTTTCTGTTCCCTGTGAAAAAGGAGGGCTGCGCTATGAAGAACCCCCCTGCGCCGCAAGCTCCGTGCCGTCAGCGCGGCCATTGCGGAAGATGCGCTGTATGTGCTTACCGGGCTGGGGCTGGTATATGTCCCCTTCGCTGCGCTGCTGGTAACAGCCTTTGCCGTCATGGCGCTTTGCGGCGAGCCCATCCTCGCGGAAAGCTGGCTCCTGACCGACGGACTGGTCTGCTGCGCCGCCGCAGCGCTCTGCTCCTTGCGGCGGCTGCGAAACAGGCGCTGGCATTGGGCTGCTCTGCTGTTTATTGCGGTGCTTTCCGGCCTTTGCGGCGCATGGCTGCTTCCCCTGGCAGATGAACCCGTTGAACACAGCATGGCGCTGCTGCTTTTCTATCCGGCTGCGCTGCTCCCCTTTCACGGGCTGCACAGTCTTCTGCCCCCACAGGGCTGACGCTGATCCGCCGGCGGCTTCGGGCCGCCTTTTTGCTGCCCTGCATGACTGGCACAATATCGTATTGCGATAAATTCGCATTGACACCCGCCATCCCCCATGCTACAATGGCAGCAGAGAAAACATTTGTCAAGGGAGGCTTTCCCATGAAAACACCCAAGCGGCCCGTTGCCCTGATGACGCTGGCACAGGTCCTCTGCCTGCTGGCGCTGCCGGTGACCCTGTTCGTCTTCATCACCCCCGCCGCCATGCTGCTCCATTATTTCCAGAATGCCGGCGTGCTGGCCTATGACAGCTCGCTGTCCGTGGATCTGTCCGGTGCGCTCTTTGTGGCGCGGGATCTGGTGGTCGGCCTCGCCCTGATCTGCGTGGAGATGGAGGCGCTGACCATCTTCGGGCGGATGAAGAAGACCTCCGCCTTCTCCGAAAAGAACGAGTCCGCGCTGGGCCGCATCGCCAAGGCGCTGGTGCTGGCCGGGGCGGTCACGCTGCTCTTCGGCGATTCCGTCGTCCCCTATCTGCTGACCGGCCTGCCGACCATTTCGCCCGTTGTACAGCGGCTGCTGATGCCCTTTACGCTCCTGACGCTTGCTGCCATGGTGCGCACCGTGCAGGTGCTGATGCGCCGGGCGCTCAACATGCAGGAAGAAAACGACCTGACCGTGTGAGGAGGCGAGAGAATGAAAAAGCTGTTTGCATCCCCGAAGCATCTCTTCACGCTGCTGATGATTGCCGCCGTGCTCGCAATCGCCGCAGGGATCTATCTGGCGGCGGCGCTGGCGCTGCCCATGGCCCCCGTGACGGCATTGCTCGCCTTCGCAGGGTTGCTGCTCTGGGTCTGGGCCTGGACGGAGTTTTTCCTGCTTTGTCTGCGCCTGCGCAAGGGCGGCTCCGCCTTCTCCCCCGCCACCGGGCGGACGCTGCGCCTCATCGGCTGGTGCACAGCCGGGATGGCCGCCGTCAGCCTGGCCGCCGCCCTGGTCAACGGCGTGCGGGAAGCGCCCGTCTTTGCGGTGATTGAGCTGGTGCTGCTGCCGGGCGTGTTTCTGGCCGCAAGCCTCGTGGCGAAGCTGCTGCAGGGCCTGCTGACCCATGCCATGGCGCTGGAGGCAGAACAGGAGGGTGTGGTATGATCCGTGTTGATCTGGACGTGATGATGGCCCGGCGCAAGATCTCCCTGACGGAGCTGAGCCAGAAGGTCGGCATCACCATGGCCAACCTTTCCATCCTCAAGAACGGCCGCGCCAAGGCCGTACGCATGTCCACGCTGGAGGCCATCTGCAAGGCGCTCAAGTGCCAGCCGGGCGATATTCTGATTTACGAAGAATCCGACGACCCGCAGGAGTGGGTGAACGGGTAAAACAGCCAAAAAAATAAAAGGGGTCGAAGACCCTGTGTTTGCTGTACCATCAAGGAGGTGCGGAATGAAAAAAGCCTGTACCCGGCTGTTGCTCATCACGGGCGCTATGTTCATGGTGTTGGTCTTTCTCTTCATGTCACGGATGGACGAAGCGCTCAATTCCCGTAACGAACAAGCCGTCGCCGCACTCAACACCGTTGGTTTGACAGCATACACCGCCTTCGCGCCATCCTACGCGCTGACCATCGGAGACACATTCGCGGTCTTCGAGCTGCCCCGGTACGACAATCACATTGACAACACCGACCTCTGGGCAGGCATCATGGTCCACGCCGCGTCCTCCCCCACCTGGCACGTTGAGCCCGTCCCTGCGGATGAATATGCCGCACTGCTGAAAACGCACCGGCCGGAAGCGGCTTTCCTGTTTCCAGCGGGCATAACCTTTGATGCGTGGCATCAATCGGAAAACACCTTCGTCTTCTTCGATCAAGACAATGGACTGATGGTGTACCTGCGCACCGATTGTCAGCCCCCTGCAGGCGTCTTCCATGCAGGCAAGCTGACCATCCCTCACAACGGGTTTATGTATGAGCTGGAAACCCCGCTTCGCTTGCGCGGCGACGGGATCTCCTTCCGGGCCTTCATCGTCCCGGAGGAGCAGCGCGCCACATTGGAAGAAACCCTGTCCGCCCATGCCGACTGGCACATGGGCACAGTCACCCAGGAGGAATACGCTGTCCTGCAAAAGTGCTTCTATGAATCCCCCAGCCTGCTGCCCGCCGCCGATATGACCTTCGACTGGTGGAGCCATGTGGACACCTATGCCCGCGTTCACCCCGATGAGGAGCCCGTTTTCGACGTCCACCCCCAATACCCGGCTGTGATGCGAGAGGCCGGCGCACGCTGGTCGCTGAACTGGCTCGTCGCCCTGTATGACCCCGACACCGGGCTGTTCATCTATTGCGAATCCGACGCCTGAGCCGCCTTCTGCGGGCCTATTGTGCCCGATTGTCATCTACAGCCGTCTGCCCTTGTCTGGGCAAAAAGAATATGCTATAATGAAGAATCACCATTTTGCCATGAAGGGAGCTGTCATCATGAGCATGATCGATATTATCACGAAGAAAAAGCTTGGCCAGGCGCTGAGCCAGGCGGAGATCGCCGAATTCACCCGCGGTGCGGCGGACGGCTCCATCCCGGATTATCAGCTGGCCGCACTGCTCATGGCCATCCGGCTCAATGGCATGACCGCCCAGGAGACAACCGACCTCACCCTGGCCATGCGGGACTCCGGCGACGTCTGCGACCTTTCCGCCATTCCCGGCGTGAAGGTGGACAAGCACTCCACCGGCGGCGTGGGCGATACCACCACGCTGGTGCTGGCGCCCCTGGTGGCAGCCTGCGGCGTGCCGGTAGCCAAAATGAGCGGACGCGGCTTGGGCCACACCGGCGGTACGCTGGACAAGATGGAATCCATCGCCGGGCTGTCCGTGAGCCTGACGGAGGAGCAGTTCGTCCGCCAGGTGAACGAGATCGGCCTGGCCGTCATCGGGCAGACCGCTTCCCTCGCCCCGGCGGACAAGACCCTCTATGCCCTGCGGGATGTGACCGCCACCGTGGACAGCCTGCCGCTGATCGCCTCCTCCATCATGTCCAAGAAACTGGCCTCCGGTGCAGACGCCATCGTCCTGGACGTGAAGACCGGATCCGGTGCGCTGATGGAGACCGTGGAGGACGCCATCGGCCTGGCCAAGGCCATGGCGGAGATCGGCCACCTCTCCGGCAAGCCCGTGCATGCCATCGTCACTGGCATGGATCAGCCCCTGGGCACCCATGTGGGCAACGCGCTGGAGGTCAAGGAAGCCATCGAGGTGCTGTCCGGCAAGGTCAAGGGTGACCTGCTGGAGGTGGCGCTGCTTTTGGGCAGCCACATGCTGGTGCTGGGCGGCAGGGCAGCAGACACCGCCTCTGCCCGGGCCATGCTGACCGCTGCGCTGGACTCCGGCGCAGGCCTGGAAAAGCTGCGCGCCATGATCGCCGCCCAGGGCGGAAACGCCGCCTGTGTGGACGATGTGCAGCTGCTGCCCCAGCCCGCGCTGATCCGTGAGGTGAAGGCAGGCTGCTCCGGCTATATCGCCGCCATGGACACCGAGGCCCTCGGCTATGCCGCGCAGGCCATGGGCGCAGGCCGCGTGCAGAAAACCGATGTGATTGATTATTCCGTGGGCTACATCCTGCCGGTGCGCATCGGCGACAAGATCACGGAGGATGCCACGCTGTGCACCCTCTATGCCCGCAGCGAAGCCGACGCAGTCAAGGCTGAAGCCGCCATCCGTGCCGCCATCACCATCGGCAATGCGCCGGCAGAGCGTCCGCCGCTGTGGTATGCCGTCGTAACGGCGGACGGCGTGGAACGCTTTGCATAAAGGAGCCGCACCATGAACATCAAACAAGCGCTGCAGCAACAGCTGGGCGAAGCGCCGCATATCCGGCTGAATGACATGGAGGTTGATCCCGCAGGCATCCGGGCGATTCTGATCAACGAAGTCGTCCCTGCCGATCCCGCCCAGGACTTCTACGGTAGCAGCGGCGAAGCATACCTGTCCACCGCCCTGCCCCTGTTCCGGCAGGCCGGTATACCAGTTCAGTCCGTGCAGGAGCTCCTTGACATGGGCGTTTATCTCACCAATGCGGTCAAAACGCCCAAGACTGCCTATGCCGTTGAACCGGAGCGCATTGCCGAAAGCCTGCCCTGGCTGGAGGCGGAGCTGGCCCTGTTCCCACGCGTGCAGGTCATCCTGCTCATGGGCGACGTCGCGAAGAAGATGTTCAACCGGATCGCCCGGAAAACCGCGAAGAAGAGCGTCATTCCCGCCGGCGCCACCTACAAGCTGCGCGCAAATGCCTATTATCACGGCGGCATCCGCGTCATCCCCTCCTATATCATCACCGGCGGAAATCTGCTGATTGAAAAATCCAAGGTGCGGATGATCACCGAAGATCTGGCCGTTATGGCGCAGCTTATCCGCCAATAAACCAACGAAACCGAGGCGAATCCCCTCATGAACAAGCGCTTCCTCAAAGGCGTGAAGCACGGCCTGCCCATCGGCCTTGGGTATCTGTCCGTGTCCTTTGCCTTTGGCATGCAGTGCACCGAGAACGGGCTAACCGTCCTGCAGGCGCTGCTGATCTCCATGACCAACCTGACCAGCGCAGGGCAGCTGGCAGGCCTGCAGGTGATGGTTGCCCAGTCATCGCTGATCGAAATGGCGCTGACCCAGTTCATCATCAATTTGCGCTATGCCCTGATGGGCCTGTCCCTGACCCAGAAGCTGGGCCCCACGATGAACACGCCCCGCCGGATGTTCTTCGCCTTCTCCAACACGGACGAGATCTTCGCCGTGGCCTCCGCCCAGCCGGAAAAGCTGCATCACCATTATCTGTACGGCCTGATGCTCATGCCCTACATCGGCTGGTCCATGGGTACGCTGCTGGGAGCCGCCGCCGGGCAGATCCTGCCGGAATTCGTGTGCAACGCGCTGGGCATCGCCATCTACGGCATGTTCGTCGCCATCGTGATCCCCCCGGCCCGCAAGGAAAAGGCCATCGCCGTGGTCGCGCTGACCGCCGTCGCCATCAGCCTGGCCTTCAGCTATCTGCCGGGGCTGCGGGATATTTCCGGCGGCTTTGTGGTCATCATCTGCGCGGTGGCTGCCGCCTCGCTGGGCGCAGCGCTCTTCCCCCTGCGGGATGAAAGCGCCGGAAAGGAGGACGCTGCATGAGCTGGCCCGCCTATCTGGTATACCTGGCGGTGATGGCAGGCGTCACCTACCTGATCCGTATGCTGCCGCTGACGGTCTTCCGCCGGGAGATCAAGTCGGTCTTTATCCGGTCCTTCCTGCATTATGTGCCCTATGCCGTGCTGGCCGCCATGACCATCCCCGGTATTTTCTCCTCCACCGGCGACATCCGCACCGCCCTGGCCGGACTGGCTGTGGCGGTGGGGATGGCCTGGCGCGGCTGCTCCCTGCTGACGGTCGCCGTCGGCGCCTGTGCCGCCGTGGCCGCAGCCCAGGGGCTTCTTCTGCTGCTCTGATAAAGAAAGGTCGTACCTGCATGAAAATATCTTCCGCCGAACGGGCGCAGATGATGCTGCATGCGCCGGTTTCCCGCATCATCCCCCAATTGGCTGTTCCCACCATCATCTCCATGCTCATCACCAGCATCTACAACATGGCGGACACCTATTTTGTCAGCCAGATCAGCACCTCCGCCTCCGGCGCGGTGGGCGTGGTCTTCTCGGTGATGGGCATCATCCAGGCCCTCTCCTTCACCATCGGCATGGGCAGCGGTGCACCGCTGAGCCAGGCGCTGGGTTCCGGCAAAACCGACGAAGCCCGGACGCTGGCCAACGTCGGCTTCTTCACCGCGCTGATGCTGGGCGCGGCCATTCTGGTGCTGGGCAACGTCTTTCTTGATCCCATCGTCGGCTTCCTGGGGGCAACGGAGACCATCGCGCCCCATGCCAAAGCCTATGCCTCCTACATCTTCTACGCCGCGCCCTTCATGATGTGCTCCTTCGTGATGAACAATCACCTGCGCTTCCAGGGGCTGGCTACCTACGGCATGGTGGGCATCACGACCGGCGGCATCCTGAACATGTTCCTGGACCCCCTCTTCATCTTCGAGGGCGGCACGGAGCTGTTCGGCTTCCTGACGCTTCCCTTCGGCTTTGGCCTGGGCACGGCGGGCGCGGCCATCGCCACCGCCATCTCCCAGTTCGTCAGCTTCACCATCCTGCTGCTGCAATGCAATCTGCGCCGGGACACCATTTCCATCCATCCCCGCCACTTCCGGCCCACCGCAAAGCTGTACGGCAAGATCCTCTACATCGGCTTCCCCTCCCTGGGCCGCCAGGGCATCGCCAGCGTGTCCAACATCCTGCTGAATAACACCGTCAAGGCCTGTGTGGCTGCGGCGCTGCAGGACCCGGCAATCTCCGCCATCTCCATCGTCAGCCGGTTCGTGATGTTCATCAACTCCTCGGTGATTGGCTTCGGCCAGGGCTTCCAGCCGGTATGCGGCTTCAATTACGGCGCGGGCCAGTACAGCCGGGTGCGCAAGGCCTTCTGGTTCTCGGTGAAGGTCACCACCGTTATTCTGCTGGTGCTGGGACTCATCGCGTTCATCTTCGCAGCGCCCATCATCACCGCCTTCCGCGCCGAGGACGCGGAGGTCATCCGCATCGGCACGGTCGCCCTGCGGCTGCACCTGTCCACCATCCCGCTGTGGGGCTTCATCGTGATGAGCAACATGTACACCCAATCCATCGGCTACGGCGGACGGGCAACGCTGCTCTCCGCCTCCCGCCAGGGTATCTTCCTGATCCCGGCGCTGCTGATCCTCCCCCGTATCCTGCCCCTTTCCGAGGCGAACATGCCCTTTGCCGTCGCCGCCGCCCAGCCGCTGGCGGACGTGCTGTCCTTCGTGATGGCCATTTTCATTACGGCAAGCATCCTGAAGCAATTCAGGGAGAAGGCGGATGCACCGCTGAAAAGCTGACAAAACAGATCATCCCCCGGAGCACGATCCTACGATCACTCCGGGGGATTTCTCATATCAGTTTTCCAGGGCAAAGGGGGCCAGGGGCAGCCCGCTTGCGCCGAACACATGCACCTTGGCGTAGTTCACCCAGGCATAGCGCGCCTTGACGGGATGGGCCACGCCCTCCGCGCTCAGGCGGATGCGGCAGCCGTCCAGCACCGCGTTGGCCGGGACATACACGCCGTCCTCGCCGGCGACCTCGAACAGCTCGGGTTCGCCCTGCACGGGATGGGTCAGCTCCACCGTCAGGACAGCGCCCTGCGTGGATTTGGCCAGCGCGCGGGGCGTTTCATCGTCACCCAGGAAGAGCTGGGCCAGGCGGGTGCCGGGGGTCAGCTTGTCCACCGGGTGGATGTTGCCGTACTCGCCGGCGTCCAGCATGACCGCCAGATAGCTGTTGCGCAGCGTCCGCCAGGCCTTCTCCTGCGCCTGACGCAGCCGCGCCCAGCTGCCGTCATCCCTTGCGCCGGCCTCGATATGCATGGGCAGCTGCACGTTGTAGAAGGGCAGCTCGGCGTCGCCGAAGAGCTCGCGCCAGCGGGTCACCAGCGTGATGAGCATATCACCGTACACCTCCGGACGACCCGAATCGGTTTCGCCCTGATAGAACAGGATGCCGGTGAGCGCCATGGGGACGATCTTCTCCACCATCGTGCGGTGGAGCTGGCCGGGACGGTAGGGCGAGCCGGGGCCGGGCGGCGGATTCCAGGGGCACACGCCCGCCTGCTTCTCGATCTCCGCCCATTCGATGCCGGGGTTGGTCTCCTTGATTTTCGCAACCTTGCCGTTCCACTCGTCCATATCCCGCTGGAAGGCGTTCTGCTTGCGCTGCCACTCGTCCAGCGGAATCTCCCCGTACTGGCTTTCGTAATCGGCAGCGGCCTTCATGGCCGGGCCGCAGCGGTCCAGCGCAGTCTCGTCCATCCAGGACAGGATGGAGGTGCCGCCCCAGTTGCAGCCGACGATCCCCACCGGAACGCCCAGCTCCCTGCGCACCTCGCGGGCGAAGAAGTAGGCCACCGCGCTCATGTCGCCGCCGACATGGGGCGCGATCTGCTGCCAGTGGGCCGCCTCATGGGCCGCCAGGCCGGCTTCGTCCAGCACGGACACACGGGGCACATTGAAGTAGCGCAAGTCAGCGTCCTCATGGGTCCTGATGACCTCCCGACCGCCCTCGGCATTCCACAAGCCCCACTCCATATTGCTTTGGCCGCCCGCCATAAAGACAAGACCGATCCGCAGATCGTTGGCTGTGTACTCAGCGGAATCGGAAGTCAGGGTCAGTGTCAGGGGAGCGGCATTCATCTTCTGCGCCGGCAGGTGGATGAGGAAGCGACCGTTCCGGGCGGTGACTTCGCCTTCGCCGGTCACGGCGCCGTCCGCAGCGGTCAGCCTCGCCCGGATGACCTCGCCCTCGTCCGCCGCGCCGAAGATGCGCAGCTCCTTGCCGACGGGCAGGACCGCATGGTCGCCAAACAGCGGCGATACCTTGAACATAGGCGCGCCTCCTTACTTCTTCAGGAATGCCAGGTTCTTCGCGATCAGCTCGCACCGCTGCTTCACGCAGTCAGGGCTGCGCAGGGGATCGGCCGGGGTGTTGAGCAGATAGTCGCACAGGCGGCCGATATCCGTTTCCGCCACATGCATGCGGGTATCGGAGGATGCGTAGTAGATGTACACCTTGCCGTCATCGTCCGCAATCGCGCCGTTGGTGAACACCACGTTGGACACGTCGCCGATGCGCTCATGCCCCAGCGGGCCCAGCAGCATGCCGGAGGGCTCGCCGATCACCCTGGTGGGGTCATTGAGATCGGTCATGAAGGCATACAGCACATAACGCAGACCGGCAGCCGTGTTGCGCACGCCGTGGGCGATGTGGATCCAGCCCTTGTCGCACTTGATGGGCGTTGCGCCCGCGCCGTTCTTGCTCTCGGTGATGGTGTGGTACTTGCGGGCAGAGATGATCTTCTCCTCGTCGATCACCGCGTTGGTGATGTCCTCGCACAGGCCGAAGCCGATGCCGCCGCCGGAGCCGGTCTCGATGAAATCATCCATCGGGCGGGTGTAGAAGGCGTACTTGCCCTCCACAAATTCGGGATGCAGCACCACGTTGCGCTGCTGGGGGCTGCGCAGGGTCTTCAGGTTGGGCAGGCGCTCCCAGTTTTCCAGATCCTTCGTGCGGACGATGCCCGCCGCTGCCACAGCTGCGGACAGATCGTTCACGTTGGTATCCTTGCTCTCGGAGCAGAATACGCCGTAGATCCAGCCGTCCTCGTGCTGAGTCAGACGCATGTCATACACATTGGTCTCCTCCGCACAGGTATCGGGCAGCACCACGGGATAGTCGCGGAAGCGGAAGCCCTCGGTGGGCTTGTCGGATTCCGCCACGGCAAAGAAGGACTTGCGGTCCTGACCCTCGACGCGCACCACCAGGCAGTACTTGCCGTTCAGCTTGATCGCACCGGAGTTCATCGTCGCGTTGACGGGCAGACGCTGCATCATGTAGGGATTGGTCTCGGGGTTGGCGTCATACATCCAGAAAGGCGGGATGTGCTGACGGGTCAGCACGGGGTTTTCATACCGGGTGAACAGGCCGTTGTAGAAGCGCTCATTGACCGGGTTCGGGCGGGAAATGACGCGCTCGTAGGCCTCCATCAGGGAGGCGAAGGAACGGGGCTGCATAGGAGTACCTCCTTAGAAATTCGGAATTAGGAATTCGGAATGCGGAATTTAGCTGGTGGACTGAATTCATTCAGCTTTCTTCGTCTGAACCAGCATAGCATACCCTTTATCGTATTCACCTTTAGCGCAAATCAGAAATGCGGAACCCGGAATGTCGTCTGCAGAACAGAATGGTTCTCCATTCTCAATTCCGAATTCCGCATTCCGAATTCCGCATTATCCTGATGTGAATCAGTAATTCACATCAGGGATATCGTCGCCCCACTGCAGGTCGGAGTGCTCCTTGATGTAGGTGACGATCTCGTCCACGTTGGTGAAGGCCAGGCCGACGTTGGTGTCGGCGGCGCCGTAGTAGATGGCGATGCGGCCGGTGTCGGGATCCTGCAGCGTGGCGCAGGGGAACACGACGTTGGGCACGAAGCCGGTCACCTCGTAGGGCTCTTCGGGGGTCAGCAAGTGGTTTTCGCAGCGGTAGAGCACCTTGCTGGGCTCGTTGATATCCAGGATCGCGCCGCCCATGGAGTACACGAAGCCGTTGCAGGTGGTGGCCACGCCGTGGTAGAACAGCAGCCAGCCCTCGCTGGTCTCAATGGGCGCCGCGCCGGAGCCGATCTTGACGGACTCCCACCACTTGGAGCCGCGGCCCATCACATGACGGTGATGTCCCCAGTACTCCATGTCGGGAGACTCGGACACGAAGATGTCGCCGAAGGGGGTGTGGCCGGAGTCGGAAGGACGGGACATCATCTTGAACATGCCGTTGATCTTGCGGGGGAAGAGCACAGCATTGCGGTTGAAGGGGATGAAGGGGTTCTCGATGCGGGTGAAGGTCTTGAAATCCTTGGTCTTGGCCATGCCGATGGACGCGCCGAAGAAGTCGGTGCACCAGATGATGTAGTAGGTGTCGTCCACCTTCACCAGACGGGGATCGTAGGCGTAGTGGGGCATCTTGGGGTTGCCGTTCTCATCCACGAAGGGCACCTTGTTGTGCTCCACGTCCCAGTGGATGCCGTCCTTGGAGTGGCCCAGGTACACATGGGGTACGCCATTGACCTGCTCGCCGCGCAGCACGGCGATGTAGCCGTCCTCCCACGGCACCACGGCGGAGTTGAAGATGCGGGCGATTTCCGGCACGGGGTTGCGGCCCATGACGGGGTTCTCGGTGTAGCGCCAGACAGGGGCAGAGGTCTTCAGGTCGGCGGGCTTGTCCTGCCAGGGGATGTTGGGGAGGGAGTTGCAGCCAAGAATCTTCACAGACATGTCAGATTACCTCTTTCTATATTGATTGTGGTTCACACAGGGGAAACAGAGTCACGGTAGACTGCCTCGCCGCCCACGACGATGCGTGAAACCGGCTTGGCAACGCCCTTGCAGCGGCTTTCCACCAGCTGCACAGCAATGCGGCACATGGCCGGGGTATCCACCCGGAAGGTCGTCAGCGGCAGCGATCCGGGCACATTGTTGAAGTCGTCATAGCTGACGATGGAGATATCCTCCGGCACACGGTAGCCGGCCTTCTGCAGCTGGTCAATGAAAGGCCGGGCCACCAGGTCGCAGTTGCAGACAAAGGCGGTGGGCATCTTCTCCGGCAGCACAGCAGGATGGGTAACATTGTCGTCCGTGCGGTCCGCCAGGATGCATTCGGGCCGGATGGCCAGATCGTTCCGGAGCATCTCCGAGGCAAAGCCCAGATACCGCTCCATGATGGAGCTGGTCGCCTTTACATTGCCCAGGAAGCCGATGTCCCGGTGTCCGTTCTCGATCAGGCAGCGGGTCATCATCGCCGCGCCGTAGACGCTGTCACCGACGATGGCGTCCACGGGAATGGAGGGATCATGGAAGTCCAGCGCCACGATCGGCAGCGCCTGCCCCGTCAGCTGGGATTGCTCCACCAGCAGGCGTGTGTACGCCGCCTTGGGCTGGCCCAGCAGGATCAGCGCATCTACCCGCCTGCTGCGCAGCAGGTTGGGCAGCAGCAGCGTCCGCTGCATCTCCTCCGTGATCAGCTCCAGCATGCCGAAGTGGCCGTTCTCGCTCAGCAGCTGCAGCAGCTGCTTGTAGAACATGGCATAGAAGGTATCGTTGGAAAAGAAATGCTCCGGCACCAGGATGCCGACGTCCAGCCCGCTTCCGGGCCGCGTCGGTTGGTTCGGGTTGACATACCCCAATTCATCCGCCAGCTGGATGATCTTCTGCCGCATCTCCTCGCTCACGCCGCTCTTGCCGGCCAGCGCCTTGGAGATCGTCACCGCGCTCACACCCAGCCGTTTGCCCAGCTCGCGCATGGTTACACCCATCGCAGCTGCACCTCCTTCCCTCGTTCCTTTTCAAATCATTGCGCCGTTGCTCACGCCTTCTCGATCATGCGCAGGCACATCCGGCCGTTGTGGTAGGGGCATTTCCACTCCTCGACGATCGGCTTGCTGGTCGGCACGCCGTTCTCCTCGGTGGACCAGTACCATTCGCTGCCCTCGCGGGGATCGACGATCACCCGCTGGATGTAGGCCCACTGCTGCGCCACCCGATCCAGCCACTGCTGGTCGCCGGTGAGGCGCCCGGCCTCCGCGAAGCCCAGGACGGTTTCCGCCTGCACCCACCAGATGCGGGTGTGCTCCACCTCGCCCTCCACGATCTCGTTTTCCATGCCGTGGTCGGTGAAGGCCCGCTCACAGGTAGCCTCCGCCAGAGTCAGGCACATCTCCCGGTAGGGCTTGCGCTCCGCTTCGGGAATGAGCGCCTCCACCGCATCCCACATCAGCCAGGAGGCCTCGATATCGTGGCCGTAGGACTGCATGTCCAGCAAGCTGCGGTAATCCTTGTCGTAGAACACCTCCAGGCGGCGCGCCGGCTGGTTGTACATCACCTTCAGGAAACGCTGCAGGCACTTTTCCCCTGCCTCGCGGACTTCCTCGTCCGGCACGGCACGGTAGAACTCCGCATAGGCCTCCAGCACATGCAGCAGGGTATTCATCGTGCGCTGGGCAACCTCGCCGCGCGCCATCAGCTTGGGGTTGTCAGAGAGCTTCTCATTGCCCGCGGGCGAATAATCCGGCTCAAAGGCCTCGCCGTAGCCGCCCTCGTCAGAGCAGTGATGCTCGATCACGTTGAACAGGCGGAAGGCCCGGTCCCGTGCGACGGCATAGAGGGGATCATTCTCCCCCACCGCCCGCATATACGCCGCCAGACCGTAGATGGCAAAGGCCTGACAGTAGGTATGCTTGGTCTTGTCCAGCGGCTCGCCCTCCGCGGTCACAGACCAGTACACGCCGCCGCGCTCCTTGTCCTCAAAGCGCTCCATAAAGGCCAGCGCATGCCGGGCATACTTGAGATACTCGTCATTCTTCAGCACGCGGGCTGCCGTGGCAAACGTCCACAGCACGCGGCTGTTGAGGATGCAGCCCTTGTGGGCGTCCCGGCGGACGTTCAGATCCTTGTCCACATAGCCATACCAGCCACCCCGCTCCCAGTCGGTCAGGTTTTCCCAGAACGGCAGAATCTTCTCCGTCAGATGGCACTTCATTTCATTTGTCAGCACAGGCGAACCTCCTTTGTTAAGTTTACCGTTAGCTTCCAGAACATTATACCTCACAGTCTGCAGCTCTGTCAATACAGTTTTACTACTTTCTTCAAAATTTCAGGGAATATATTTCCCATTCACGACATTCGTGTTGTTCTTTGTTAGTTTACAAGTAAGCTAACACATCTTTCGTTGTCACACTTCTTCTTGCGATAATCCCAGGTATGCGCTATACTATATCCAGCAATGCATCCGGAGGTTTCCATGAGCATCACAAAGAACCATCAGACGACTCAGGTGCTGCATCAGCTATGCGCCGACGCATTCCCCTGTAAAGCCGTATCCGGCATTACCGAGCTGACCGAAGGCATGTTCAACGCAGCCTACCGGGTGGATTTCACAGATGGCAGCGCATCCGTACTCAAGATTGCCGCAGCGGATGCATCCGGTCTTCTCTCCAACGAGATCCATCTGATGCAGGCAGAGGTCACCGCCATGCGCATCCTCCGGGCGCAGGGCTTTCTCCTTGTGCCGCAGGTGCAATATGTTGATTTCAGCCACACCCGCTGCTCCGGCAGCTATTTCTTCATGGCATGCCTGAACGGCAGAAGCTTTTCCGCCTGCCGTTCTGAGCTTTCCGAGGATGTCATCGACCGTGTACACACTCAGGTCGGCGTATTCCAGCGCCGGATGGCCGCCATCCGCAGCGACGCCTTTGGGCTGCTGGGCGACGAAAGACGATTCCCTGCCCTGTACGAGCTGATCCGCTATCTGTTCAAGAACGTACTCCGGGACGCCCAGGCCCGCAGCATCCAGCTGCCTATGACCGCCGACACGCTGCTGTCCCTTCTGGAAGCTGACCACGCAGTCTTTGATGAAGTCAAAACGTCCTCCCTCGTCCATTGGGACATGTGGGAAGGCAATATCTTCGTGACGCAGGGCGAACTCAGCGGCGTGATTGATTGGGAACGTGCCATGTGGGGCGAGCCCCTCATGGATGACCGTTTCCGCCGTCACAACCGCCCCGCCGCCTTCCTCGCCGGATACGGACAGACAACCTTCTCCCCCGCAGAGCAGCGGCGCCTCGCCTGGTACGATCTGTTTCTGTACCTCACCATGGTGGTGGAAAGCTTCTACCGCCAGTACGAACATATCGAAGGTACGCTCGCATGGCTTCATCCGCTTCTGGGGGCTGCCTGGGCAGAGGTTCAGCGCAGATAAGTTTTTCTCCACCGGACAAAAATCCACCACATCCGACACGACGGGATTCCTGCGCAAAAAACTGCCAAAAAACCTCCAACCCCTGCAAATTCCTGCTTTACAGACCGGCTTCATTTCTGTATAATATTTTTGTTATTGTAAACCCCAATGAGTAAGATCCCTACTTCATCGAGTAACAGGAGGTCTTTCCAATGAGCATTTTTCTGGACAGCATGAAGCGCCCCGACGACATGGTGCGCATCACCACCCCCGAACTGGCCAAGGCATTCCTTGACGAAGTGATTCCCGCCGTGCAAGAGCAGGTGGGTGACAACAAGGTTCTGCTGGCGCTTTCCGGCGGCGTCGATTCCTCCGTGGTCGCGGCCCTGCTGGTCAAGGCCATCGGCAAGCAGCTGGTCTGTGTGCATGTCAACCACGGCCTGATGCGCAAGGGCGAAAGCGAGCAGGTTATCGAGGTGTTCCGCAATCAGATGGACGCCAACCTCATCTATATCGACGCAACCGACCGTTTCCTGGACAAGCTGGTCGATGTTGCCGAGCCCGAGAAGAAGCGCAAGATCATCGGCGGTGAATTCATCGACGTTTTTGCCGAAGAAGCTGAGAAGCTGGAGAACGTGAAGTTCCTGGCCCAGGGCACCATTTACCCCGACATCCTGGAATCCGACGGCGGCGTGAAAGCCCATCACAACGTCGGCGGCCTGCCCAACGGCATGACCTTCCAGCTCTGCGAGCCCGTGAAGCTGCTCTTCAAGGACGAAGTGCGCGTGGTCGGCGAGGCCCTCGGCCTGCCCCACGACATGGTCTATCGTCAGCCCTTCCCCGGCCCCGGTCTGGGCGTACGCTGCCTGGGCGCGATCACCCGCGACCGTCTGCATGCCCTGCGCGAAGCCGACGCCATTCTCCGCGAGGAGTTCGCCATCGCCGGCCTGGCCGGTAAGGTCTGGCAGTACTTCATCTCCGTGCCGGACTTCAAGTCCGTGGGCGTGCGCGACGGCAAGCGCTACGAAGGCTGGCCGGCCATCATCCGCGCGGTGAACACCACCGATGCCATGACCGCCACCATCGAGGAGATCCCCTACCCCCTGCTCCACAAGATCACGAACCGCATCACCCACGAGGTCGAAGGCATCAACCGCGTGGTGATGGATTTGACGCCCAAGCCCATTGGCACGATTGAGTGGGAGTGATGTCGCTTCACCGCAACCCCTTGAAAATCAAGGCTTTGCGGCGTTGAACATCCCCGCTGGCAACGATTTGGCAACATTCTGTTGCCTGACCATTATCCAAGAGAATAACAAAGGCTCTGACTGACATGCATTGTCGGTCAGAGCCTTTTGTGTTGCCATCAATCTTTCGGATGAGGGTAGGTGTATCGCCATTGATCGTAGTCAGCCTTCGTGATCTCTCCGGCCTCCAGCTTCGCCGCCTGTTCCTGCCATGCAAGCAGGATGTCCAACATGTTCAGGTAGGTCATGCCCTTCGACTTGTCCAACCGCAGGCAAACCTCACCGTCGATCTCGCCGACCTTGAGGCCATAGCGGTCCTCCAGCGTGAACAAGGTATGAGCCAGACCGATATAGCTGTCGATATCCGGTACAGCCAGTGCACGGGGCGAAACCTCCAGGGCTTCCGCCAGCTTCTCGATCAGGTCAGCCTTGGGCGTACGGGAACCGGATTCATACTGTGCCAGACGGACGTCGGCGGTGCTTTCGCTGAAGCCCACTTCCTGTCCGAGATATTTCATCGTCATGCCGCGCAGACTGCGGAAATGCTTGATGCGCTCGCCTGTTGCCATCGTTGTCAGCTCCTTTGGGATACTTCATAAACACAGTATAGCTGATTTGTTTAGCATCCGTCAAGACTACCAAGCAAAAAAGTTTAAGAAATTTCACTTAACTTGCAATGTTTAGTGCGCTTGCTTCGTTATATTAACGGTAGATGCTTAGTATCTTGAGCAATCTATGCTACAGATCCGAGGTGATATGATGACTGAAATGATGAAAAAGCCCTTCCTGCGGGCAGAGGACGTGGCGGAAATTCTGAGTATTTCCAAGCCCTACGCCTACAAGATTATCCGCGAGCTCAACGAGGAGCTGAAAGCCAAGGGCTACCGAACGATTACCGGCCGCATCAACACGCGGTTCTTCTTTGAAAAGACCTATTACGGCATGAACGAAGGGATGTGATGAATTGTCTGTATACAAGGAAGAAAAGACCAACACCTGGCGCGTGATTTATCGTTATACCGACTTTACCGGCGCGCGCCGGCAGACCCAGAAGCGAGGCTTTGCCACCAAGCGCGAGGCCCTCGCCTGGGAGCGTGAACAACTGAACAAAACCACCGCCGATCTGGACATGACCTTTGCCTCCTTTGTGGATGAGTACGCCAAGGACATGCGTACCCGCCTGAAGGAAACCACCTGGCGGATGAAGGAGAACGTCATCCGGACAAAGCTTGTGCCTTACTTCGGCAAAAAGAAAATGAGCGAGATCACCACACGCGACGTGATGACCTGGCAGAACATCATGCTGAATTACCGCGACGAGAACGGGCGGCCTTATTCGCCCGTATATCTCAAAACGATCCATAATCAGCTCTCCTGCCTGTTCAACCACGCGGTGAAGCATTACGGCCTCGCCAGCAATCCGGCTGCCAAGGTCGGCAACATGGGCAAAGCCCGGAGCCGGGAGATGTCCTTCTGGACAAAGGAGGAGTATCTGAAATTCGCCGAGGTGATGATGGACAAACCGGATTCCTACTACGCCTTTGAGATGCTCTACTGGTGCGGCCTGCGCGAGGGCGAAATGCTGGCGCTGACACCGGGTGATTTCGACTTCGAGCGAGGCACGGTGAGGATCAACAAGTCCTACCAGCGCATCGACAGGCGCGACGTTATCACCACACCCAAGACGGCGAAGAGCAATCGCACCGTGCAGATGCCGCCGTTCCTGTGCGAGGAGATGCAGGATTACTTCAAAACTTTCTACGACCTCCAGCCCGACGAGCGGATCTTCACCATGTCCAAGAGCCAGCTGCAGCGGGATATGCAGGTCGGCTCCGAGAAGGCTGGCGTAAAACGCATCCGGATCCATGACCTCCGCCATTCGCATATCTCGTTGCTGATTGATATGGGTTTCTCCGCCATTGCCATCGCTGACCGCGTCGGTCACGAGAGCATTGACATTACCTACAACTACGCGCACCTGTTTCCCTCCCGACAGGCTGAAATGGCCACCCGGCTCGATATCGAGCGCACACAGAAAGGAGCATAAATTATGTCCCAGAAAGCATTGGATCGTCACAACCGCTGGCGCAGCAAGACCGTTGCCTTCCGCATGTCGCCTGAGGAGAACGCACAGCTGGACACCGCCGTCCAGATGTGCGGCATGACCAAACAAGACTACATCATTCAGAAACTGCTGAACCACGATGTGGTCGTCAAGGGCAACGCCCGCGTCTTCAAGGCACTGCGTTCCCTGCTGAGCGATGTGCTGGCAGAACTGAAACGGATCGAAGCCGGCAGCAGCATCAACCTTGAACTGATGGAAATCATCCGCATGATGACGGATATTCTGGCTGGTATGGAAAAGACGAAGGGAGAAGAACAATGAGCAATCAGAATCTGGAACTGACCTACAAGGAAGTGGACAGCATCCTCTACCCGGTATTTGAGCTTCTGCAGCAGAGCGGACCGATCGGCATGTATGGACGGATGCGCAGGAAGTATCTGATTGACCACAAGCCGGTGCTGCTGAATCAGCTGGTTGTTACAGGGCGGCTGTTTGAACACCTGGCGCAGATCAACCGCGAAGCCACGGAACTACTGGACAGGCTGATCGCCCAAATGAAGAAAGCCGAAGGCGTGACGGAGGAGCTGAAAGGCCGTGACCAGATGGCGTGGGTTGGCAGAATGAACAACATCAAGGCGCGGGCGGAGGAGATCGTGCTGGCCGAGATTGTGTATTACGATGCATATGATTGACGGGAGTATAGGGAAAGGGCAGCCTGCGATGCGGGCTGCCCTCTTATCTGTCAAACTATAGAAACCAGTGTATTATCACTCTTTTCTTTCGGGAGGGCAATCGTAAAACCGTTGATTTATAAGGATTGCAACGAGGAAACCGGTTTCCTTTTTCGTTGTTGACTTTCCATTTCGCTGCGATATACTTGAATTACAGAGTTGCCGTTCAAACTCGAATGAAGGTCGGTAAAGCCGACGAACGCAGATCATTGCTTGCAATGATCGAGTGAAGCC
>JAFQIB010000140.1 GCA_017397765.1 Clostridia bacterium | reverse complement strand
TCCTGAGCCAGGATCAAACTCTTTCATTTAATCCTGTTTATTTCTTAACCGGTTTCCCCGGCCAAGTTTCAACTCATTCGGAATTACTGTCTCTATCTTTGCGTTTCTTTCTTGTCTGTATCGTTTTCAAGGTTCAGTGCCGCGCTCAGGATTGCTCCGTGAGCGAGCTTGTTTATCTTATCATCATCCTTTTGAAAAGTCAACACCTTTTTTGAGATTTTTTGAACTTTTTTTCAAAGCTTTTCAGTTTATCGAACATTTGCTTTTTTCTGTGCAGCGAATGTTCCGGAAATAAATCGAACATCCCGGGTATCACTTGCCCGGGATGTTCGTCTTTCCAGCGTCCAGAATCTGCTCTATGACCGCGCCGCCGATGCAGCGTTCGCCCAGATAAAGCACCGCACTCTGGCCTGGCGTCACTGCCCGCTGGGGCTCCAGCGCCCGGATCAGCAGCTTGCCATCCGGCTGCAGCATCGCTTCAACCGGGCCATCCGTCTGGCGATAGCGGTATTTGCAGGTGCAGCGCAGCGTTTCGCCAATACCGATGGGAGCCTCCCCCACCCAGGTCACGCCTCCGGCTATCGACAGCGTCGAATAGAGCATCGGGTGGTCCTCGCCCTGCGCCACCAGCAGCACATTCTTCTCCAGGTCCTTTCCGATGACAAACCAGCTCCGTCCGTCACCACAGCCGCCAATACCGAGTCCGCGCCGCTGACCAAGCGTATAATACATCAGGCCGTCATGACGGCCCACGACCTTGCCGTCCGGCGCAACCATATCGCCGGGCTGGGCGGGCAGAAATTCCTGCAGGAAGGTCTTGAACCGGCGCTCACCGATGAAGCACACGCCGGTGGAGTCCTTCTTCTTGCTGTTGACCAGCCCATGCTCCTCAGCAATCCTGCGCACCTCCGCCTTGGTCATATGCCCGACGGGGAACATCGCCTTGCGAAGCTGCTCGTCATGGAGCATATAAAGGAAATAACTCTGATCCTTGTTGCCGTCAGCACCCCGCAGCAGCTCTCCCCGCTCGTTGGTCTGAACAAAATGACCTGTCGCCATTTTGGAGGCGCCAAGCTGCATGGCAAAGTCGAGGAATGCCTTGAACTTGATCTCCCGGTTGCACAGCACATCCGGATTGGGCGTGCGGCCTGCCCGGTATTCATCCAGGAAATAGCTGAATACCCGATCCCAGTATTCCTGGGCAAAATTCACCGCATAATACGGGATTCCGATGGTTTCACAGACCTGCCGCACATCATTCCAGTCTTCCTCGGCGGTGCAGACCCCGTCCTCGCCCTCTTCCTCCCAGTTTTTCATGAACACGCCCACCACGTCGTAGCCCTGCTGCTTGAGCAGCAGCGCCGCCACCGAGGAATCCACGCCGCCGGACATGCCCACTACAATCCGCTCTGCCACTTATTCCGCCTCCATGAGCCTTCCGATGACCCGCTGCGCGATCTCCCGGCCAATCTCCTCCGGCGTGCGGGTCGCATCCACCACAATGAAACGCTCCGGATCGCGACGGATCAGCTCGCGATAGCCGGCCTCCGTCCGGGCGTGGAAGGAATCCCCCGCCAGCTCCATCCGGTCCAGCTCCGTCGCTGCAGCACGGCGCTTGAGGGACGTTTCATGATCCACGTCCAGATAGATGGTCGCCATCGGCATGGTACCGTCCACCGCAGGCGCATTGATATCCAGCACCTTCTGCACGCCCAGCTGACGGCCGCCGCCCTGATAGGCCACGGAGGAATCCACAAAGCGGTCGCACAGCAGCACCTTGCCCGCCGCCACCGCAGGGCGGATCACCTGGCGCACATGCTGGGCACGGGCCGCAGCGTAGAGAATCGCTTCGGTGATATCATCCATCTCCGCATTGTTCTTGTCCAGCACGATCTCACGCAGCTTTTCGGAGATGGGGCAGCCGCCGGGCTCCCGGCTGAGCACCAGCTCAAAGCCGAAGCGGTCGATGGTGTCCGTCAACAGGCGGATCTGCGTGCCCTTACCGCTGCCGTCCAGGCCCTCAATGGACAGGAATGCGCCGGAAGGCGGCACCGCGCCGGGGCACAGCAGGTCGATCACCTCCTGCACCGTTGCGCAATAGGCCGTGCAGCCAGCATCGCGCAGCTCCGCCTCGGAGCCGTAGCCGTAGCCCACGCCGACAGACTTCACGCCCGCGCCGATCGCGCCCTCGATATCAAACTTGCGGTCGCCGATCATCCACGCCTCGTCCCAGGCTTCCGGGAGGGCAGCGAGGATCAGCTCCGTTTTCTCCGCCTTGCGGTCCGCCGTGGGGCCGACGATCTTTTCAATATATTTATCCAGACCGAAATGGGCAATAACGCGTTCGGAGGTCAGCTGGGGCTTACCGGTCGCTACTGCGATGTACCAGCCCTCCTGCTTCAGCGTGCGCAGCAGACGGCGGATACCCGGGAAGACCCGGTTTTCAAACAGGCCCACCACATTGTACCGCTCGCGATAGGTCTCCACCGCCTTGTCGGCCATCGCATCATCCATGCCCATGTATTCGCGGAAGGAATAAGCCAGCAGAGGGCCGATGAACTTGCGCAGCGTCGCTGCATCCGGCTCGGGGAAGCCCAGCTTCTCCGCCGCATATTTCACGCTGTTCCAGATGCCCTCCTCCGACCGGGTCAGCGTACCGTCCAGATCAAAAATCACACACTTACGCATAACAACATATCTCCTTCCACGCCAAAGCGTTCCTGATTCTTTGCATACATCAGCCGGTCAGCCACTTCCTCCGGCACTCTCTCCCCCGGGCAAACCAGCGGCACACCCGGCGGATACAATCCGGCGGAGCAGGCTGCGATCCGTCCTGCGCACTGCCGCAGCGGCACATATTCACAATCCGCCATCGCCGCAGCCCGGACCTCCATCGCCCGCGCCGGGATCTCCGTCAGCACAGGCAGAGGCGGAACCTCTGCCCGGACCGGCGGGATCTCCTTCAGCACAGAGATTAGCCGCAGGACGTCCTCCGGGCTGTCCATGGCCGTCAGGATCAGCACCGTGCGGCGCAGGTCAAACATTTCCGTGTCTATCCCGCAATCCCGCAGGCTTTCCGCCAGCGCCTTGCCGCCCTGGGGCGCATCAATGACCAGCCGCGTCGGGTCAAAGGCCAGTCCGGTATCCGCCCACAGGTCATGGGCGTCCCGATAGCCAAGCGATGGCAGCGCTCTGCGCACCTCCGCCGCAGCAGCAGTCACAGCGCGCAGCCCGGTTTCGCCCCGCTCGGCCATGAAAGCCCTGGCGTCGTCGATGGACAGGAGCTGAATGAAGGAGGGTGAGCTGGTCTGCTCCCGACGCAGCAGCATCAGCGCCCGAGCATGATCCGCCCCATCCTTCAGGTGCAGCACCGCCGAGCCGGTCAGGCCGGGCAGCGTCTTATGCACGGACTGCACCCAGGCGTCCGCGCCGCAGGCCCCGGCAGACGCAATTCCTGCCATCCAGGGAAAATGTGCGCCGTGCGCCTCATCCACCACCACCCGGATGTTTCTGGCATGGGCCGCCGCTGCGATATTCTCCAGCGGCAGCAGGCAGCCATAGTAATCCGGGCGGGTCAGCAGCACGGTCTTCGCCTCCGGATGGGCATCCATCGCCGCGATCACGTCCGCTTCCTTCAGATAGCACAGCCCGTCCTCCGTCATGGAGACCGGCAGCCAGCGGACCTTCAGCCCGCCCATGATGCAGCCGTTCACTGCGGAAAGATGAGCGTTGCGGGGCAGCAGCACCGTATCCCCCTCGCGGGCATACAGCTGCAGCATCACATGGATGCCGGCGCTGGAGCCGTTAGTGAGGAAGATGGTGCTTGCCGCGCCGGCCGCCCGGGCATACAGCTGCTGGGCAGCCGCGACACCCCGCTCCGGCGCATAGAGATCGTCGGTCTGGGGCAGCTCCGTGGTATCCAGCGCGTACAGATCCGCCGCGCCGAAGGGCGCCCGGCCCTTATGGCCCGGCATATGGAAGCTGGCGCGGTTCGCCGCTTCCCTGAGCATATCATAGATGGGACGCATGCCGTCCTCCGTCAATTTCGTCCTGCTTTATTCAGCTTCACAGCCATATCGTCAACGACCTGCCGCATTTCCAGGGCTGCCAGCCAGTCCGTGGGGATCGCCTCCGCGCCCAGCCAGGCGCCGAGGATATTGCCTGCCACCGCGCCGGTGGAATCACTGTCCCCATCATGGCTGACCGCCGCGCACAGACAATCCGTCAGATCCGCCGGGTGCCGCAGCACACAGTATACTGCGATAGCAAGGGCTTCCTCGCCGACCCAGCCCTCGCCCAGCTGCCGGATCGCTTCGTCGTCCGGAACATCCGATGCAGCCAGCTTGACAGCCCGCCTGATCAGCCCGGAAAACAGCAGCATTTCCGCCAGCGTGCCGTCCGACGTGCCCGTCTGCGCCTCGCAGCCCTCCGCCGGCTCGATTGGCGGCGAAAACAGCCGCATCGTCCGGCGCAGGCTGTCCAGGATGATCTCCCGGAGCGTTCTGCCGTCCTCCTGAAGAATGCCATGCACGATATCCGCCAGCATCGCCGCCGGCACATAGCCGAGGATATGGCTGTGGGTCACCGCCGCCGCCATCGCGCCCTGCAGGGCATAGGCGTCTTCATCCTCCGCAAGCCCCGGCAGCCGGAGCATGCCGCAGGGAGCAGCGCGCATCACACCGCCGCAGCCCTTGGAATGGTTGATCGGCGTATCCAGTGTCCCCATCCGGCCGCTGCCCAGCGCATGCAGGCAGTTCATGCCGGGCGCTTCCTGCCGGTAGAGCCCCGGTTCCTTCAGCAGTGTGCTTTCAGCAGCAAAGCATCCGCCTGCTGCATCAGGCCGCTGCGTCCGGTACCAGTCCAGATAGCTCTGATAGACGCAATCGGGTATCGGCATATGATGGTGCAATCCGTTCAGCAGCCCCTCGGCAGTAAAGAGCGTCATCTGGGTATCATCGGAGATCCGATTGCCCATGGTGCGGACGCCGCCTTCGCCATACTGCGCCAGGATGCTGTCCCTGGACAGGAACTCCACCTGGTAGCCCAGCGCATCTCCTGCCGCACCTGCCAGCAGGCAGCCACGGATGCGTTCCAGCCTCTCCATGCCCGCACCTCCCCTATATTACCATTTGATAGTATACCACACAATCCGCTTTGCCGCAACTGAAAAGGAGGCAGCCGTAGCCGCCTCCCCGGATGTTTATTACTGCGCAAGCACGAAGTTATTGTAATATTCCACGTTGGTCTCTTCGTCGTACTCATACCAGACCAGCTCATCGCCCGGATACATCAGCAGCGTCAGGCCGCTGCCATCCTGCGCGCCGGTTTCATCCAGCCCCAGGAAGTACAGCACAGAGCCCCAGTCTTCGATCTCTTCCACCACGCACTCGCCAAGGTATGCTTCCGTCCCCTCGGCGCTTACGATCTCCAGCTTGCCTTCACCGTCCTGCAGCGTCAGTGTCATGCTGACACCCTCCTCCTCGGCGTCCACATACTCCGAGCTGCCAGCCTCATAATCATAGATTTCAGCGTAGGTGTACTGCCACACGCCGTTGAAATCCGCCGTCGTCAGGTTAAACAGCGGGACATAGTGGGTGAACATCAGCTGCAAGCCCTCCTGCTCCAGCACCAGCAGGCCATCGGCATAAGTGTAGACGTCGGTGGTGCCACCGCCGGTGGTGGTAATGCCGGTCTCGGTGATTGCCCAGGTGCCAGCCTCGTCCACGCCATTGGCATGGGCGTCGCAGGTACCGTCCTCATACAGGTTCATATAGGCGTCAACGCCTACCTTCTCCGGTGCAACAGTCTTACCGGCTGCGCCCACCGCCGTCAGAATCCAGGTGCCCACATAGGCGCTCCGATCCTCCCAACGGCTGTAGATCAGCTTCACGCCATCCCGCTCCGCAGACAGCGTACCGTCCCCGGGCACAAAGGCCAGCACATCGCCGGCCGGGTCCGTCGCAACGATCGCGCCGTCCTCCAGCGTCCAGGTGCCCGTTTCCTCCACGCCGTTGGAGACCATCACCATGGTCCCGTCCGGATTCAGCGTCATCGTTCCGTCCATGCCCAGCGCCGCCGCATCCAGCTGCATGCCGCCGATCTCCGCGCCGGTCAGCATCCAGCTGCCGGTATAGTCCTCAGTTTCGGCGAAAGCAGTGCCGCCCAGCAGCAGCATCGCCAGCAGCACAGAAAGCAGTTTCTTCATTGTGTTTCCTCCCTTGTAAAGCATTGGTGAACCCTTCCCTCTGATTATACACCCTGTTCCCTCCCGCCGCAACCCATCGGCGAAGATTTTACAATTCAGGCAGACAGCGGCAGCTTCCCCGATACCGGCAATCAAAAAGGAGAAGGATGCATCCGCATCCCGCTCCCGTCTGCAGCGCTTATTCCGCCGCTTCTTCCTTAACTTCCTCGAAAATGTACATCACCGTCATGCCCTCGACCTCTGTGCTGAAGGTGAGCGTGTTGTCGGAGAGCATGTTCAGCGACAGCAGCACGCTGCTCTCGCCGGTCTCCGGATTGACCGCGGTCAGATCCAGCACCGTGCCGACGCCCTCCTGCTCATACACATTGTAAGAGATCTCCGCATAGACCGGCTGGCCATCCTGCACCATCCCCAGAATGCCAATGTCTTCAGACAGCGTGAAAATCATCGCCGCCCCCAGCTGCGCCGCAGGGAATTCGATGCCCATCGTCTTTGCAGTGGTCAGCATCCACTGCTTCTCAAAGGCAGCCGGCGCAACGCCGGACAGCACCGTTGCGGCCTCCGCCGTTGCGGCAGGCACAGCGCCCTCGCGGGCAAAGGTCATGCGCATACCCTCCATGCCCAGCACCAGCATTTCATCCTGGTATACAGCCTCGATCGTCGCGCCGGTTCCATCCGTGATGGTCACAACGCCCGCAGTCTCCGACCAGGTGCCGTTTTCCGGTTCCTCGTCAGGCAGTGCAAGCATCGCCGTGCCATCCGCATTGAGCTGAATCTTCACACCGCTCATATCCACATCCGGCATCAAGGCCGACAGCTGGTTCACATCCAGCTTCATGCCGCCCATCTCCATGCTGCTCAGCAGCCAGTTACCGGTGTAGCCCACGGCGGTCTCCGCCGCCGCGCAGCCCATCAGCAGCATCAGCGCCATGAGCATCGAAAGGAGCTTCTTCATTGCTTGTGTACCTCCAACATCCCATTTGCTGTTTCCAGCGATTGTTTCTATTATATACAATCCCCCGTCCGTTTTTCAACAGACAAAGTGTTCTTTTCCGTTTCTTCTTTGCTGTCAAAGCCTTCGTCTGCTGATTTGACAGTCCTCTGCAATTCCTGTATAATCATGGTATTCACAACGCCCCTACCCTCTTTCCTGACCAGAACGGAGGATATTTCTCATGAAGAAAGCTATTATTCCTCTCCTGATGCTTCTGCTTCTCCTTGTGAGCATGCAATCGGCCTGCGCAGAACAGGTATCCCTCGTCAGCATCTGGAACAACTTTGTCTGTCCGAACTGCGGCACCAAGACCATGCCGGATTACGACAGCACCCATCACTGGCTGTATTGCCCGACCTGCAAGCTGGAGCATTACGCCTCCTGCCATTATACGGCCTGCACAGACACGGTTTTCTGCACGGTCTGCAACGCATCGGGCGTTCATTTCGACTTCCTGGAGCATGGCGAGGACATCCCCCAGCAGGACGAGCTCTACCACTGGTATCAATGCTCCGATTGCGGCTCCCTCAGCCTCCGCGAGCTGCATACCTCCGAAGATGGCAGCGACGTCTGCAGCGGCTGCGGGCTGTCAGAGGGGATCTATATCACCTCCGATGCGCACCATTATCGCTACGGCTTCAACAGCAGCGGGCACTGGCTCGTCTGCATCGACTGCAACGAGGTTCTGACAGAGGGCCCGCACACGGCAAACTGTGATTATCCCAATTACTGCACAATCTGCAATGCGGCCGGCGCTCTGGTCAACATCCCGGAAGAAGCGCTGCACCACACCTATCTGTTTACCATTACCGCGGACAGCCACAGCGGCGTCTGCCGGGACTGCGGCAAGAGCACCGGAACGGAAGCCCACTACCGGTCCTGCACCTCCCCCACCGCCGTCTGCGAGGGCTGCGGCACAAAGAACGCTGCAGGCATTTCCATCCAGCACGGCAGAATCAGCCACAGCCTTCAGGACGCCCTGTACTGCAGCAGCCTCTGCTGGTCCTGCTTTGATACCCTTGCCCCTGTCCGGCACGATCTGGACAGCACCAATACCTGCCGCCAGTGCCAGATGATGATCGGCGACATGGATTGGAGCAATACCTTTGACGAGCAGGACATCCTGATCCTGCTGCAGTCACTTGCCGGCTGGGACGTTTCCCCCTTCGTTGCCCTGTGCGACACCGGTAATGACGGTCGGATCGACCCAATCGACGTGGAATATGTGCTGCTGCTGCATGCTGTTTTTGAGCCCATTCTCTGACGCATGCGCCATACCGGTCCCTGCGCCCCGATCCGCATCCTGCACAGCTGTTAAGCAACAACAGGCTCCCGCTTCCTGCGGGAGGCTCAGACCATCAACAACCCCTGGGAGGTGTCGGAGGGCTCGCAAGCCCTCTGACTTTAGATCGGAAATCGGCGAGCCCCATCGGGGCGGTTAAACGGGGCGAAGCCCCTGTGCGGCGATTTTCGCGCTTTTCCGTCAGGAAAAGCTTCCTTACACGAGCAAACGGCCGGGAGAGCTGCTTGCATGAGGGAGGCGCTTGCGCCGACTAGCGAGAGCAAATGCTTGCATTTGCCGAGCGTAGCCAGCGCCGGGCTTGCCCCGGTGATGGCCGAACGACCAGTGCGC
>JAFQIB010000018.1 GCA_017397765.1 Clostridia bacterium | reverse complement strand
GGGAACAGCAATACCACAGCTGATCATTCGGACGTCTCCCCGTGCATTCCGTAAGGCATCGCACACGACAACACCCGCCACGGAGGTAACGACGGCAGCTTATAGAAAGAGGATGACTTATGACCATGAACAACGAAACCAAAATGACCACCGAACAGCGGCTTCAGCGCAGCATTGAGCGCAACGAAGTCAAGCTGCAAAAGGCTGAGGAAAAACGCAAGCAGCTGAAAGAACAGCGGCGCGAGCTGGAAAAGCAAGCTTATGAGAACCGGCTGACAACCCGTGCGATCATGCTGGAGGAATTTCTGCTGGAGCCGGAGATCCTGACGAACGAGGATGTGCGGAATTATCTCGCGTACCTGTTCAATTATCCAGCCAACCAACAGCGGCTGCAGAAGCTGATTGATGATCGCAAAGCGCAGCTGGCAGCTACCGAATAACCGCTATTCATACCCATACGACTACGCGGCAGGGATACGCTCCCTGCCGCCTTTTAGATTGGAGAATTGATGATGAACAACAAAACCATTGAACAGAAAATACAGCGGACGGAAAAGGAAATTACTCGACTGGAGCATCAGAAGAAAATCAAGCAGCACGAGGCAAAACAGCTTGAACGCAATCGTCGCAACCGCCGTATCTTTACTCGCGGTGGTATGCTGGAACATTTCATGCAGCGCCCGCTGCTATTGACTGACGATCAGGTGTACCAACTACTGCAAACAGCATTCAATACCGAGGCTGTTCAGACGATGGAAAAGACGCTGATCAGCGAGGCTGTACGGGCCGTGACCCAAGCTACGGAGGACACAGAACCCGATGCAGAAACTTGAATTGTACCTGGTTACAGGTCGCAACTATCCACGTTTCACGTGGGGTTGCGCTCTGCGAGGCACGCTCCGAACGGGGTTCGTCGCTCTGAGATTTTGTTCTGCGGAACAAAATCAACAGGGGCGCGGCCCTGCGCCAGCAAGCTGGCTACCCAAGGAAAGTGGGGTGACGACCGTGGCGTGTCCTCACTTTGATGTGTCCATCCGCCAGCGCAGCAAGGGGCAATCTGCTGTGGCAGGCGCTGCCTATATGTCCGCTGAAAAGCTGTTCAGCGAGTACGATCAGCGGACGAAGAATTTCTGCTACAAAGAAAAAGAAATCGTGGCGAAGGGCATTCTGCTACCACCCAACGCACCACGAGAATACGCTGACCGGCAGACGCTCTGGAATGCGGTCGAAGCGTCCGAAAAGCAATGGAACGCACAGTTGGCGCGGGGGATCATTATGGCGCTGCCGAGGGAGCTTCCAGCCGATCAATATGAAGCCCACGTCCGCGAATACTGCATGGAACAATTCGTGTCCCGGGGCATGATCGCCGACTACGCCATTCATGATAAGGGCGACGGCAATCCGCACACTCATGTGATGCTGACCATGCGCGCATTGGACGAGCATGGCAAGTGGCTGCCTAAGGGAAAACGTGTCTACGTGCTGGATGAAAACGGCGAGCGGATTAGGCTGCCCAGCGGTGACTATAAATCCTACAAGGTACGCACAACCGATTGGGATGATCCGGGCAACTGTGAGCGTTGGCGCACCGCGTGGGCTGACACAACCAACCGCTATCTGGAACGTGCGGGTGCAGATATCCGGCTTGATCTCCGTTCATACGAGCGGCAGGGAGTTGATCTGGTTCCCACCGTCCATATGGGGCCTGTTGTTACCTACTTGGAGCAGCAGGGCATCCGCACAGAAATCGGTCAGTACAACGAAGAAATCAAGCAGTTCAACCGTGTGCTGCAATCGTTGAAAACACGACTGGCATCACTGAAAAAGTGGCTGGCGGAGGCCATCCGTAAAACGGCAGAGATCATGAAGTCTGAGCCATACCAACCTTCGCTGATGGGGTACATTCAGGTGTTCCAGAATCTGCGCAGGGCCGGTCGTGCGGACTGGGGCAAGAAGGCAAAGCAGACTGCTGGTATCAACGATCTGAAATTTGCTGCGCAAGTACAGTTCTTCATGCAGGAAGCTGGTATCAGCACGCTGCAGGATTTCGATGAATTTGTTGGCAGACAGCAAGATAGCCTTACCCAGCTTGACGGCGTGGGCAAGGCGATTCGGAAGAAGCAAACGGCGCTTAAACATCTGGAAACTTTCCAACGGCTCAAACCAATCTCTGATAAGAGTAAGCGCGGCATGAGCTTCATTCGGAAGCAGTATGCTGAGAAGCATCAGCAGGAGCTGAAGGACTTTGCCAAGGCTGTACGATACATGAACGCCAATGGCATCAAAGCCGCGGATCATGAACGCATCGCCAGTGAATTGCAGCAGCTGCTGGATGAACAGACTCAGCTTCGCGCGGCACTCGCAGAACAGAATGTTGATCCTGACCTGATCGACCGCATCCGTCACTGTGTTGATACGGTTGTCAAAGCTGGCGAGGAGCCGAGGCGGAGGGAGTCAATCAGGGCGCAGTTGCAACTTGCCAAGGCACAACAAACCAAACCGGAAAGTGAAAAAGTGAAGTCTGAACCGTATGCAGATATTTCTTGATGCTTCACAGTCGATCCTCTTCCAACTTCCTGATCTTCTTTCGCAGCACAGCACCCTGAATGATACAGATCATCAGCAGCACACAGCAGCCAGCGCCCAACGCAATCAACAGCCACGGGAATGCCTGCGTTTCATCTTCCTGGCTCCCCTCAGAACTGGCAGCAACCACAACCGGTTCTTCGACAGTGGTTTCAACCTGCACAGTCATTGAAGCTGTGTTGCCATACGCATCCTCTCCGGTAATCGTCAGGGTTCCCTGATGAAGCCCCAGATCGTCCGTGCCGGGAATGAAGGTCAGCTTAGCGGACTTGGTTTCACCCGGAGCCAGCGTTCCCACAAGGACGCTTTGCCTTTCAGTGATCCCCGGCAGGCTCAGCGTCGCCATGACATTGCTGAGTTCGGAACGGCCCATGTTCATAACAGGAACCGTCAGTGTCGCCATTTCACTTTGCAGAATCGTCGTGGCCAGCTGGACGCCACCTTGCTCCAAGCGGATTTCTTGATTGATAGGTAGCGTAAAACTCTCCGACCATGTGTCAGCTGCATCCAGGGCTGTCCAATTAAGTTCAAACTTCAGCGTGTGCAGAGACACAGAGGCATTGGTCTTCACTTTCAGAGGAATGGAGATCATTTGGGTAGTGCCAGCTGCCATGTCAGGCAGGAGGATCACATCTGTACCAGCGGGGAGAATATCGCCGGAGGCGTCAGTCACGCGGAGCGTCATGCCAGTCAGATCAGCATATTGACTGGGATTGGTGAGAACGGCTGTCAAAGTGCTGTCCTCGCCCACATGAAAGGTAGCATCCACATCAGAGATCACTGGGCGGATGGTTTCATCAGGCTTGCGGCCATCGCGGATGTGCAGTACAAAATGGTGTTCACCCCGAACTGTATTCCCCTCGCTGTCTTTAGCCGTAAAGACCAGTGTGCAGGGGTAGTCGCCGTTCACGCGACCTTTGACCAGATTGGCTTTCAGCGTGGTATTGTAAGCACCGCCTTCGCTTCGATAGACAGTTGTGTATACCCCCTGTGTCTTCAGTGGTGAAATCGCTGCGTCATCGGCAAACAGTTCAACCTTCACCGAACCGGAAATGCCGTCAACATTCAAGGGCGCAAGCACAATCAGAGTGTTGCCCGAAATGCGTGGTTCATATCCCTGCGCCCAGGAGCAGGACATATCTCCGAAAACAGCGGTTTCATTCAAACCGATGCTGCCTTCTGCGAAAGCGAAAATGGGTATAAGGAACAAGGCTGTCATGCACAGCAAAGCTATTCTTTTCATCAAAATCACAACTCCCGGATGTTTTCGACAATCGAGTGACGGGTCACGTCACGGACGCGCAGTCGGAGGATGGCAAGGCTCGCCAGAAGGGTCGTGGCAGCAAAGAGCAGCTGCGCACCGAGGGTGAACCAGTTTGCAAAACCTTGCGTCATGCCAAGGTATGGAAGGTTGCGGATCAGCCCCCAGTAAACCACCAGTCCGAATACTGCGCCGATGGCAACGCTCATGGCGACCTGTCCGCCGTAGATGCGGAAGATGACGCGTTCATCTGCGCCCACCGCACGGATGGTGCCGATCATACGTACCTCCGCCCGGATACGGCGGCTGACGCTGCCCGTGATCTGTGCGATGCAAACTGTCAGCAGGATGAGAGACACGCCACTGATCAACAGCAGCTCCAGCAAGCGCTCCCTCTCGTTCTCACGTTGCATTTCCATCATGTTATCCACTGTGTAATCTGCGCCGCGCATGGCGATGGAGGTGATTCGCTTTTCCAGCGCAGCTTCCTCCTCCAGCGTCAGGTCAAGGGTGTAGATGTTCAGGTGAGATACTCGGGGCAAGGGCAGTCCCATGGCGGCAAGACCCTGCTCGGTAGTCACCATCACCACATAATCTCCCGTGGCAAAACCGCCGGAAAGTACCGCGCCCACGGTTACGTTAACCTCTGTGTGCGCCATCTGCTGGTAACAAGACAAATAATCGGATACAGAACCATTCGTCGGAATCTGGACAGAATCGGAATGGACATAGTGCAGCGTCAGCGGCTGACCTGCGGTATACGCATCATTCTCAATGGATGCCAGTAGGGTGTATTCCGGGTTGCTCAGACGGTTTTGCAGCCAGCGGTCATTGGCGCCCCGGTAGGCGTTGACTGCGCCGTCCGGTGACAGGAATGCATAAATCGTCGGTGCAACGACCAGCACCTCCTGTCCAGCGTTGATCGCCGTCATATCAATATCTCCGCTGACGACGAACTGCTCCAGATATGCCGGATCAACCACGGCAATCTCCAGATCAATTGCGTTGCTCAGATGTCCATCGATACCAAGATGTTGGCGGATTGCCGTGTAGTCCTCTGCATCCTCGTAAACGGTTGCAGGAATTTCCTCCACCGGCAGCAAGTACGGATGTCCGTTGCCGAGATTGTGCTGGATGGTGTACCCATTATTCGTCGTTTCGTAATAGACGGGTTGCCAGTATTCCGGCACATCCTCACCCAGCTCTTGCGTGATGCGGATACTGGCAGACATCTCCACTCTTTTCACACCGGAAAGACTGCGAAGCTGCGCTACATCACCTGTCGTCAGCTGCTGGCCAGGCGTTTTGTCATAAAACGTGCCATAGTATGTTCCGGGAGCCCAGATGGAGAAGCCAATCCGATCCGTCAGGTCTGCCATAGCGCTGATGACGTCATCATGGACGATATACACCGTCGTGCTGACGACAATCATCAACAGCACCATCAGCAATGCCGGCGCAACCTGCCGACCAGGACGAATGCTCAGCTGCCGCCATGCCACCAATTTCGCAGGACGGAAGGTCTTCTGCGGACGGACACGCTTCAATCTGCGCAGCATTTCTGTGTCTCGCATGACAGACATGGGCATCATCTGACTGGCGCGGCGGAGTGGAAGCCAGCTGGACAGCAGGATAACCAGCATGGACAGCGCCAGCACCGGCAGCAGCAGCCACCACGACGGGCGGAACAGGAACAGCGTCGGGGCAACCTGTTCCAGCGCCCACGCTGCGCCGCAGCCCGCCAGCATCGCCAACGGTGACACGATCAGCCCCAGCAGCAACGCCTCGCGTCCGAAGATGCGCCGGATTTGCTTCTTCGTTGCACCTACGGCCCGCAGCATGCCGATCTCCGAAACCCTTCGGGAGAGCTGGCTCTCCATTGCCCCTGCGATTCCTACACAGGTTGCCAGCAGCAGCGTTCCAGCCAGCACACCGATGCAAACCGTGTAGAGCAGCACAGCCGGATTAGGTGCGATCAGGTCGCTCGGCCAGTTGGTCGGGTTATCGTTACCGTCGAAAACCTGCAGGTTGCCGTATGTTTGTGCTCCCTGCGCATCCGTGCGTGTGTAATAGGTCAGCGCCTGATAACCCGTTACGCCCGGCGCGAAGGAAAACAGCTTGTGCTGTACCAGACGCCCAGTGGAAAGCTCTGCTTCCGTTGGGTGGATCAGTATGGCCGGAAACTCCATGTAAATCTCGATGAAGCTGGAATAGCCCTTCATGTTGGCACTCTGGTTTTCCATGATGCCCACAATGGTGAAGGTGCGTACTTCGTCGATGCCCTCCACAGGGGTGAGCGTCAATGTTACCGTATCACCCACACCCACGTTGTCCAGACGCATACGTGCCAGAGCGCTTTCCTCAATGGCGATTTCACCTGGCTTTTCCGGCATGCGTCCTTCGATGAAGCTGCGGTGCAGGAAGGCGGCAGCGGCATCATCATAATAACCAACCGAGGTTGAAGTGTCATTATGCACCGCTGGAATGGTCACATGGCCGATGGCGTCGTACAGGCCACTTGCCATCAACACCTCGTCTGTTTCCTCACAATCCAGCCAGAAAGCATCCTGGCTGCCAAGGCGGGCGTCACGGCGGGCTTCATTTGCCATGAAAAGTCCGTGTACACCAAGCACCATGCAGCTGACAAAGAAGATGGACAGGAAAATACCGATGACCAGCGCAATGTAGGATTTCTTGTTTGTCCGCAAAGAAGCTGAAGCAATGCGGTTGATTGTTAAGCGTTTCATTAGCGTTACATCTCCCGGATATTCTCAACAATGCTGCATTTCAGTACACCGCGGATGCGACTCCGCAGCCTGATCAGGCAGCAAACCAGCAGCAGTGCAGCGCACAGAATGCTCACCACGATCGCACCGGGATGCAGGTACTCCACAAATCCTCCCAGGCAGATCGCGCTCACACCGATTGCCGCCAGCGGGATCGCCAGCAGGACACTCAGGATCACCTGGCCCTGATAGCAGTGAAAGAGCACCTTGTCATCTGCACCAACAGCCCGGAGCGTTCCCAGTCCTCGTTGATCCGCACGGATCTGCCTGCTGACACTGCCGGTGATCATTGCAGCGGCAATGGCAAAGAACACCACGCCTGCGCCAGCCAGCACCACGATCAGCCGTCTGGCTGCTGCCTGCTCCGCACGGGCTTCAGCGGTGTTGTTGACCACTGTAAAGCCGCCGCGCTGTGCAATGGTGGTGATGCGCTTCTGCAGCACTTCCTCTGTCTGACCGGTGACACTGCCGTCCACGGTAATGTCCACAGAGTTCAACCGCCCCACATAAAGTCCCATGTTGTGCGCGCCTTCCTCGGTAGTGAGGAGGAATCCGCCGCGGATATGGGGGTAGGCAGGCGTCTGGCATTCGATCACTGCACAGACGTCCACACCCAACGTAATGCTTTCGCACCTGTCATAGTCATCGGGCAAGCCCTGCTCACCTGCGCCAAGGCCGTAGTAATTCTGCATGAGAGTCAGCGCCTGTCCGGCATGGAAGAAGTCATTCTGATGTACATAGTCCAATTGGATGCTGTCATCTGGCTTTTTGTAGGTAGACCATGCACTGCCATCAGTAGTCGCACCGTATTCTGTGGGCACATAAGCAATAACTGCTTCTCCTGCATTGATGGCAGCCATATCGATTGAACCCTCTACCACAAAGGGGGCAAGAGCAGCTTCATCCACCGGCAGCACACGAACGGTGAAGATCGCCATTTCCTGTGTTACGCCGAATTGCTCACGGGCCTTAGCGTAATCTGCACGGAAATATTCCCGCATATCAAAGCCTTCATAGATGGAGTTGGGCGTTGAAGTATATCGATCCCAGTCTTCATCGGTCAGCAAATGCTGATTGCCAATGCTCTGCATCGAAGGTTTCAGGTAGTCTGGCACCGTATCCAATAGGATGTTGACGACCAGCGCACGGCGCGGCTGCACACCCGTCACACCGGGCAGGCTGGCCAGCTGCTGAAGATCGGAGCGCGTCAGGGTCATGTGGTCGAATGAATCAAGGAAGCGAACACCATATCCTCCATCGCCTTCAAGGGTGAAGTCTGCCTTTGGAGCTTCAATGCCCGCTGCAAAAAACGTCAGACCGGCCCCAAGGCAGATAACCAACAGCATGACCGCCGCCATCAGCGCAGCGCCGACGGGCCGCAGCGGATGCAGCATCAGCTGGCGATTGGCAATGAGCCGCGCAGGCTTGAAGGCTTTCTTTGTGCTTATGCGGTTAACATGGCGCATCAAGCCAGTGTCCCGCATGACCATCAGCGGAGCAACCGCTGAAGCACGACGCAGCGGCAGCATCGAAGAAAGCAGCATGACTGCAACAGAGAGGACGATCACAGGAAGAAGCACCCAGGGATTCAGTCGGAACAGCAGCACATCTGCCGCCAGGGCAGCAGCCGCGCAGGCTGCACCACAGCCCGCCAGCACCGCAATGGGAGCAAGCGTCAGCGCCAGCAGCCATGCTTCACGTCCGAAGACCTTGCGGATCTGCCGTCTGGTTGCACCAACAGCACGCAGCATGGCGATCTCCTCGCGCTTGCGGGAGAGCGTTGCTTCCACACTGCTGGATATGCCCACGCAGCAGGCAACGATCAGACTGCCCAGCAGAATTCCCAGCAGCAGGAGCTGACTTTCCAGCTCCGCATCTGCCATGATGGCATCCTGCGGAAAAAATACCGCCATACCCTGGTTGTTCAGTCCGGTATTTGCGCCGCCAAACTTTATCTCAATGAATGCATCATCCTGCGGCTCCCAGTTCCAGTCATTGAGGAAGCGTGCGAGCGTCATGCCGGGGCGCAGTACCGCCAGTCGGTGAATCACGGTGCGACCAGTAGCAAACGCGGGCTCCTGTGCGCTGACAAGAATGGATGCAACCGGATAGCGGTTCGGGCCGTGCCCCCAGGATTCATCCAACAGCGCATCACTCTGCTCCGCGAGGAATCCAACAATGGTGTAGGTACGAGTTTCCACTGTACCGTCAACAGGGATGATGGCCAGCGTCACGTTTTCGCCGATGCCAGCTTCCATGCGCAGCTTTGACAGTACGCTTGGTTCCAGCGCGATCTCACCAGCATGCTCCGGCATACGCCCCTCAGTAATGCGGCGGTTCAGCATCGCTGCTCCTTCAGGGCTGTCATAGCCAATGGCGACAGTTGAATCCTGCACCATGCCGGTGACATACAGTTCCGTCATCTGGCTGAAATAGCCAGTCTGCATCAGTTGGTCATGCGTCGCTGGCTTGTCGTAGAGAACAACATCAGCGTAGCCGACACTTTCAGCAACCATAGCCTCACGGCGAGCCAGCAGGCCATCCACACACAGGCACAATGTTGTGACGAGGAAAATCGAAAGGAAGATACCCGCTGCCAGAGCAAGATAGCTCTTCCGATTTGCACGGAGACCTGCGCTGGCAATTCGATTGATGGTCAGACGCTTCATGCGTTTACCACCCCATTCGGCCCGCCCCCGTCACAATGACGGGTGCCGGCTACACCCCTGCCATTGCTGCCAATGTCAGGGGTTAGTCGGGTCTGCGCCCCTCCCTCCAACGTATCGCGGGCAATGTGCCCGTCTTCCAGCTGAATGATACGCTCTGCCTGTTCAGCGACATTGAGATCATGGGTCACCAGAACCAGCGTAATACCCAGTTCATGGCTTACCTGACGCAGCAGAGTTAGTACCTCACGTCCGGACTTACCATCCAGATTGCCGGTGGGTTCGTCAGCAAACAGAATCGCAGGCTTGTTTGCCAGTGCGCGGGCGATGGATACGCGCTGCTGCTGACCACCGGACATAGCACCAGGCAGATGGGACAGACGGTCGCGGATGCCCAGCATATCCACGATCTGATCGAGGTAAGCTTCGTCAGCCTTGCGTCCGTCCAGCATTACGGGCAGCAGGATATTCTCCCAGCCGGTCAGCTCACGCACCAGATTGTAGCTCTGAAACACAAAGCCAAAACGGCGGCGGCGCAGCACGGACAGTTGGTTATCCTTGTAATCGTAGAGGTTCTTCCCCTGATAGATGACGCGCCCCTTGCTGGGGGTGTCCAAGCCACTCAGCAGGTGCAGCAGAGTGGACTTGCCGCTGCCGCTGGGGCCGGTGATGGCAGTAAAACTTCCCTGCTCGATGGTCAGATCCACATTGTCAAGAGCGAACACCTTATTCTCGCCCGCCTGATAGATTTTACTCAGACCTTCGCAACGGATAATTTCCATACAAATTGCCTCCTTCACGAGTCGGAACGACAGCCGTTCCACCTTACAGCTACACTTTATCAGACGAACCTTACTTTCAGGTGACTTTTACCTTACGATTTCGTAAGGTTGAAAAAGATACAAGGGGACGCTGCATGTACAGTGTCCCCTTAGGATTATGTTCTGATCATCTTCATCAGCGGAATGGAGATTGTCATTTTGAGTCCCTTTGCGGTGTTCTCTGCACTGATCGTGCCATGATGCCGCCAGATGATCTCCCGCACGATGGCAAGGCCAATGCCTGCGCCACTGCTGGGAGAACCTTCCGCCCGGTAGAAACGCTCAAACAGATGCGGCAAATCCTTGGCAGATGCACCGCCACCCTCATCCTCTACAGTACAGAAGAAAGCCGCCTCCGTTGTTTCCATGCGGACATGAACCGTACCACCCTCGGGCATGTGCTCGCAGGCATTCTTCAGCAGATTGGTGAAAGCTTCGCTCAGCCACTTTTCGTCGCAGCGGATGACCGCGCTGCCACTGATCTCCGCCGTGCATGCCGGGAATGTTGCTGAAAGCCCTGCCCAGCATGCACGGATGATACTTGCAACTTCCTGCTCATCATAAGTAAACTCATAACCGTCTGCACAGAGGCGTTCCAGCCGCAGCAAGGACTGGATCAGGCGCTCCATGCGTTCAATCTGTGTGAGTTGCTGAGATAAGTGGAAACTTTCGTCCATCTCGCAATATAGGCGCAAGGAGGCCAGCGGCGTTTTCAGCTGATGGGAGATATCCGCCGTCAAGTCACTGGTGCGGCGACATTCCTCTGCCTGCCGCTCCTTTGCCAGCAGCAGACGGTTTTGAAGCTCGGCAATAGCATTATGCAGCGGTGCAAGCGAATCCTCCTGGACAGAGAATTCAAGAGGTGCGCCGTTGCCAACGAGGAAGTCTTCCGCCTGCTCTGCCAGCTTCCTGATCCTCCGGCGCTGCCTCAAAAACAGCGCAACCAGCACCAGCAGCGCGATAGACAGTGCGACCACCGCAATCGTCAGGCCAACCATTGATATCCCACCCCACGAATTGTCTTGATGTGCTGCGCGCCGATCTTTTCCCGCAGGCGGCTGATGTGCACGGACAGCGTGTTATCATCCACAAACTTTGCGCCATCATCCCAGAGCACATCCAGCAGCTGCTCGCGCGTCACAATCGAACGATTGCTGACGAGCATATTCAGCACTTTGTACTCAGTCAGCGTCAAAGGGATAATCTCGCCGTTACGGCGCACCTGCATGTGGGCAGGGTCGATCTCCAACTCACCGGAGGTCGTAACAGGTGCAGGCGTATTCCGGCGCAGCAGCGCGCGGATGCGGCTAAGCAATTCCATCATACGGAAAGGCTTGGTCACATAGTCATTGCCACCTGCATCCAGACCGCGCACCACATCGAACTCCTCATCCTTGGCGGTGAGAAACAGGATGGACGTTGTGATGCCCTGATCTCGCCATTCCTGGCATAGGGATACGCCATTGCCATCGGGAAGGGTGACGTCAAGAATGATCAGGCCAATATAGACAGAGAAGTTCTGTCGAGCCTCCGCAGCATTGGCTGCAGTGGTAACGGAATAACCTTCACGGGTAAATAACTCCGTCAAGCCATCGCGCAGGGCGGCATCGTCTTCGACAAGTAGGATAGTGGACATAGTGGCTGCTCCTGATTAGCAAGTATTCTGCCTATATTGTATACAGAACAGAGGGGCACGTCAACCGGCTGTTGATAAGAAATGTGTATTTCACGGCGAAACACCCCTTGACAAATCGAATCACAGAAATCGTACCTGACCTCGTATGCGGCAGACCACGGCTTTGCCCATTGCCGACACTACACAGATGATGGCTTCAGCGGCGGCAACTTCGAACGCCCTGGATGGAAGCAGCTCATTGCAGACATAGATGCCGGTCTGGTTGGAACCGTCATCGCAAAAGACCTGAGCCGCGTCGGGCGCGACTACATCCAGACCGGTTTCTACACCGAGGTGTACTTCCGGCGCAAAGGTGTGCGGTTCATCGCCATCGGTAATGGCGTGGACACGGTGAACCCCATCAGCAGCGAGTTTGCTCCCTTCATGAACGTGCTGAACGAGATGTACCTGCGGGAACAGTCGAAGAAAATGCGCACATTCTTCCGGCAGCGGGGTAACAGCGGAAAGCCGACAAATACGCTGTGCGTGTACGGCTACCGTAAAGACCCGGCAGACAAGAATCATTGGCTGGTGGATGACGAGGCGGCTGCGGTCGTCCGGAGAATCTACCAGCTGGCGATTGACTGTCACGGTCCCTACGAGATCGCTCGCATTCTGGAGGCTGAAAAGGTTGAATGTCCGGCCTACTACAACGCGACCCACGACACCTGCATGAAGCGATCTAACACCGATATGAGCAAGCCATACGCCTGGAATGGCGTGACCGTCAGCAACATCCTGCAACGCCCGGAGTACATGGGACACACGGTGAACTTCCGTTCATCGAAGAATGGCCTGAAGGCAAAGCGGCAGACCAAGCCATCTGATGAATGGCTGATCTTCAAGGATACCCATGAAGCCATCATTCCAGAGGACAGATGGCAGCTGGCACAATGTGTGCTGGCGGTCCGGCGTAGAACAGACAGCACTGGCGAAGCTAATCCGCTGACCGGTAAGCTCTACTGCGCGGAGTGTGGCGCAAAGCTCAACAACCACCGCAGTCGTGCAAAGCAGTCTGGGCGTGAGTCGGATGATTACTACGATTGTCCTACCTACAGCCAGAACAAAGGCGACTGTTGTTGCCATTATGTCACAACGGCGTTCATCCGATCTGTGCTGCTGCAGATGATCCGTTCGGTAAGCCAGTACGCCATATCAGATGAAGCCGCCTTTGCCGATCAGGTACGGGCACTGTCCGAGGTGCGCCACGCAGATGCGGTGAAGGACATGACCGCCGAAGCAGCCAAGTCACGGAAGCGCATTGCAGAACTGGACACCATCATCCAGAAGCTGTACGAGTCTTATGCGCTGGGGAAAACGCCGGAGAGCCGCTTCAATCTGCTGTCCTCCGCCTATGAAAAGGAACAGACACAGCTGAAGGACAAGCTGACACAGATTGAAACTGCGCTGGCTACCTACCATGCTGACACCACTAACATCGAAGCGTTCATGACACTTGCGCGCCAATATCGTGACACGGAAGAACTGACGGCATCGGTCATCAACAGCTTCATTGACAGGGTGGTTGTCCATGCACCGAAGAAGGTAAACGGTCAGCGGCATGTGCAGATCGACATCATCTTCCGCTTCATTGGATGCTTCACTGTTCCAGTGGCACCGACCATTCTGACGGAGGAGCAACTGCAGGAGCAAGCCCGGCGAGCCAGGGAGCGTGAGCGCAATCACCAGAAGTATCTGCACAAAAAGGAACGTAACAAAAAGCTGCCCCACGATCAGGCGGCAGCTTAACGAAGGAGGAACACTATATTTGATCTGATCGAAAAACGCAACTCTCCGAAGGGAAAATCAGGAGGAACAACAAATCATTCTGACGCACCCATCACGGCGCTCTATGAACGCCTTTCCTGCGAGGACGAACTGGATGGGGAGTCCAACTCCGTAACCAATCAAAAGAATCTATTGGAAGCATACGCCCGGGATAATGGCTTCACCAACTGTCGGCACTATACGGATGATGGTTACAGCGGCGGCAACTTCGACCGTCCTGGCTGGCAACAGCTGTTGGCAGACATTGAAGCTGGCATTGTCAAGACGGTGCTGGTCAAGGACATGAGCCGTGTTGGGCGTAACTATGTTGAAACGGGATTCTATACTGAAGTATACTTTGGCCGGATGGGTGTGCGGTTCATCGCCATCAACAACAACATTGACAATGCCAATCCGGAAAGCACTGAGTTTGCAGGTATCCTCAACATCATGAACGACTGGTACTTGCGGGACATATCCCGCAAAATCCGGTCTGCAGCGCAGCAAAAGGGTAAATCGGGGAAGCCATTAGCCACGCATCCTTGCTTTGGGTATGCCAAAGATCCGGATGACAAGAATCATTGGTTGATTGACCCGGAAGCAGCAGCTACCGTCCGTCGCATTTTTGAACTGGCTGCATCAGGTATATCACAACTGAAAATCTGCCGCACATTAGTACAGGAGAAGCGTGTTACACCGGGGTACTACCTTGCGCAGAGAGAACCGGATGGTTTCGGAAGGCAATATGCTTCCTGCCAGCCATACAACTGGGCAAGACGAATGATATGCAAGATTGTGCGGCGTCAGGAGTATCTGGGGCATACTGTGAACTTCAAAACCTGTCAGTCAGAATACAGGGGAAAACAGATCAGCGTACCGGCGAAAGATCAGCTGGTCTTTACAGGCACCCATGACCCGATTGTTGATGAACAATTGTGGCAGGCAGCGCAACGGATATTTCATCCAGAAATGTCTTCTGCTCCAGGCAAACCTTGTGTATTCAACGGCCTGATGGTTTGTGGAGAATGCGGTGTG
>JAFQIB010000017.1 GCA_017397765.1 Clostridia bacterium | reverse complement strand
GTGTGAACATGAGCTTCTTCGACATTTTCAAACAGCCTGATGTGAATCAGGGCGTAAAGGAATTCCAAAGGACTTCCGGGGCTGTGCTGCTGGACGTTCGCACTCCGGAGGAATACCGGAGCGGGCATATCCCGGGAAGCAAGAATATTCCGCTGCAGACCATTGACAGCGTAAGCACTGTAGTAGAAAATAAAGATACGTCACTGTATGTATACTGCCAATCCGGTGCGCGAAGCCGTCAGGCTGCCGGGGTGCTGAAGCAGATAGGCTATACCAATGTGAACAACATCGGCGGCATTGCCGCTTATGCAGGAAAGGTGGAACGATAATATGAAGGTCGTGATCGTGGGCGGCGTGGCAGGCGGAGCAACTGCCGCAGCAAGAATCCGCAGGCTGGATGAGCAGGCTGAAATCGTGGTATTCGAGCGTTCCGGATATATCTCATACGCCAACTGCGGTCTGCCTTATTATATCGGCGGCGTCATCGAAGATCCGGGGGAACTGACCCTGCAGACCCCGGAGAGCTTTTTCAGCCGTTTCCGGATCCAGATGAAGGTACGCCATGAGGTCACGGCGATCCATCCTGACAGAAAGACCGTTGCCGTGAAGAATCTGGAGACTGGTGAAGCCTTTGAGGAGCGCTACGACAAGCTCCTGCTTTCTCCCGGTGCAAAGCCCGTCCGGCCCCATTTGCCGGGTATCAACAGCAGCAAGGTGTTTACCCTGCGCACGGTGGAAGACACGCTGCGCATCAGAAGCCATGTCGATCAGTATCATCCCCGGTCGGCTGTGCTGGTAGGTGGGGGCTTCATCGGTGTGGAAGTAGCCGAAAACCTTCGCCATGCCGGAATCGATGTGACGCTTGTCGAGCTGGGCAGGCAGTTGCTCTCACCCTTTGATGCAGATATGGCGGCTTTCATCCACGCAGAAATGCGCAAACACGGCGTGAAGCTGGCTTTGGGGCACATGGTGAAAGGTTTCCAGGAAAAGGACGGCGGCGTGGAGGTGCATTTGGAAAACGCTGCGCCTCTTCACGCGGATTTGGTGGTGCTTGCCATCGGCGTCAGTCCCGAATCATCGCTTGCCAAAGAGGCCGGACTGGCCCTCGGCCTTAAAGGCAGCATTCTGGTCAACGACCGGATGGAAACATCTGTTCCAGATATCTACGCCGTGGGCGATGCTGTGCAGGTAAAGCACTACGTTACCGGTGAGGATGCGCTCATTGCGCTGGCAGGTCCCGCCAACAAGCAGGGGCGCATTGCTGCGGACAACATCTGCGGAGGCGACAGCCGGTATCCGGGCAGTCAGGGAAGCTCCGTGCTCAAGGTGTTCGATCTGACCGCCGCCAGCACTGGCATCAACGAAACCAATGCCCGCAAGTCCGGTCTGGATGCAGATGCTGTGATCCTTTCGCCCATGAGCCATGCAGGCTACTATCCGGGCGGCAAGGTGATGACGCTGAAGGTGGTCTTTGAAAAGGGATCCTATCGTCTGCTTGGCGCTCAGATCGTGGGATATGAAGGCGTAGACAAGCGTATCGACGTGCTGGCCACCGCCATTCACGCAGGAATGAAGGCTACCCGGCTGAAGGATCTGGATCTGGCCTATGCGCCGCCCTATTCTTCCGCCAAGGATCCCGTGAACATGGCAGGCTTCATGATCGACAACATCGCCAAAGGAACTCTCAGGCAGTGGCGGCTGGAGGATGCCGCAAAGCTGCCCCGCGACGGAAGCGTTACGCTGCTGGACACCAGAACCGCAGCTGAATTCTCCCGGGGACACATCGAAGGCTTCAGAAACATCCCCGTGGATGAACTGCGCGATCGTCTGGACGAGGTCGAAAAAGGCAAGCCCGTTTATGTCATCTGCCAGAGCGGCTTGAGAAGCTACATTGCCAGCCGTATTCTGGAGGGCAACGGCTATGAAGCCTATAATTTCGCCGGAGGATTCCGGTTCTACGACGCGGTCATGAATGATCGCGCGCTGATCGAAAAGGCTTATGCCTGCGGTATGGATACCATTGATTCATAAAAAACAGAGAATGTCCGCCATGTGTTCTGCACCGGCGGACATTCTCCCGTTATTCACTCAATTCTTCCAGTTTCTTCTGATCTGTGATCTCTATCGTTCCACGCGACAGCTTCACCATGCCTTCGTTCTGGAAATATCGCAGCATGCGGGTGACAACCTCGCGGGGATTGCCCATGTGGTTTCCGATGATCTCATGGGTGGTCTTCAGTTCGTTCGTGCCTTCGATGGATGCTTCCTCCAGCAGGAAAGCAGCCAGACGCTTGTCAAAGCTCTTCCACATGATCTGCTCCACAAGCCACATGACCTCGGAAAACCTCGTCGCCATGACCTCATTGGTAAAGTTGGCCAGCGGCGCAGATTCATCCATGAGCTGCTTGTAGGTCTCAGCAGGGATCACCCAAAGCTCGGTATCCTTCTCCGCTTCGATGGTCACTTCAAACTGGATAGAGCGCATCATGCAGGAGGCAGAAAACAGACAAAGATCGCGTTCAAACAGCCTGTAGATGGTAATCTCACGCCCATCCTCAGACAGGATGAATGCCCGAAGCTGACCGCTGCGGACAAGGAGAAGTCCGGTGCAGTCCGCATCGCCATTGTGAATCACATCGCCCTTGTTCACCTTTCGGCTGAAAACATTGCCCGAAAGAACAGCTTGCTGCTGAACCGTCAGACGATTCCATACAGGAAAAAATGATGAGAACTCCATGCGAATCCTCCTTGTTCTATGTATCGCAGTATGTATATTATATACACAAACACGATAATTGGCAATCAGAACAGCATGGAAAATCTGCAATCATCGGTACATTCAGCATAAGCTAAAAGCTATTTAGATCCTTCTTCGCTTACAACCAAATCACGTTTTGGAATAAACCTCAAAATAGCACTGATTCTGGAATCACTGGCCTATACAATGCTTCCGGCCTTAATTTCTATATCAAACGACTATTATGTATTCGTACTTCATCCCATTTCGGAAAATGAACTCCAACGTCCTAGCGTATCTGCTATGAGTGCTGCTAACAGTCGAATGGGATCATGTTGGTCTCATGGCAGAGTTGTGAACTTGATTTTGCCTTTGCCGCTCCCTTATCTCAATAATCAGTTTTGCAAAGGGAATTTTCATCTTCTGTTTCTGCACCGACCGTATTCTTGCTTGTGACGCATTTTTCCTAAATCGTCTAGACGATGTACGCAAAATCTATTGACAGGAACAATTGTTTGTGTATATCATTATATACGAACGGATGATCTCGTGCCAAGAGGGTTTCTGGAGATGCTTGAAGAGATTGGCGGCAGACTGCATGCAATCCGGCAGCATTGAAACATCGTAAGGAGCGTGAAGAATGGCAAACCCCGCCAGACGTCCCGGAACCGAATACAAGGAATCTCATGTGATTGGCAAAGGTCAAATGCCGCCATAATGCAGAAACCCGCCGTAGCAATGGAGGTCGGGCATCGCCCGACTAGCGCAGTCCATTGCTTGCAATGGGCAAGCGTAGCCAGCGCCGGGGCTTGCACCCGGTGATGGCCGGAAAGGCATGACAGATAGACGCCAACCGCGACTATTTGCCATGCCTGTTTATTGACCTTTTATGAGATCTGAACATGAGATTCAGCGTCTGTTCACTGTCAGAAAACGGAGAAAACTGCAGAGGATGCCATTTTGCCTGCCGGGTGTCATACGACTTTTCCTCTGGTTCATATCGTGGATTGAATCGAAAATGGTCAGGAGGGATGGTATGCAATCCATAGAGCAGAACGGCGGAATGTGCAAGAGCGTTTTCAAAAACTCGTCGCCCGCTGAAATCAAAAAATCCTATAACCGAAGGTGGATCGAGCTGATCAACCGGCTGGAAAAACAAAGACAGCCTGCAATTACACGACAAACATGACAAGCCACGCAATATGTGATATATTCATCTTGTGAGAAGCTTGTTTCATCATGCTCAGACAGGAGGAACGTGATGAAAGCAGCAATCTACTGCCGTCTGTCCGAAGAGGATCGGAACAAGCAATGCACGACGGACGACAGCAACAGTATTCAAAACCAAAAAGCAATGCTGCTGCAGTATGCAGCGGAAATGGGGTGGGAGATCTACCGGATCTACAGCGACGATGATTATACCGGCTCGGACCGCCGACGGCCTGAATTCGTGCGCTTATTGGCGGATGCAGAGCAGCGAAAGTTTGACATTGTCCTGTGCAAGACCCAGTCCCGGTTCACCCGCGAGCTGGAGCTGGTGGAGAAGTACATCCACGGCCTGTTTCCCATCTGGGGGATCCGTTTCGTCAGCATCGTGGACAACGCGGACACCGCCAACAAGGGCAACAAGAAATCGCGCCAGATCAACGGTCTGGTCAACGAGTGGTACCTGGAGGACATGTCCGAGAACATCCGCAGCGTGCTGACCAACCGCCGGGAGAACGGCTTCCACATCGGTGCATTTGCGCTGTACGGGTACAAGAAGGACCCGGAGCAGAAGGGGCATCTGATCATCGACGAGGAGGCCGCCGCCGTTGTCCGTGAGGTGTTCACGCTCTTTGCGTCCGGCATGGGCAAGACGGCCATCGCCCGGCTGCTGAACGACCGGGGCATCCCCAATCCCACCGAGTACAAGCGCCTGCAGGGCCTGCGGTACAAAACGCCCAAATCCCGCAACAGCACTCTGTGGCGGTATTCCGCCATCTCCGATATGCTGGTCAACGAGATCTACATCGGTAACATGGTGCAGGGGAAGTACGGCAGTGTGTCCTACAAGACCAAGCAGAACCGGCCCCGTCCGAAAGCGGAATGGTATCGGGTGGAGGGCACCCACGAGCCGATCATCGACCGGGAGCTGTGGGATCGGGTACAGGCACTAATCGCCCAGAAGACGAAGCCATGGGGCAACGGCAGCATCGGCCTGTTTGCCCGCAAGGCGATCTGCGCCAACTGCGGCTACGCCCTGCGCACCAGCAAGAACCGCGGCATCCACTACCTGAAGTGCGGCAGCCGCCACGTGGCCAAGGATGCCTGCGTCGGCTCCTTCATTCAGGTGGCGAAGCTGGAGCGGCTGGTTCTTGACGAGCTCAAGCGCCTGTCTGCCGCCTATCTGGACGAGGACGAACTGGCCCAGGGCATTGAGTTTGCCGGCAATCTGCAGGCGCAGAAGGCGTCAATCCTTGCCGGCATTGCGAATTGCCGCAAACGGATCGAGGAATACGCCAAAGGCACCCGGGAACTGTACATGGATAAGGTGCGGGGCGTGATCACGGAGGCGGACTTCGCAGAAATGTCAAAGGCCTTTGCGAAGGATCGGGAGCACTTTGAAGCACAGCTGCAGACGGCGAATGCCCAGCTTGCCGAGCTGGAGGCCCGCATCCAGGCCGGTGACAACCGCCGTGCGCTGGTAGAGCGGTATGTGGATCTGGATCACCTGACCCGCGACGTGGTGGAAACGCTGATCGACCACATCGAGGTGGGCAAGCGCATCCCCGGAACGAAGAACGTCCCCATCGCAATCCACTGGAATTTCTGAATCGCCCAGTGCAGCCGCACAACCGCGTCGCGGCGCACCTGTCGTGCGCCGTGACCCCTGCAAAGAAACAGACCAGCAACACTACCCCAAAAAGGGTCAAGGGATGAAATCCCTTGCAGGGTGCAGGGGCAGCGCCCCTGCCCGACGGAGGCAACGTTGTGCTTGTGAGGTTGCAGCAGAGCAAAAGGCGCGCACGACCTATGAAAACCTGCTCCTGCAGGCGGACGATCCGGACGTGATCGATGTGCTGCGGTATCTGCGCCAGCGGGAGATCGTGCATTACCAGCGCTTTGCCGAAGGGCTGGAGATGGTCAAGGATCAGCTGGACGAGAAGAATTTCTACGCCTTTAACCTGAGCTTGCCCTTTGGGGACAACTGTACCGGCGGCTGCGGCAGGGAGAACTGCGGCTGCTGAGCCTTTGCATTCCGGCGCTCCGGCCTTCGGACCGGGGCGCTTTGCGGTGCTTGCGTTCGGCGGATAAACATGGTATGATTACATTGGAAGAAAATCGTCCGTGGGCGGAACAGCTTCTGCCCGATCTGGAGGAATGCGATATGAAACCCATCCGTGTGCTGACGGTCGGTATGTCCAATGCCATCGGCGGCGTAGAAAACTTCCTCATGGCCTGCTGCGGGCATATGGATCAGGCCCGTGTGCAGTTTGATTTTCTGACCCGCTATCACGATGCTGCGTATCCGGAAAAGCGGAAGGAAATCGGCCGGACCTTTGTGATCCCCCTGCGCAGCGAGAATCCGGCGAAGTATTACCGGGAGATCCGCGCCTTCTTTGAGCAGCATGCCAGGGAATACGACGTGATCTGGGACAACGAGTGCCTGTTCAACGATCTGACCCCGCTGAAGCTGGCGGCGGAATACGGCATCCCGGTGCGCATTGCCCACAGCCATAATCCGCAGAATACCGATCCCTCCCTGGCGGGCAGGGGCCGGGGTGTGCTGCACCGTGCCCAGCGCCGGGGGCTGGCCCGGTATGCCAATGTATTGTGGGCCTGCTCGGAGGCATCGGCCCGATGGGCCTGCCCGGCGATGGACCTGCCCTTTACGGTGATCCCCCATCCCATTGATGCGGACAAGTACTGCTTCCAGGAGGCAGTGCGCCAGGAGGTGCGCGAGGCGTACCGGTTGACGGACTGTCTGGTGGTCTGCCATGTGGGCAAGCTGCAGTATCAGAAGAATCAGGCCTTTTTGCTGGAGGCCTTTGCCCGGCTGCACCAGCGGGAGCCCCGCGCCCGGCTGATGCTGGTGGGCGACGGTCCGGAGCTGCTGAGCCTGGAGGCCAGGGCGGTGGAGCTGGGCGTGGAGGACGAGGTGCTCTTCCTGGGGCACCGGGATGATGTACCCCGGCTGTTGCAGGCGGCGGATCTCTTTGCCATGCCCTCCCGCTTTGAGGGGTTGGGGATGGCGGCGGTGGAGGCCCAGGCGGCGGGATTGCCCTGCGTGCTGTCCAGCGCCTTCCCGAAGGCGGCAGCCATCACCGAGGACGTCACCTTCCTGGAGCCGGAGGACCCGGACGTCTGGGCGGAGACGATGCTGGACGTGCTGGAAGCGGCTGAAAAACGCCAGCGCCCCGATACGAAGGACCTGATTGTTCGCGCCGGGCACGACCTGACGGATGCGGCGGAGCGCTTGACCCGCCGCTTCGAGCAGCTGGTGGAGGACAAGCCGTCCTTCAAGCGGCGCTTCCTGCTGTCGGGCCCGAAGCCGGCAGCCCGGGATGTGCTGGCGGAACGGGCGGCTGAAAGCCTGCGGCAGCTCGCAGCCGGAGAGGGCTATGTGCTGCTGGAGAACGCCTGGGAGAAACCGGAAAACTGGCGGCAGCAGGCGCTGCAGTGGAGCAGGCTCCTGTGGGCCTGGGGCAAGCTCTTCTTCAAGCTCCATCACGGCGATCTGCTGCTGATGCAGTATCCCTATGTTCCCGCCCAGGCGGCGCCCCTTGTCCGCTATGCCCTGCACCTGCTGCAGTGGAAGGGCGCAAAGACCGCGGCCTATGTGCATGATCTGGACAGCCTGCGCCATCTGACGGATGCGGCGGCGCGCTGGAGCGACCAGGAGCTGCTTGTCCGCTTCGACCGGGTGATCGCGCATAACCGGCGCATGGCGGCGTATCTGACCGGCCAGGGCCTGAAGGAGGAGCAGCTGAGCGTGCTGCCCCTGCAGGACTGGATATGCGAAGGCGATGTGCCGGAACGGACGCTGGAGCTGTCGGTCTGCATTGCCGGAGATCTCACCCGCAAGCGCAGCCAGTATCTTCACCAGCTGCCCAGATCGAAGGTGACCTGGCATCTCTACGGAGACAGCTGGAAGGGGAAAGCCAAGCGCACCGACATGATTTACCACGGCGGGAAGCTCACCGCGCTGGAAGGCGCCTTCGGGCTGGTCTGGGAGGGCATGCAGGCGGATACGGTGACCGGGGCGTCCGGCGCTTACATGATGCTGACCTCTCCCCGCAAGCTGAGTTTGTACCTGAGCGAGGGCATGCCGGTGATCGTATGGAAATGGTCGGCGCTGGCCGGGTTTGTCCGGGAGAACGGGCTGGGCCTGGTGATCGACCGGATCGGAGACATCCCTGCGGCGCTGGCGGCGCTGACGCCGGAGGCGTATACGGACATGGCTGCTGCAGCCCGCCTCTGGGGCGGCAGAATCCGCCGGGGAGAGCTGACAAAAGCAGCCCTGACGCAGCTGGGATAAAGAAGAATCAGCATGGGGCATGCCGCATCAGGCATGCCCTGTTTGTCTGAACAGGAAGAGATTCACATAAAAAACGCCTGTTCTGGAAGATTATCTCATTGACGGATGAATGGTAATATGTTAATATGAAAACTGTAATAATTGGGTTTATTGTCTCCAAATGGGGTCAATGAGCCTTGTTTGCGTTACCGGGAGCGCTTTTGCATGGCTTTGGCGCGCCTGTATCAACCGGAGAGAGGAGAGGATGAAGGCTGAGAAGGCAATGCTGTATCAGAGGAAGTCCGGCCCAAGCTTTGCGCAGGACGCTGTGGAAAGGCATGCGCATTTCTGCAAAGGGTCCCAGGCGCTTCCCGCATCCCCTCCGGAAATCCGGGGAAATCCAGGAGGCAAAGCCTCCCCCTGCTGACAGCTCCTGACTGTCGGCGATGAATCTTTGAGCAAAATGGCATCACCATCGTTCCCATCAATCATGAAAGGAGAAATGCTGCAATGAAAAACACCAAAATGCGTCGGATGTTGCTGCTGGCTGCCTGTGCGCTGCTGCTGGTGACCCTCTCCGTCGGTGCTACGATGGCTTATCTGACCAGCACGACCAACACGGTGCGCAACACCTTCACGGTCGGCAAGGTCGAGATCGAGCTGGACGAGGCCAAGGTCACCGCACTGGGCGTGCAGGACGGCGACAGCCGCGTACAGACCAACACCTACAAGCTGCTGCCCGGCCGCACCTACCTCAAGGATCCCACCGTCCATGTGGGCGATGAGAGCGAGAACTGCTGGCTGTTCGTCAAGGTCGTCAATGAGATCGCCGCCATCGAAGGCGCAACGACCATTGCTGACCAGATGACCGCCAATGGCTGGACGGCTGTGGCAGGCGCGGAAAACGTGTATGCCTACAACGTAGCCGTCTCTGCCGGTGCAGACGTGGTGGTCTTTGAAAGCTTCACCGTGGCTGCTGAAGCCACCGAGGCTGATCTGGAAGGCTGCGACGAGAAGGCCGTGACCATCATTGCCTATGCTGTGCAGGCGGATAACTTCACGACCGCCGCCGCGGCCTGGGCGGCTGCCCCCGCAACCTGGTAATCCAATTTGGTACAATAAAGAAAAGGAGAAAACACCATGAACAAGAAGCTTCGCATCCTCCTGACTGTCGCTGCAGCCCTGCTGCTGGTGGTCGGCGCCGTGAGCGGCACCGTGGCTTACCTGACCGCGACTGACGACCCTGTTGTGAACACGTTCACGACCTCCAATATCACAGTTGATATTGATGAGACCAAGCGGGAATACAAGATCATCCCCGGTGCGGACATTCCCAAGGATCCCAAGGTAACGGCGACCGGCGACATCGATTACTACGTGTTTGTCAAGATCGAGGCAAATCCCTGGCCCGAGAATGGTCTGCTGACCTATGAGATCGACAGAGAAGCTGGCTGGCTGGACGTGACTGGCTACGCAAATGTGTACTATCAGCCGGTCACTGCGAAGGCCGAGTTTAAGGACGTCCCGGTGCTCAAGGGCAACAAGGTCGTTGCGTCCGATGAAATCGACAAGGACGATATGGCTGCGATGAAGGCAAGCGCTCCTGTGCTGAAGCTGACTCCCTATGCCTTCCAGCAGGCCAATGGCTCTGGCGTCTTTGCGCCCGAAGCGGCCTGGGGGCTGCTGATTGCCGAGTAAGCTCCCGCTCAGTTGCAACCATACTGCAATGAAAGAAGGACACAACCATGTCTAAGCGCAAGATTCTGCTGCTGGCGCTGTCTGCATGCATGGTGGCCATCCTGGCCGTCGGCGGCACGCTGGCTTACTTTACCGACGTGTCTGACGTGAAGCGGAATGTCTTCACCGTCGGCGACGTGGAAATTGAACTGACCGAGCCCAACTGGGAAGCGGAAGGGAAGGAAGAGGCTGAGGACGTTTACCCCGGCGAGGCCCTGAAGAAGGACCCCACCGTGGAAAACACCGGCACGAACCCCTGCTTCGTCCGCGTGGGCATCACCGGCTGGGATTGCCTGATCAAGGCAGGCCTGAGCGAGCAGGAGATCGCTTACCGCACCGGCAATACCGTCGGTACCCTGGGCGAGAACTGGGTGAAGTACGGCGATTACTTCTACTACACCAAGGTCATGGCCTCCGGCGATATCACTGCTCCTGTGTTTGATTACATCGTCATCCCCACGGATGTGACCAATCCCAGCGAAGAGCAGGATGTGGACTACTATCTGGACGTTTACGCCCAGGCTGTGCAGGCGCAGGGTGCAAAGCCCTCCTTTGCGGATGTGCAGAAAATGACGGTCGAGGAGATCGCCAAGTGGTTTGAAGCCTGCAACCCCGCCGCGCCCGAAGCGCTGTAATCCCCAAAGCCAATTGTCCTCTGCCCCTCCTGTTGCGGGAGGGGCAGGGGCACACGAGGATACCCGGGCTGCGGATATCCCCCTGTGCCCTTGGGCGCCAACGAAAACAACCATCCGGCGCTTTGCCGGTGACCTGAGAAGATACGGCATGAGAGGAGTGATCCTGTGAGCACGAAATGGAAGAAGCGCTGCCTGGCGCTGGCGGTGATTATTGCCTGCCTGGCGATCCTGGCAACGGGCACGGCAGCGTATTTCGTGGAAGAGGGAACTGCCTATAATGTGATTACGACCGGCGCGCTGCATATGGAGCTGGTGGAGGAAACTGCGGACGGACAGCCCTGGCCTGAGGAAGGCGTGGTGAACGTCGTGCCCGGCACGACGGCGGACAAGGTCGTTTATGTGAAGAACCTGGGCACTGTGCCCTTCTTTGTGCGCGTTGCGGTGGAAAAGACCATCACCCCCGCGCCTGGCGTGGAGGCAGAGCTGTCTACGGAGCATATTGGTTTCAACGTGAACAAGGCCAGCTGGATTGCGGCAGAGGACGGCTATTATTATTACTTCGCGCCCCTGCGTGCCGGCAGGCAGACCATGCCCCTGTTTACCGAGGTCGTTTTTGCCCCGGAGATGGGCAATGAATACATGGGCGCCACGGTGGAGATCCGCGTGCAGGCCCAGGCTGTCCAGAGTGCCAACAACGGCAAGAACCCGCTGGAGGCGCTGGGCTGGTCGGCCATGACCAAGGAACTGATCCTGACCGAGGAAGAAATGAAGTAAAGGAGGGGAACGGCTGATGAAGCGCAGAGTACTGGCGTTGATGACGGCGCTGAGCCTGCTGCTGGTGGCGGTTATGCCGGCGTCTGCGACGTGGGACGAAGAAGAAGACGAAGAGCTGTTCGCCCCCGGCAGCAGCCTTGTACAGGGCAAGGACGAAGAAGAAAAGACCGAAACGGAGGGCGCGCTGGACGATCTGAACCAGTCCAACGCCTCCAATATCGGCGCCATGGGCCAGAAGGACTGGGCGGCGCTGGCAAAGGCCGCTGCCAATACTGGCAAGTGGCGCGACGACTTTGTCGCCGTGGCGGAGAGTCAGCTGGGCTATGCAGCCAACGCCGACGGCACCTCCATCTACGGCGATGAAGCGGATGGGGAAACCCGCTGGACGGCACTGTTCCTCCGCTGGGCCGCGGAGAAGGCCGGCTTTGGTCGCCATTTCCCCAAGGGCGACACCTATGACGCCTTGCTCAAGGCGATGAAGAACATCAAGGCGGTCAAGAAGATCAGCCGCTCCAGCTATCCGGCCGGCGGCGATATCGCCCTGATCGAAAAGAACGGCGAAAAGCTCTTTGCTGTCGTGATCTATGTCAGCAACGGCTATGCTTCCCTGATCCTGGCCGATGACAACGGCAAGGTGACCCGCGAGGTCTACCAGGTCAGCGGCAAGGAATTCAAGCAGTTTATCGATCTGACCGTGCTGATGGACCGGGCCGGCGTGGAGACCGGCAAGGGCGGCGATGTGCCCCAGATCCCGGCGGGCGGCATTGCAGCCTGGACGAACACCAATGCGGTCTACATGCGCTCCGAGCCTACGACGGCCAGCAAGCGCGTCACTACGGTGAAGAAGTCCGGCACGGCGCTGATCGTGACCGGTGCGGAGAAGCAGCAGGACGGCTATATCTGGTACAGCGTGGAATACGGGAAGTACCGCGGCTATATCCGCGGCGATCTGCTCAAGCTGGATCAATCTGCGCTCCCCACGCAGGCCCCTGCCGCCACCTTTACCCCTGCGCCCACCGCAGCGCCCGCAGCAACGGCTGAACCGGGCTGTGCTTTGTGTGCCGCAGCGGCCGGCCGCTATGCGCTGCCGGAGGAATGCTGCTATGCCCATCTGCTGACGATGGATGAGGCAGCGCGCAGCCGCTTCATGACCTCTTTGCAGTCCGGCGATCCGGCGACCTTCGCCCTGTTTATCGACTGCCACAGCGCCCATACCGCTGCCGGCGACAAGGCGCTCCTCTGCCTGGGCGATGCTTGCGGCGAACATGCCTGGACGGTTCCTGGCCCGGCCCATGTCCAGGATTGCCCCTGGCATGCTGCCTTTGCCGTGCAGGACCGTGTGGTCAATATTGTGATTCACCAGCCTGCCAGCGCCGACGGCGTGCTGCCCGGCGAGCAGGTGACCTTCACCTACGAGGTGTACGGCGCAGCCGCCTACCAGTGGTATCAGGTGAAGACCGAGACTGCCGGTGATGCGGTGAAGGAAACCATCACCCTGCTGCCCGGCCAGACCGGCACCACCCTGACCGTCACCGCCGGCAGCGAGACCGACGGCCTGAGCTACTTCTGCCGTGCCACCCTGTCCGACTTTGTCACGACGGTGGACAGCAAGCCTGTCTCCATGGACGTGCGGGAGATTGTCGCTGCCAAAGCCATCGTGGCGGAGGAAGTCAACTTTACCTACAATTACGAAGGCGCGGCCGCCTATCAGTGGTTCGTGCGGGCAAAGGGTGCGGCAGCTTACACCGCTGTGGACGGCGCGGTACAGGCCCGCCTGTCCCTGACGGCGGAGCTGGCCTTCTCCGGTGCGGAGTACTACTGCGCAGCCTACGACGCCAAGGGCGCGGAGCTGGGCAAGAGCAGCATCTACACCTATGAGATCCCCCTGTATGCGGCCTATGATGTGAACAGCTGCGTGGGGCATGACCTGTGCAAGTATGTGGCCGAGCTGGCCAACATGAGCCGCGAGGAGCGCTATGCCGTCATGACCGGCGCCTGGGCGGAAACTGCGGTGAACAACACCAGCCTGGCTGAGCTGGTACAGGATCACTGGGCGGCCATGCATGCGGAGGTCTATCCGACGCTGCTGTGCACCTGCACGAGCATGAAGGCTGCGGACGCTTCCCACAGCGCAAACTGCCCCTGGCGCACCGATGCGCAGATCAGCGCCAACGAGCGGGCGGAGGCCGATCCCTGCAAGGCTTATGCCGGATTGCTGCCCGACGGTGTGCTCTGCGCCTACGAGCATCTCAAGGGCCTTGGCAGCCATGAGGCAAGGTTTGCCTATATCACCGCGCTGCAGGCGGAAAATCCGGCGGCGTATCAGAGCTACTATGCGGCTTACAAGGCCCATGGCGCCCATGATCTGCTCTGCTCCTGCGGACAGCTGACGGTGGCCCCGGGCGCTGCCCATGTGGCGACCTGCGCCTGGCAGCTGCCTGTCCAGACGGTGGCGGACTGTGTGATCGGCACTGAACTGACTCTGAAGGCCTTCAATGATCTGGCGGACAAGACCGGCTATACCTTCCGCTGGGTGGACGGCGAGGGCAATATCCTTGCGCCTGCTGCCAATCCGTGGGAGCTGACGGTCACCGCGGCCTATGAGGCAAAGACCTACCGCTGCGACGCGATCCTGAACAATCAGGTGGTCAGCAGCCAGGGCTATGTCATCGAAAGCCAGACCGAAGAGCTGGATGATTACGTCGCTTTCCTGTGGGATTTCTATACCTGGGAAGGGGACACCGAGGTGCTGGACAAGGCGTCCGTGTACGCCTGGATGACCGGCCCCTGGAACATCCGTCTGGCGGACGGCACGAATCTGGCTGAAAATGTGCTCAAGTGCTGGGCAGAAGCCTGGCAGGCGGACTCTGCCGATCTGCTGTGCACCTGCGTGCTGAATGGCCTGAAGCACAGTGAGCACTGCCTGCTGGCGCCCGACGCGCTGCACGCCGTGGAATGCCCCTGGGCGGGCGAGATGACCGTGGTGGAGAATGCTGCCACCGGCATCACCGTCACCGGCGATATTCCGGAGGGCGTGACGCTGGCCGTGACGGCGGCGACGGGGCCGATGCCGGAGATTGACCTGACCCACTTTGACATCACGGGCATTTATCCCCTGATGCGCAGCTACAATATCACCCTGCTGAATGAGGATGGCAGTAAATATGTGGTGCCGGAAGGGACCACTGTTGAGGTTGCCATTCCCAATGTATATCCGTTGAGCATGACCAACCCCATCGTGGATGTTTACCACACCCGGGACGACGGAAGCGTGGATTACATGACCTCCATGTCGGGCGAAGTCCGGCTGATGTCGGACGGCAGCATCCGCTTTGAGACGGATGGGTTCTCGGAGTATATCGTGATGGCGGGCGAACAGAAGTATTCCGTAGCGAGTGGTGACACGATTAAACTGGCACCTGGCGCAACCATCAAGATTGGAGAATTCTGGAGTCGGTGTGTGTCGATTCAACTTACTCCGAGTGATGTCGTTGGACTCAGTGCGTCGATGGAATCAAACAATCTCTTTGTTTTATCCGCGGCGGAGGATGCGGAAATTGGAACCAAGGCCACAGCTGTCATGACACTTGACAATGGTGCGACAACGATAACGGCGAACGTGGAGGTCGTAAAGGAAGAAAAAGTTCAAAATATCCCAACATCGAATACCTATACTGTGGAATATGGCGTTACGAATCTGCATAGTGCTCCGTGGAGCGCTACAACAGTCTATCTCCAACTTTACTTGGCTCCTGATGCAGCTTTTATACTAAATGCATATAGTGGTAATAGCGCTAAAGTGGAGAATTGGGTTGGAGATAGTGTGTCAGTAGTAACTGTTAATGGGTTAACAACAGTTTCTGTGGCCACGGATGGTAAGGCGGGCGATGTTGCAAAGATCACCTTGAAAAAATCGGATTCCAATGCAGTCACGGCTGTTATCTATGTTGATGTGATTGCTGAAAAAATTCCTGAACAGAGCGATAACGATCCCAAAGTTGAAGTAGGTTCGGTGCAGACGAGCAATTATTTCCCGGATGGTTCCGTTGCCCGCTATAAGATGGCACCCGATACAACGGCAATCGTAACCTGTGGCAGCAACAATTTGGAAGCCGTATCTTCTATGCCGGATATTGTGAGTGCTGTAGTTGGCGCGGATGGAAAAACGCTTTATATCACTACTGCCGATACAGCAACGCCGACAGATACCGCCACGGCACCTGCCAAGGTGATGGTCAGAGATAAGGATACAAAGATTGTCAAGGGTATTGTGTATGTGGACATCATTGCCGAGCAGATTCCTGCAGTAAACGACGAAAACAAGATTGTCGTTGGCAGCACGAATGTCCAGATGAACGACAACACTGCGATCCGCTATCAGATGGCGCCTGATACGACGATGACTGTGGGTTGTGACAACAATTCGACCGTGCAGGCTTCCATGCCTGGTGTGGTTGATGCAGCGGTAAGCGGCAACATGGTATATATCACCGTCGCTGCAGATGCAACGCCCGAAGACACGGCACAGAAGCCTGCGAAGGTGACGGTCAAGGACAGCAATGGGAATACCAAAAAGGTGATCTATGTCGATGTCATTGACAGGCCCGAAGGCGAACCTGCCACCTATACCGAAACATACACCGTCGATCTAAATAATGCCAACGTCAATCAGTTTACCAGCGGCGCAATTTACAAGTACAATATTGCGCCCGGTCTGACGGCGACTTCCGCAAACTACGGCGATGTGACGGTGCGCGCGGATGATGCAAGCATCGTGAATGCCCGCATCGAAAACGGTCAGCTCCTTGTCACAGCTGACAAAAATGCACAGATCGGTCAGAAGACCAGGATCATCGTGAAGGACAATGCGACCAATGCGGTTGTCACGACGATCTTTGTGGAGATTGTCAAGCCCTATACGCCGCCTACGGCAGCGGACAAGCTGGATCATCCGAATTATAATGTTCAGATCGCACTTCGTAATGACGGCGTACTGCCCAGTGAACCGTCGATACAGGCGCATAGTGACTACACTTACTTCACGAGCGATTTGGAAATCGGAGATTGGAATTCAGTATACAGTCCAACTGCTAATGGTGTGATTAAAGAAAGCATCATATATCATGAACAGTTCTCTTACAGCTCTCCTGTGGGAGACAATGCTATTGGTATGTATGATGCGACTGGCAAACTAACGAAGTCGTTCTTGAACGATATTAACTGGAATACGATCCTGACGAATCTTTTAGGAAGGTCGGGTATACACTACACTTACTGGGATGAAAATGGTGTCATGCGTCAGGGCGATGTTGATAGTAGTCAGCCTGAAAAATATGAGGTTATCCCCTATATCATCAAGTGTCAGGAAAACAATGATGACGGCTATGGCCGCGGCTGGCATATTGACTGTGCTGTCGTGTTGAAGGACGCTGTTACACTTTCGTATGTGATCAATCTACCTGACGGTATGACGATCAACACAGAAAAAGTGGAAGATCTTGGTCTGCCGCATAGTCAGAGAAATGCGGCTCCGGCGAAGTTCACTGTTGGCGCAATCAACGGCATGCTCAAGAATAATGAGGACAACAGCGAATACATCATCGTCAACCCGGACTATACCTTCACCTTCGTCGAGTGGAACACCAAGGCGGACGGCTCCGGTACAAGCTATCAGCCCAATGGCAGCATTACCATCAGTAAGGACACAACCCTCTACGCCATCTGGAGTATCACCCCGGAGCTGGGCACCGGCAATCTGAAGGTACGTAAGATCGTTGATGATACCGCAGCGGATGCAGCCAAATCGTATACCTTCTCCATAGCCATCCCGCCAAAGGATGGTAATGCGGATGCGGAGTATGACTACATCCTCTACGGAGCGGACAATGTGGCGATCACGGATGATGACGGCAATGTCGTTGGCGGCAAGCTGTCCAACGGCGATACCTTCACCCTGAAGAAGGATCAGTACATCATCATCACCGGCTTGCCCACCAGCGAAGATGGCAGCGTCGTAACGGTGACGGAAACCGAACCCAACGGCTATACGCCTGTCTGGACCGGCGGTACAGCCAACGGCGCAGCTACCTCCATCGCCATCCAGGACGGCAAGATGTCCGAACTGCTCTGTACCAACACCGTGGTGACGATCTCCGAAAGCGAGCTCACCGTCACCAAGGCTGGCCTGTCCAACGGCGACAGCGCGCTGGTGCAGGTGAATGTCACGCACAACAACAGCACGGACACCTACCTGCTTGCGCTGAATGCCAACAACAGCTACACCCAGACCATCACCGGTCTGCCCGTTGGCGCAACGTACACGGTGACGGAGCTGAACGGCTGGACGTGGGAGTATGCCAATACCTCTGCGGAGGGCTCCGGCAGCGGCACCATCAATGCAGATGCGACGCAGAACAAGGTCACCGTGGCCAACACGAAAAATGCTGAAAAGTGGATGCACGACGAAAGTGCCGTCAAGAACGAATTCAGCAACAATACCAAGAAAGAGCTGAACAACCAGTAAGGAGGTGAGCAGACATGAAGAGATCCTATCGTAAAACGCTTGTGCTGCTCATCGCGGCGGCCATGCTGCTGACTATGTCGGTCGGCAGCACGGCGGCGCTCCTGCAGGTCAGTTCAGACCCGGTGGAAAATGTGTTCATGGCGGTGAAGGTGGATACGAAGATCAATGAGACCTTCAACAATTCCGAGAAAAGCAGCATTACTGTGGAGAATAAGCAGGCGGACGACAATATGGACGTCTACGTCCGTGTGGCGGTGGTCGGCAACTGGGTCAAGGGCGGAAAGATCGTGGAGAAATGGACGCTGCCTGATGATTACATCAACACCACCAATTGGGTTATCGGCAACGACGGCTTCTACTATTACAAGCAGGTGCTCGAGGTGGGAACGTCCACGGAGAACCTGCTGGCAAAGACGATCACCCAGGCCACCCGTGCGGATGACGCGAAGCTGGAAGTGACGGTCGTCCATCAGGCCATCCAGTATCTGCCCACCTCTGCGGTCAAGGAGGCCTGGGGCGTGAATGTCGCGACCGACGGCACCATCAGAAAGTAAGGAGGAGAGACAATGAAGAAGATTCTTGCCATCCTCCTGCTGCTGACGCTGGCAGCAGGCTGCCTCACGGCCCATGCCGTGTCGATGGTCAACTTCCGGGGCGGTGCGGAGAACTTTGTGTTCATTCCGGGCAGCCAGTATTCCGACACGGACATGTTTGAGCGGTTTAAGAATGTCATGCCGGGCGATGTGATCACCCAGAACATCACCTTGCGCAATTCCTCCGGTACCCGTATCCGCCTGTATCTGCGGGCTGATCCGATCCAGGAGGAGCACCGGGCGCTGCTGGAGCAGATGAACCTGCAGGTCGTCTGCCGCGACAAGGAAATCTTCGACGCGGCGGCCTCCCAGACTGGCCCGCTGACGGAGAATGTGCTGCTGGGCGCCTTCCGCGGCGCAGGCACGACGGATCTGATTGTCACCCTGACGGTTCCCTACGACCTGGGCAATGAATTCATGGGTTCCATGGGCATTGTCCCCTGGACCTTCACGGCTGAGGAGATCGTGGACTACCGCGACGGCGACTACGACGACTATGTGGACGGCGAAGGCAGTACGCCCGATACCGGCGACGGGTTCCTGGTGGGAACCTGGCTGCTGGGCGCGGGGATGATCGCTGCGGCGATCGGCTGGGTGCTGTTCCAGATGAAGCGGCAGAAGGCCGCACAGACCAAATAAACCGAAGTGGGGAGGCCGGGGCGAAATTGCCTCCGGCCTCTTTGCGTAAAGGAGAAGCATGAAGAAACAGAACTCGTACCGCCTGCTGCGGCTGCTGCTGATCCTGCTGATCGCGGCGCTGGTATGCGTGGTGGGGTACATCCTGTACCGGGAATACCAGTACAGCGTGGGCGACGCCTATTATGACAGCTTGCGCAACACCGGCTGGATGAAGGGCTGGTGGACGGCATGAAACGGCTGATGGCAATGCTGCTGGCGCTGCTGCTGCCTGCTGCGGCGCTGGCGGGAGAGGGCGCGTGGTTTTATCCGGCGCTGACGCTTCCGCACAGTGAAATGCAGCTGCTGACGGACGATCAGCTGGACAGGATCGCTGCGCTGCCCTCGAAGGAGATCCATGCGCTGGTGGAGGCGATGTTCCTCGCTGCCGCTGGCGTGGAGGAGCATGCGGAGCTCAAGCTGTGGAAAACCTTTCGCACGGAAGCGGAGAAGGAAGCCCGCGGCACAGAAAACGCTGCATACCGGGCCCGGACGCTGCCCTGGCTGAAGGCTGCCTTTGCCCCTGGCAATCCGGCAGCGGAAGCAGAGCCTGCGGCGCTCCGTCCTGCCCCCACGCCCGAACCGACCGCAGCCCCCCTGACGCAAGCGACTGCTGCGGAGGAGCAGGCGCGGGCATGGACGGCGGAGGACAGTGTGGCGGCCTTCCGGGACAATGTGTACGGACAGAAATACCTGGCGCAGCTGGAAACGCTGGGCGGCACGGATGCCCGGCGCTGCCTGGCGGTGACCCAGGCCGTTATCCAGCGTTGGCTGGCAGAGCTGGATCATGACCGGCTGGCGGAAGCCAATCCGCATTATCAGCTCTGGATTTATGCGCCCGGCATGCCCATTGACTACCCGGTGGTGCAATGCAGCGATAACAGCTACTACCTGGACCGGCTGTTCAACCGCAAAAAGAACCCGGCGGGAACGCTGTTTGTCGACTGCCGGAACCTGCCGGAGCTGCAGGACCCCAACACGCTGATCTACGGACACCATATGCGGGACGGCTCCATGTTCCACAGCCTGACGGACTATGACGCGGGCGGCTTCTTTGAGGCGCATCCGTTCATGGTGATGATCAGCCGGGACGAGATCCATCTGGTGGAGATCTTCGCGGGCTATGTGACGGACAGCCGGGATCACTGCTATGATATCGCGCTGTCCGATGAAGCGGACATGCGGGCCTTTGTGGAGGCTGCGCAGGAAAAATCGGACTTCAACGCCCATGTGGAGGTTGATTGCCGCCGGGATCGCCTGGTGACGCTGTCCACCTGCGCCTACAATTTTGAAAAGGCGCGATGCGTGGTCATCGGCAGGCTGAGCCGGGTCTGGTATCGGCCCTGGGAGATGGAGTAACTGCAGATCAGGCCCGGCCCGGCTCGTCAGCCCTTGACCTGCCCGGCCGGGCCGTGCTATAATCAGGGCGTCAAATGAATACCAAGCGGAATACGGTTTGCACGCATCGCCGTGCAGAGCAAAAGGGAATCCGGTGCGAATCCGGAGCAGCCGCCACTACTGTCAGTGATCAGAAGGCGCGGGCAACCCATTGGGCCACAGGCCTGAGAAGGGCGCGCCGCTGTACCGGGATCGGTACATCGTCACAAGCCAGGAGACCTGCCGTACCCTCCGCGGTCATCACAGTTTGGCGAGAAGTGTGCAGCCGGAATGACGCAGCGTGTGTTTGCCATGGGCAAAAGGCGCGGCGTGGTTTTGCTGTACGCTCCCGGCCTTGCGTCGGGGGCTTTTTGTTGCAGTTTGCCGGGGCGTGTCGGCAAACGAAAACGACAGTCCAAAGGAGGACAAGAACATGAAGAAGCTACTGGCAGCCCTGGTGTGTCTGGCGATGCTCGCCATGCTCTGCGCCTTTGCAGAGACGGAGCCGCAGACGGTGTATGTCTCCGTGTCCGACGGCAGCGGTGAATTGGTGCTGGCGTATCAGCCGGTTGCGCTGACGGATGCGGATGCGGACGGCGCATTGACGATCTGCGATGCGCTGAGCAAAGCCCACGCGGCCTGGCATCCGGCAGGGGCGGCGGCCTTCCTGGCGGAGGAAAGCGAATGGGGCCTGTCCCTGTACCGGCTGTGGAACGAGGAGAACGGCGGCAGCTACTACTACTACGTCAACGATGTGTCACCTCTGAGTCTGCTGGACACGGTCAAGGCGGGGGATCACATCAAGGCTTATGCCTTCACTGATCTGATGAATTTCAGCGATACCTATGTATTCTTTGCGGCACCTGAGGTCACGTCCGCTGTGAATACGCCGGTGCAGCTGCTTCTGACTGCCAATGACTATGACGAAAACTGGATGCCTATCACTGTGCCGGCAGCCGGTGCGGAGATCACCGTCAATGGCGAAAAAACTGGCGTTGTCACCGATGAAAACGGCATGGCCATGCTGACGATGGCGCAGGCGGGGGAATATGTCATCAGCGCGGTCAGTGATCAGATGACCCTTGTGCCGCCGGTGTGTCTGCTGCATGTAACGGAGTAAGCGATGATCAGACGATGGATGGCGCTCCTCACGGCCCTGCTGCTGTTTGCATCGGCAGGGGCGGAGGGGGGTGCGCCCAAGGAAGAAATCCTGGCCTTCAAGGCAATCCAGTCCGGTGTGAAGGATGTACAGGACTGGATCGCCGGAGCCCTGCCTGAGCTGATGGGCAAGGGCGGCGAGTGGTATCTGATCGGCCTGAGCCAGACCGGACAGCACGATCTCAGCGCTTGCCGGGAGGCCCTGCTGACCTACCTGAACAACAACACCGTGCGTTCGGCCACTACAAGGCAGAAGCTGGCGCTGACGCTGCTGGCAGCCGGCGGCGGAACGGCGGACGGCACTTCTGTCCTGGCGGATACGCTGGGCAAGCAGGGCGTGATGAGCTGGGCCTGGGGGCTGCATCTGCTCAACAACGGCTGCGATGGCGGCGAAACGACGGCCGATGCGGCGGTCGAAGCCCTGCTGGCGCTGCGCAAGGCGGACGGCGGCTGGGCGGTGACCGGCACCGCCTCCGATGTGGACGCAACCGCCATGGTGCTGCAGGCGCTTGCGCCTCACCGGGAGCAATCGGAGGTCGCGGCGGCCATCGACGGCGCGTTGACTCTGCTCTCTGCCCGGCAGCTGGCGGACGGCGGCTTTGCCTCCTTTGGCGTGACCTGCGCGGAAAGCGCGGCGCAGGTCATTATCGCCCTGTGTGCGCTGGGGATTGACCCGGCGGATGATCCGCGCTTTGTCAAGGCCGGGACGTCTGTGCTGGAGGCGCTCATGGCCTATCGGCTGCCGGACGGCTCCTTTAGCCATACGCCGGGCGGCGCCTGCAGCGAATCCGCCACGGCCCAGGCTTTCCTGGCCCTGTCGGCTTATGAGCGCTGGCAGGCGGGCGCTGGCAGCATCTTCCTGATGGACAGTCCGGCGCGGCCCGCTGCGGCGGGGCTGCAATGGAGCTACAAGACTGTCGCGGCGGCGGTCATCGGTGGGATGGCGGCGCTGGCTTGCGTTGCGCTGCTGCTGGCAGGCAAGCGGCACCCGAAGAATTTTCTGGCAGTGGCGATTCTCGCTGCGCTGCTGTGTGCCGCCGTGCTGCTGACGGATTTTCAGTCCGCAGAGGAATACTATTCCGCCGCGGTGACAAAGCGCGATGCTATTGGCACTGTGACGCTCTCCATCCGCAGCGATGCTGTGGCAGGGCAGGCGGCGCATATTCCGGCGGACGGCGTGCTGCTTGCGGATGCAGTCATGCCCATCGCGGAGGGGGATACGGTTTATACTGTCCTCACTGACGCTGCGCAGGCGTATGGCCTCCATCTGGAAGCCAGCGGCGCGAACGGGCTGATGTATGTCCACGGAATCGGCAACATCTATGAGTTTGACTTCGGCGATCTGTCCGGCTGGGTGTTCCTGGTGAACGGCGAAAGCTCCTCCGTGGGCTGCGATCAGGTGCTCCTCCGGGACGGCGACCGGGTGGCATGGCGCTATACCCTGGCGCTGGGGAAGGATATCGAATGACACGCTTTTGCGTATGCCGTTGTGCGGAAAGGAGGGGATGAGGGTGCGGCGGTTCGCAGATTACAACCCGGTGGCGGTGGCAGTGTATTCCCTGTGCGCGGCAGGCGTGTGCATGTTCACGATGGACCCGGTCATCCTCGGCATTTCCCTCGTGGGCGCGCTGCTCAGCCTGGGGGTAACCGGGCAGATGCGCCGGTGGGAAATGCATCTGTACACGGCGGCATTGTTGGCGGTGATGGTGCTGGTCAATCCGTTGGTGTCCCACCGGGGCCAGACCGTGCTCTTTGTGATGAACCACAACCCGGTGACGCTGGAGGCGCTGATATACGGCGCAGCGGCCGGGGGCATGATCGTCACGGTCATGTACTGGTTCCGTTCCTTTACGGCGGTCATGACCAGCGATAAGCTGCTCTATATCTTCGGCAGCCTCTCGCCCAAGCTGGCGCTGCTGCTTTCCATGGCGCTGCGGTATGTGCCGCTGTTTGGGCATCAGGCGCATCAGGTCAGCCGGAGCCAGCAGGCGCTGGGGCTGTACAAGGAGGATAACCTGATCGACCGGATGCGCGGCGGCATGCGGGTCTTCTCCGTGATGGTCACCTGGACGCTGGAGAACGGCATCATCACCGCCGACAGCATGACGGCCCGCGGCTACGGCACGGGGCGGCGGACGCGCTTCGCCATCTTCCGGTGGACGCGGGGTGATGTGCTGCTGTTGGCAGCGACGCTGTTGCTGACGGCGCTGACGGTCATCTGTCTGTCAGGCCGGGACGTGCGCTATTACCCGGCATTCAGATTGCCGCCTGTGACGGCGCGGGCGATGGCGGGCTTTGTATCCTACGGGCTGCTGACCTGGCTGCCCGCATTCATCACCGGAAAGGAGGCGCTCAAATGGCATTGCTTGCGGTCAGGAATCTGACCTTTACCTATCCCGGCTGCACCGGGCCTGCCCTTCAGGGCGTGAACCTGACGGTGGAGAAGGGGGAATTCCTGGCGGTCTGCGGGCCGACGGGCTGCGGAAAATCCACCCTGCTGCGGCTGCTGAAACGGGAGCTGGCGCCGCTGGGCGAACGGTCGGGGGAGATCCTCTTTGACGGCATGCCCCAGGACGCGCTTACTGACCGGGAGAGCGCCGCCCGCATCGGCTATGTGATGCAAAAGCCCGAGCATCAGCTGGTGACCGACAAGGTCTGGCACGAGCTGGCCTTCGGGCTGGAAAACCTGGGCCTGCCCCAGCCGGTGATTGCCCGGCGGGTGGCGGAAATGGCGGCCTATTTCGGCATGGAAAGCTGGTTTGACCGGGAGGTATCGACGCTTTCCGGCGGACAGAAGCAGCTGCTCAACCTGGCGGCGGTGATGGTCATGCAGCCGGAGCTGCTGATCCTGGATGAGCCGACGGCCCAGCTTGATCCCATCGCTGCGTCGGAATTCATCGCCACGGTACACAAGATCAACCGGGAGCTGGGGCTGACGGTCATCCTGACGGAGCATCGGCTGGAGGAGGTCATTCCGGCCTGCGATCATCTGCTGGTGCTGCATCGCGGGCGCGTGTTGGATTGCGGCGCGCCCCGGGCGGTGGTGGGCCGGATGGCGGATCAGCCGGAGCTGCTGCCCTTCCTGCCCGCTGCGGCGCAGCTCTATCATGCCATCGGGGCACAGGGCGCATGTCCGCTGGATGTGCGGGAAGGGCGTGTGCTGATTGAAAAGTGCGGACGAAGCGGGCTTTCCCTGCCTGCAGAGGCTCCACTGGATGAAAAGGGGCCGCCTGCCCTGCGCCTTCGGGAGGTGTATTTCCGCTACGGACGGAATGATCCGGATGTGCTCCGCGGCCTGAGCCTGTGCGTGCGGGAAGGGGAAATCTGCTGTGTGCTGGGGGGCAACGGGTCTGGAAAATCCACCACGCTGAGCGTTGCAGCCGGGCTGAACCGGGCGTATGCAGGCAAGGCGGAGGTCTTCGGCAAGCCGATCAGGAGCTACCGGAACCAGAGCCTCTACCGGAACTGCCTGACCCTTTTACCCCAGGATGTGCAGAGCGTCTTTTTGTGCAATACCGTCCGGGAGGAGCTGGCGGAGTGCGGCGATGCGGAGAACATGCTGCCCTTCGACTTTGGCCCCCTGATGGACAAGCATCCCTACGATCTGTCTGGCGGCGAGCAGCAGCTGGTTGCCCTGGCGAAGGTGCTGGCGACAAAGCCGCGCCTGCTGCTGCTGGACGAGCCTACCAAGGGCGTGGACGCTGCGGCCAAGCAGCGGCTGATTGGCGTACTGAGAGCGCTGAAGGCACAGGGCGTGACGCTGCTGATCGTCACCCATGATGTGGAATTTGCTGCCGCATGTGCCGACCGCTGCTGCCTGATGTTCCGGGGACAGATCGTCTCCGAGGGGACGCCCCGGAGCTTCTTTGGCGAGAACAGCTTTTACACCACTGCTGTCAGCCGCATGAGCCGGGGGCTCCTGCCGGGCCCGGTGACGGTGGCGGATGCTACTGCCCTGCTGCGATGGGAGGGAGAGGCATGATCGTCATCCGTTCCAGGCGCGTCCGGGAGGCGCTGCGGATCGCGCTGCCCTTTGCCGCCATGCCGCTGCTGGTGCTGCTTGGCGCGACCTTCCTGGAGGGAAAGCGGCATCTGCTGATCTCCCTGGGCATGGCCTGCATGGCGCTGCTGTTTTTCCTCACCGGCTTTGAAAAAAAGAAAACAGGCGGGCGACGGATGGTCATTGTGGCGGTAATGACGGCGCTTTGCATCGTGGGGCGGTTCATTCCGCTGTTCAAGCCGGTGACGGCGCTGACGATCCTCACTGCCATGTATCTGGGCGGCGAGGCAGGCTTCCTGACGGGGGCGCTCGCGGCGGCGCTGTCGAATTTCTACTTCGGCCAGGGCCCGTGGACGCCCTTCCAGATGCTGGCCTGGGGCTTTGTCGGGCTGATTGCCGGGGCACTTGCCAAGCCGCTGAAAACGCACCGCTGGCTGCTGCTTCTCTACGGCGTGCTGTCCGGCGTGCTCTATTCCCTGATGATGGACGTGTGGAATGTGCTGTGGTACGCCGGCGGGCTGGACTGGTCGCTGTACGGAGCCGCTGTCATGGCTGCGCTGCCCCATACGCTGCTGTACGCGGCAAGCAATTTCGTATTCCTGTACCTTCTCGCCACCCCCTTCGGGGAGAAGCTGGCGCGGGTGAAGGTGAAATACGGGGTTTAAGGAAATTAGGAATTAAGAATTAGGAATTAGGAATTTATAGTGTGCAGGCCGTGGGTCTGTACGTTTCAGACTGTCAAATAAGGTCGTTGTAGCTCGCTGTCGGCAGACTGTAAATCGAAAATCGGCGACATGCGCGGCGATTTTCGCGCGATTTTGCTTGCAAAATCGCTTCCTTACACGAGCAAACGGCCGGGAGAGCCATTGATGGCTCGACCAGTGCGCGAGTGCAAACCCTCGAAAAAGTGCCTAAAGCACTTTTTCGACACCCTGAGTGTGCAGGCCGTGGGTCTGCACGCTTTTTGGTGTTTCCAATTGGCGGGGATTGTGCTATAATCAGCAGGAAACGATCATGACGGAGGAATGTGCCATGACCAGCCATTGGGCCAGCATCTGGGGCAATGCGGTCTCCATCGCGGAGAACCGTCCCGAGCGCTATGCGAAGAATATCACCATCCGCTATCCTGTCCGCGTGCCCTTTGACGGCGCGGCGCTGCGGCTGACCTATGACAACTACTGCGGTACGGAGCCGGTCACCATCGACAAGACCACGCTGCTGGTGCGCGGCGGCTTCATCCCTGTGACCTTTGGCGGGGCGCGGGCGGTCACCATCGGAGCCGGCGCGAACGTCACCTGCGACCCGGTGGAGGCGTCCCTCCAGGCGGGCGAAACGGTGTATATCAGCTTTTATCTCAAGGATTTCACGCTTATGCGGTCAGTGGTGTTCACCTGCGGCAAGCTGTCCGGCGGATTGTATGCCAACGGCGACGAAACGGAGACGGTGGATATCGATATCAACACCTCCCGGGCGACGAAGCTGAACTACTTCCTGTCCAATGTGTCCATCCTGACAGCGCAGGAAAACCGCACCATCATCTGCTACGGCGATTCCATCACCGCCCAGGACTGGCCTGACGATCTCCAGCTGCGCTGCGCCCGCGAGGGCTACGACCACACGGCGATCATCCGCCGCGCCGCCAGCGGCACCCGCATCCTCCGGGAGTATACCTGCCTGACCTATGAGAGCTACGGCCTGATGGGCTGCCATCGCTTTGCGCATGAGGTGCCCACTGACGGTGCGGATACGGTCATCATTCAGCAGGGCATCAACGACATCATCCACCCGGTAGGGGAGGCGGTCAACATCTTCCGCCCCATGAGCGATCTGCCGACGGTGGAGGAGCTGATCGAGGGCCTGAAAACCTATATCGCTCAGGCACGGGAGATGGGGCTGAAGGTCTATGTGGGGACGCTGATTCCCATGGGCGGCTGGCGCACGGACGCGCCTTTCCGTCAGGAGATGCGCCACGCTTACAATGACTTCATCCGCACGACGGATCTGATCGACGGCTGCATTGACTTTGACGCGGCGCTGCGCGATCCGGACAGGCCGGACTGGTTCCTGCCCGAATATGACTCCGGCGACCATCTGCATCCCTCCAAGAAGGGCTATGAGCGCATGGCGGCGGAGGTGGGGGCAGAATTACTGTGGTAATTCTGCAATGATGAATTAGGAATGATGAATTAGGAATTGAGTTTGTGGGACGAAAGAAGATGGGGTATGAAGAGGGTTCTGGCGTATTTCAGGCATGAGGTTGTGCTGACGGTGGCGCTGGTGGCAGCGCTGGCGTCCTTTTTGCTGGTGCCGCCGGGGACGCATACGCTGGCGGGGATCGATCTGACCACGCTGCTGATGCTGTTCTCACTGATGACGATTGTGGCGGGCTTCCGGCATATGGGGGCGTTTGACAAGCTGGCGGGCGCGGTGACAAGCCGTATCCATACCCTGCGGGGGCTGGCGATGGCGCTGACGACGGCCTGTTTTCTGCTGGCGATGGTCGCGACGAATGACGTGGCGCTCATCACGCTGGTGCCCTTTACCCTGCTGCTGATGCAGGGCGCGGCGATGAAGCATGTGACGCTGACGGTAGTGCTGGAGACCATTGCGGCCAATCTGGGCAGCATGGTCACGCCCATCGGTAACCCGCAGAATCTGTACCTGTATTCCAGCAATCGGCTGACTGCACTGGATTTTCCGGTGCTGACCTGGCCCTATGCACTGCTGGCCTTTGGGCTGCTGATGATGTGCTGTCTGCTGATCCCGGGGGATGGCATCCGGGCGGCTGCAGCCTCCGGGGAGACGCTGCCGGTCCGCAAGCTGGCGCTGTATACCATCCTGTCTGTGATTGCGCTGCTGGCGCTGGCGAAGGTGATCCCGGCGTGGGTGCTGGCTGTGACGGCGGCCGCGGCGGTGTTCCTGATGGACAGGCCGGTGCTGAAGCAGGTGGACTACACGCTGCTGGCAACCTTTGTGTGCTTCTTCGTGTTTGTGGCTTCGGTGAAGGCCTATGCGCCTATCTCCGCCTGGCTGGAGGGGTTGATGGCGGCGTCTCCGCTGCTGACGAGCCTGCTGGCCTCCCAGGTCATCAGCAATGTGCCGGCGTGTCTGCTGCTGTCTCCCTTCACCCAGGATGCTTCCGCGTTGATGCTGGGCGTCAATCTGGGCGGCCTGGGCACGCTGGTGGCCTCGCTGGCCAGCCTGATCTCCTTCCGGCTCTACGGCGCGGCGGAGGGAGCCAGGAAGGGTAGCTTCATGGGCGTGTTTACGGTGATGAATGTACTCTTCCTGGCGGCGCTGCTGCTGCTGGGCTATCTGCTGGGCGCAATCTGAACGAAAAAAGGCAAAAATGCAGGATGATGGTTCAAAAACTGCATTTTTTGCCTTTTTATCTTGCAAAAAAGAGGCGCATCCGCTATAATGAATGCTGCTGAGCTGCCGGTGAAAATCCGCCGGCAGCCATTTATGGAAACAGGAGAACCAGTCATGCAGGATATGCAGGATATGATCGACCGGCTGAATCAGTCGGGCAAGCGGCTCTCAAAGGGCCATCGGAAAATCGCGCAGTACATCGTCGATCACTATGATAAGGCGGTGTTCATGACGGCGAGCAAACTGGGCGAGAGTGTGGGTGTGAGCGAATCCACGGTGGTGCGTTTTGCCTCTGCCATGGGCTATGAGGGCTATCCCCAGCTGCAGCGCAGCCTGCAGGAGCTGGTCAGCCACCGGCTGACGGCCAACCAGCGCTTTGAAATGTCCACGGAGATCGATCCCCGGGAGGCGCTGGGCGTGGTGCTCAAGAGCGATATGCAGAATCTGCGTGCTACCCTGGAGCAGATGGATGCCACCGTCTTTGAGGAGGTGGTGAAGCGACTGCTGTCGGCCAAGTCCATCTATGTGATGGGCCTGCGCTCCGCTGCGCCGCTGGCTCAGTTCATGGGCTATTATCTCAACTACATCTTTGACAATGTGCACCTGGTATCCTCCGGCGCGACGGACGTGTTCGAGGAGATCTCCAAGCTCAAGGAGAACGACGTGCTGGTGGGCATTTCCTTCCCCCGCTATTCCACGCGTACCCTGGAGGCCATGCGCTTTGCCAAGCGCTGCGGCGCCCAGGTGGTGGCGATCACCGACGGCCCCATGTCCCCCCTGGCGGATATGGCGGACGCGACGCTCACCGCCCGCACGGATATGGCCTCCTTTGTGGACAGCCTGGCTGCGCCCCTGTCGCTGATCAACGCGCTGCTGGTGGCGCTGGGTCTGCACCGCAAGGATGCGCTGAGCCGCCATTTCCGCCAGCTGGAATCCATCTGGGAAACCTATGAGGTGTATCTGGAGGAGGAAGCACGGAGTCATGCATAATGTGCTGATTATCGGCGGCGGCGCAGGCGGCATGATGGCGGCAATCCATGCAGCCCGGACCGGCGCAGCCGTCACGCTGCTGGAACGCAACGAAAAGCTCGGCAAAAAGGTGTATATCACCGGCAAGGGCCGCTGCAACGTCACCAACGATTGTACGCTGGATGAATTCATGCGGGAGGTGCCGCGGAATCCGCGCTTCCTGTACTCGGCGTTGTCCTACTTCAGCCCCCAGCATATGATGGAGCTGCTGGAGGACGGCGGCTGCCCGGTGGTGGTGCAGCGCGGACGAAGGGTCTTCCCGGCAACGGAAAAGGCCTCTGACGTCACCCGCACGCTGGAAAAGCTGATGCGTGAGGCTGGCGTGAAAATTCTTTACGGCGCACGGGTGAAGGAGATCTGCACGCAGGACGGCGCAGTCACCGGCGTGGAGTTGGCAGACGGCCGCATCCTGGACGGCGACCGGGTCATCATCGCCACCGGCGGCCTCAGCTGTCCGCTGACCGGCTCCACCGGCGACGGCTACCGCATGGCGGAAAGTCTCGGCCACACCGTCATGCCCCGCAGCGCGGTGCTCTCCGCCCTCGAAACCGAAGAGACCTGGCCGGGCGAGCTGATGGGCCTGAGTCTGCGCAATGTGACCCTCACCCTGAAGAAGGGCAAAAAGACGCTCTACACCGACCTGGGCGAGATGCTCTTCACTCACTTTGGCGTGTCCGGCCCGCTGGTGCTGACCGCAAGCTGTCATCTGCCGGATAGCCTGGCGGACGCTGCCGTCACCCTGAACCTCAAGCCGGGCCTGAATCGCGAGCAGCTGGACGCCCGCCTCCAGCGGGATTTTGACGACAACAGCCGCAAGATGCTCCGCAGCGTTCTGCCCGGGCTGCTGCCTGCCCGCCTGGCGGAGCTGTTCCCGGCCCTGTGCGGCGTGGACGGCGACAAGATCTGCGCCCAGATCACCCGGGAGGAGCGCGACCGCATCGCCGACAAGGTGCAGAACCTGCCCCTGACGCTGAAAAAGCTGGCTCCCATCGAGGAAGCCATCGTCACCCGCGGCGGCGTGAGCGTGAAGGAGATCGACCCCTCCACCATGGAAAGCAAGCTCGTGCAGGGCCTCTACTTTGCCGGCGAGGTGATCGACGTGGACGCCCATACCGGCGGCTACAACCTGCAGATTGCCTGGGCCACCGGCGCGCTGGCAGGAACGTGCGCAGCCGAAGAGGACTTCGGCTGACGCAAATGATGAATTAGGAATTATGAATTAGGAATTGAGCGTGTGTGGGGGACGCTCAGCCCCCAGCCTGTGACAGCGCTCCCGAAGGGAGCCCCTTTGGGCCGCAGTAACTCCCGTACCCCTCCGCAGGGGAGCCGAGCCAAAGCGCACGCAGCAGAAAAATGCTGCATCTTCGCGCGAGCATGCAGCCCGGCCGATGAGCGGCCGGACGCACAACGTTACATGCGCCGTGAGCTGCACGCGCGCACAGCGCCAAGGAAACAACACAACCAAGATCGCGAAAAGGGGTTCTCAGGGGCGGATCGCCCCTGAGCGGGTGCAGGGCAGCGCCCTGCCCGCCGGAGGCCCCGTGAAGGAGATTGTCAATTTGCATTACATAGTGGTGGACCTGGAATGGAACCAGCCGATGTCCTTTGACTCGCATGTGTACCGCGAGGTCGGGGACAGGTTGATCTTTGAGATGATACAGATCGGCGCGGTGAAGGTCGGGGAGAATTTTGAGGTGGTGGATTCCATCTCCATCCCGATCCGGCCGACGCATTATGTGAAGATCCATCCGCGCATCCGCAAGATGACCCAGCTGGGCGCGGAGGAGCTGGCGGACGCCCCCCAGTTCCTGGAGGCGATGGATCAGTTCGCAGCCTGGTGCGGGGAGGACTACACCCTGCTCACCTGGGGCTGCGACGACGTGAGCGTGCTGAAGCAGAACATGGACTTCTTCGGCTGCCAGGTGAAGCTGCCGCCGCTGTGCGATATCCAGCGGCTGTTCTCGGATGTGTACAAGAGCAAGGAGCGCAAGGGTCTGAAGGCGGCCATGGAGATGCTGGAGATCCAGCCGGACGAGAGCCGCTACTTCCACAACGCCCTGCACGATGCGTACTACACGGCGCTGGTGTTTGCCAAGCTGCCCAATCCGGCGGACGTGCTCAAGTATCCCCAGCAGCCCAGGCTGCTGATCCACTCCGACAAGCGGCAGCGGCAGGAGGGGCAGCGGTTTGATACCGTGCAGGAGGCCTTTGACAGCGAATTTGCCCATGTGCTGCGCTGCCCGGTCTGCGGCAAGAAGGTGACGCTGGACGAAGGCGGCTATGTTCGCCAGACGGCGGACAAGTACATCGGCCTGGCCAAGTGCAATCACCACGGGCTGCTGCTCATCCGGGTGCGGCTGCGTCCCCAGCAGGGCGGCGGGCTGACCATGAGCATGACCCTGGCCAAGGCGGCTCCCAGCAACCGGGCCTATGTCAACACCAAGCGCATCCAGATGCGTGAGCGCGACGCGGCGTATGAGCAGGAGCATGGCCATCCCCGCGATCTGGACAAGGAGCTCCAGCTGGTGGAGCGCAGCAGCATGCCCTTTGAAGACTAAAAGGTGCATGAGTGAAAAGGCCGTCCGTCCCATAAGCAGCGGGACGGACGGCCTTTTTGCATGCAGATGGCATGATGACAAAAGCGCTGGATTATGATACAATAGCGTTAATGAGTTATTGAATGGTTGAACAGGAGGTTGCATATGATTATAAAATGTGGAAATCGCTCGGTGAAGGCTGAGGCTGGCGCAAGTGTCATACTGTGCCTTCTGGGCCTCCTTGTGGATACGAAGGGCGTACTGGCGGTTCAGCAGGGCGGACGCGTGCTGGAGCTGACAGACGTGATCACCCGGGAGGGGGAAATCCGCCCGCTGACGCTGCAGGACGAGGAGGGCCGCCGCATTTATGAGCGGTCACTGCGCTTTGTAGCGCTGCTGGCCTTCCGGCGGCTGATGCCCGGGCAGCAGGTACGCATTGAATACAGCGTGGGCGGCGGCGTGTTCCTGCATACGCCGGGGAGGGAGCTGACCGAGGCCGATGCGGACGCCCTTCGCACGGAAATGCAGCGCATCACAGCAGCCAATCTGCCCTTTGACAAGCGGGAATGGTCGCTGGACGACGCGATCGCCTACTTCGAGGAGGACGGTCAGCCGGACAAGGTGGAGCTGCTGAAGCGTCGCCCGGTGCCCTTCATCAATCTGTATGAGTGCGGCGGCATGTGGGACTATTTCTATGGCGCGATGGTGCCGTCCACCGGCTATGTGCAGGTGTTCGGCGTGCAGCATCTGCCGGGCCGGGGGCTGGCGATCCTCACCGCCGATCCGGAGAATCCCACGCAGCATGCCCGCTATATCGACCGGCCCAAGCATCTGCAGGTGTTTGACCAGAGTGCGAAGTGGTGTGCCATTCTGGGCGTGCAGAATGCCCCGGACATCCACCGGCTGCTGGAGCAGAAGAGGCTGCGCGCCTTCATCCGGGTCAATGAGGCCCTGCACGACAAGGCCATTGCAGACATCGCCGAAACCATCGTGCGGCGGGGGAGCCGCATCATCCTGATTGCCGGCCCCTCCTCCTCCGGCAAGACCACCACAACGGGCCGCCTGGCGGTACACCTGCGGGTGCTGGGGCTGGAGCCGGTGATGATCTCCCTGGACGATTACTACCGGGATCGGCACGAATTGCCGGTGGAGCCGGACGGCAGCGTGGACCTGGAGGCGCTGCACACCATTGACGTGCCGCTGTTCCGGGCGCACATGCAGCGCCTGCTGGCTGGGGAAACGGTGGAGATCCCTCGCTACTCCTTCCATACGGGCTGCCGGATGGCGCAGGGTGTGCCGCTGAAGCTGCAGCCCGGGCAGCCGGTGCTGGTGGAGGGCATCCATGGGCTGAATCCCGAGCTGTCGAAGGGCATTGACGACAGCGTCATCCACCGTATTTTCGTCAGCGCGCTGACCTGCATCAACCTGGACGATCACAACCGCATCCGCACCACCGACGTGCGGCTGCTGCGGCGCATCGTCAGGGACAACCAGTTCCGCTCCACGCCGCCGGAGGAAACCCTGGCCATGTGGCCCAGCGTCCGCAGGGGCGAGGAAACCTGGATCTTCCCCCATCAGGAGCGGGCGGACAGCATGATCAACACCGCGCTGCATTATGAGCTGCCGGTGCTGGGGCATTATGCCTACAGCCTGCTGAAGGCCATCCCGCCGGAGAATCCCCACTACCTTACCGCCCGGCGGCTGGTGAAGATGCTCAACTATTTCCCGGACATTTCCGAGGCGTTGCTGGATGAGGTGCCGCCGCTGAGCCTGCTAAGGGAATTTGTGGGTGGTTGCACGATTGAAAAGGAAGGGTAAGCGTGTTCAAGCTGGATATCCTGGATAAATACTGGCTGCCCGGTCAGCCGGAGGAAACCGACCTGTGCCTGCACGGCGAGGTGCGGGTGCGCATCGGCGAGGATGTGCTGCAGGACGAGGTGTGCCTGAGCGCATCGGCGATCAACCTGCTGCGCACGCTGACGGAGGATAGAGGGCTTGATCCCCATGCGCAGGCGCTGGCAGGAACGGGACATTCCATGTTCACGTATTCTTATGATCCGCCACAGGTAGCCATTGACGGCGCGCCTGTGGGTATCGACTGGTTCGTCAATCATGACGGGGAGGATGTGATCCTCCAGCTGAGGGATGGTCCGGAGGTGTCGGTACCGCTGGCGGAATACCGCGCACAGGTGCTGCACTTCTGTGATGAAGCGGAAGCCTTCTATGAAGCCAGCAAGCCCAAGGTGCTTTCGGCAGACAATATCCATACGGACGGCTATGTCACCATGCGCAAAGAATGGCGCTGGCGGCGAGAACAGGAGGAAAACCGATGACCCGCGAGATTCTTCCCCCCTACACCCGGGAAAGCTTCCCGGAGAATCCCACCCTGCCCGAGGGGGCGCGCTCGGTGCGCTGGCAGGATTCCTTCGGCTTCGGCGTGGCCTTCCGGCCCAATATCGTCTATGCCCAGCGGGACGGCGAGACGCTGCACATCCACTATCTCACGCCTCGCAATGACCGCCGGGACAATCCGCTGATCGTCTTTGTGCAGGGCAGCGCCTGGTTCCGGCAGGACGTGTTCATCCATCTGCCGGAGATGATCCGCATGTGCCAGAAGGGCTATTGCGTAGCGCTGGTGGAATACCGGCCCTCGACCACCGCGCCGTTCCCGGCCCAGGCGGAGGATGCGAAGGCCGCCATCCGCTTCCTGCGGGCACGGGCGGAGAAGTATCGCTTCGATCCGGAGCGGGTGGCGCTCTGGGGCGATTCCTCCGGCGGACACACTGTCCTCATGGCGGGCATCACCGGCGACGACTGGCCCAATCATCCGGAGGATGAAGAGCAGTCTGCAGCGGTGAAATGCATCGTAGACTGGTACGGCCCCACAGTGGTGAGCGAGATGGCTTTTGAGCCCAGCGCCGAGGAGCATGCCAGCGCGGATTGCCCCGAGGGCTGGCTGATCGGCCATCTGCCGGTGCAGGAGCATCCGGAGCTGGCTGAAAAGACCATTCCCCAGCGCTATCTGCGGGCGGACAAGCCTACGCCGCCCATCCTCATCATGCACGGCAGCCGGGATATGACGGTGAATTTCCAGCAAAGCGTCCATCTGTACGAGACGCTCCGGGCGCAGGGCAAGACCTGCGAGTTCATCCGGCTGGAGGGCGCAGACCATGGCAGCGGCGGCTTTGCCTGCGAGGAAGCGCTGGCCGCTGTGGATGCATTCCTGCGGAAGCATCTGTGATGCCGGGAGAGGAGAACGGCAACGGGGACTGGAAAGACGGTCGTTAGTCCTCACTTTTTGACATAAAAATAACGAAACCGCAAGCCTTGACAGCTTGCGGTTTCTTATATTGCTGTGCTGGAATGGCAACGACAAACTGGGATTGGGTGCACCAAAAGGCTCTCCCTCCGGGAGAGCTGTCAGCGTAAGCTGACTGAGAGGGCTTTTTTCTGTCGCATGATTACACAATTGCTTTTCCTCAGCGGCAAGACTGTTCTGCAGCTTGAGAGCCCCTTTCGCGCGTCGAAGGGTCATCGACCCGCGCGCGCAAAGCCGCCGGGGGGAAGCTACAAATCGCTTCCCCCCGGACCCCCTCCGTTCTCCTGAGTGGGCGTAGTGGCGGCTGCATTCGGGGCGGCTCGATTGCAGAGGGGTTCATTGAATTTCCGCCAAAGCGGAAGAACCCCTCTGCAAAATCGCCGCATTGTTCCTTTTATGGTCTCGCTGCAGCCGATGCGGCTTGAATATACGGTAGTCTGGAATGAATGGGAATAACCAGGGCCGCGGGGCTTCAAAACCTTCCCCCTCGGGGGAAGGTGGCACGGCGTAAGCCGTGACGGATGAGGCCTCAAGCGATAGGCGCAATCCCCCACCAATTCCCAATTTGCCCAATACTGATGTACCCTTTTTCCATCCTATCCGCGCATTGTAAATGATCGTTTTTTTGCGCATACCGAAAACGCTGGCAGCGCATCTTTATCCTGGCGGGAACTATCCGCCTTTGAGAACCCCGCCCAAAGCCCCCCTGTCCGCCATCAAAAAACTGCCCGAAGCCAGCAGCAGCTCCGGGCAATTTCTGTTTCGATAACATGCAACCATGCAGCCCGCGCCATGAGGGCGCGGAGAACCAACATTGCTCACCGCCCAAGCCGCTCGCGGAACCTGCGCGGCAAAAACCGCCCCGCCTCATCGCGCGATGGGAGTCCAGAGGGGTGATACCCCTCTGGCGGGGTTCTGAGGGGCAGCGCCCCTCAGAAGTTGCGGGACATATCGTACTTACTGTAGAACTCGTTGCGGAAATCGAGGAAGCAGTCGTTGGCAATGGCCTCGCGGATCTGCTCCATCAGGTGCAGGAGGAACCGCAGGTTGTGGATGGAGACCAGACGGCCGCCGGTGATTTCGCCCGAACGCAGCAGGTGACGGATGTAGCCGCGGGAGAAATTGCGGCAGGTGTAGCAGTCGCACTCGTCGTCCAGGGGGCCCCAGTCGCGGGCGTACTTGGCGTTCTTGATGACCACGCGGCCCTTGCTGGTCATGGCGGTGCCGTTGCGGGCCACGCGGGTTGCCAGCACGCAGTCGAACATATCCACACCGCGCAGCACGCCCTCCACCAGACAGTCGGCAGAGCCGACGCCCATCAGGTAACGCGGCTTGTTGACCGGCATGAAGGGGGCGATCTTCTCCAGCATGTCGTACATGATCGGCTTGGGTTCGCCCACGGAGAGGCCGCCGATGCCGTAGCCGATGAAGTCCATATCCGCCAGGGTCTTGGCGCTCTCAATGCGCAGATCCTCGTAGAACGCGCCCTGCACGATGCCGAACAGCGCCTGATCCTCGCGGGTGTGATGCTTCTTGCAGCGCTCCGCCCAGCGATGGGTGCGCTCCATGTTGATCTTCGCCGTCTCGTAGTCGCAGGGGTAGGGGCTGCACACGTCAAAGGCCATGGCGATGTCCGCGCCCAGGGCCTGCTGGATGTCCATGGACTCCTCCGGGCCGATGAAGTGACGGCTGCCGTCCAGATGGCTCTGGAAGGTGACGCCCTCCTCCTTGATGGTGCGGATGCCGGCCAGGGAGAATACCTGGAATCCGCCGGAGTCGGTCAGGATCGGCTTGTTCCAGTTCATGAACTTATGCAGTCCGCCCGCCTCCTTCACCAGATCCTCGCCGGGACGCAGGTGCAGATGGTAGGTGTTGGACAGCATGATCTGGGTGCCGATCTCCTCCATCTCCCGGGGCGTCATGGCCTTCACGCAGGCGGCGGTACCAACGGGCATGTAGATCGGCGTCTGGATATCGCCGTGGGGCGTATGCAGCACGCCCAGGCGCGCGCCGGACTGCTTGCACACATGCTTCAGTTCATAGGAAAAGGGCTTGCTCATTCGTTACCTCCGTCGGATTGGGGGGCATTGGCTTCAGCCTGCTCCGCCATGGCAGGCCCATTGGCCGCCGGGGCAGCAGGTGCATCCTCCTCCCGGAGGATGGTGGGGGCGGAATTGGCAAACCGGATGGCCATCTCGGTCAGCTCGTCCGCATAATTGTTCCATACCGAGCCGCAGGGCAGATGCTGGAAGGTCATGATATTGTGGGTCGTGGGATGCTCGAAGGTCAGCCGGTAGCCCCACAGGGCGATCTGCTGGCCGGGGATGCCGTGGCCGTAGCGATGGTCGCCCCACAGCGGCGCCCCCATCTCCTTCATCTGCACGCGGATCTGATGTTTGCGGCCCGTTTCCAGCCGCAAAGAGCAAAGGGAGGTGCCGAACTTCCGTGCCAGGCAGTGCCCGTGGAGGATCGCCTCCTGGGCCCCCCGCTCGTCCGCATCGCAGACCATTACCCGGTTCATCCGCTCATTCTGGATGAGGTAGTTGATCAGGGTGAACTTGTCCTTCACCAGGCCCTCGGTGACGCAGAGATATTCCCGGCCCATCTCATGCTCCCGCATCTGGGCGGAGAGGCGCGCCGCCGCCTTGGAGGTACGGGCAAACACCATCAGGCCGCCCACCGGACGGTCCAGCCGGTGCACCAGGCCCACATACACGTTGCCCGGCTTGTTGTACTTCACCTTGATGTATTCCTTCACCATGGTGAGCATGTCCGCATCCTTGGTCTTGTCCGCCTGGGAGAGCATGTTCGGCGGCTTGACTGCCACGATGACGTGGTTATCCTCATAGACGATATTAATCATGGTACCACCTTCCGCTGGCGCCGGCGGGCAGCACGCCGCCCGAAGTCACCGGCAGGCACAGCTCCTGGGAGTCGATCTTCCCGCCGTGGCGGCTGACCACGCACTTTTCCAGCATATTGCTCAGCACGCTTGCCTGGAAGCCGGTCGTGTAGGAGTTGATCAGGTAGAACAGCGGCTGATCGCTGAGTACCTGCGCGCAGGTTTCCACCAGCCCGAACAGCTCATTCTCCAGCTTCCACACCTCGCCGGACGGGCCCCGGCCGTAGCTGGGCGGGTCCATCAGGATGCCGTCGTACTTGTTGCCCCGGCGGATCTCCCGCTGCACAAAGCGCAGCGCATCCTCCACGATGAAGCGGAAGCGGTTCTCCGGCAGTCCGGACAGCTCCCGGTTCTCCTTTGCCCACTGGACAATGCCCTTGGAGGCGTCCACATGGGTGACGTGCGCGCCCGCTGCCGCACAGGCGATGGTCGCCGCGCCGGTATAGCCGAACAGATTGAGCACCTTCACATCCGTGCGCCCGAAGGATCGGATCAGCTCCTGCATCCACACCCAGTTTGCCGCCTGTTCCGGGAAAAGGCCGGTATGCTTGAAGCTGGTCGGGCGGACATAGAACTTCAGCTCCTGATGGCGGATCGTCCACCGTTCCGGCAGGCGCGTCAAAAACTCCCACTCGCCGCCGCCCTTTTCAGAACGGTGGTAATGGGCCTGCGCCTTCTTCCACAGCTGCGGATCTGCCTTGGGCCAGATCGTCTGCGGATCGGGCCGGCGCAGAATCACATTGCCCCAGCGCTCCAGCTTCTCTCCGTCGCCGGTGTCGAGGACTTCGTAATCATCCCAGGTGTTGGCTAAGAACATGGTTGTGCTCCTTTACGAGGGGCCTCCGGCGGGCGGGCTCTGCCCTGCACCCGCGAAGGGTCTTCGACCCTTTCGAAACCCGTTTCGCGATCTTGGTTGAGTGGTTCTTTTGAGGTTGAGCGCGCGTGTTTATACGCGTGGTGGTGGGGTTGGCATCCCGCGCCCTCATGGCGCGGGCTACCGGCTTGCACGATCGTGCGGCGCTTTTTCTACTGAGCGCGTTGCTCCGTGAGCTTTGGCTCGGATCTGTGAACGCGGAGGTTGGCTGTGTTCCCGCTCGCGCGGCGTTCACAGAGTCCTCGCGTCGCGCAGAGTCGTCTGCTCTTTTGGTGTAGTGAGAGGCGGCGACCTCCTGCGGAGGCCGACGGGATATACTGCAGCCATCGCAGCCGCCAGGCTCACCATCTCAATTCCGAATTCCGAATTAATTCTTTCGCGCCGGCTCGTCTGCTTCTCCGCAATTGTGAGAGACCGCCCCATCCTGCGGATGGGTACGGGATAGTGTCGGGCCAAGGGCCGCTCCCTGCACACATGATAAATTCCGAATTCCGAATTTCGAATTCCGAATTCATTTCACTCTTCTTCCGTCAGGCGGCTGATAACGTCAGAGTGCATCTCGATCATCTTCTCGACCACAGCCTGGATATACAGGCGGTCGAGGCCGGCCAGGGCGGGGTCGATCTCCACGCATTCGCGCAGTGCAGACCAGTTGCCGGCAGCGGCTTTTGCTGCGAGGTGATTGGTTTCGTCGATTTCACCGCAGATCTCTGTCAGCGGCAGGGGCAGCAGCGTGCCGTGGGGGATGATCTTGCCGCTGCGCTGGGTCAGATCTGCTTCTATCATAGCAGATTTCGCAAGCTGTGGCAACTCCCCGTTATTCAGCCGGGTGACGGCGGGAATGTCGCAATCGTCGCCGCGCAGCAGGGCCAGGGCCAGCTGCATGGGGCGGATGGGCGGGGCTTTGGAGAGCAGCAGGAGCTGGGCCATCTGGCCCTCCTTTTCCTGCGCGCCCTTCATGCCCACGGCATTCATCCACAGGATGCGCTCCTTGCGGCGCTCGACGCCTTCGCCGAATTCCGGCTCTGCTTCGGGGATGAAGTCATCCTGGGCAGGCAGCCATTCGGCATGGTCGGTTACATCGCCGATGGCGATGGCGCTGTACCAGTCGTACCAGCGCTTGGTCAACCGGCCCAGCTGCTCTTCCTCCGCCATATCCTGCAGGAGGGGCAGCAGATCGTCCTCCGCCTTCACATCCTCCAGCGCCAGCAGGAAGCTGAAGCCCGGGAGACCTGCAATGGTGGCCTTCACGTCCTCCAGCTTGCAGGAGAGCTTCTTCACCAGGCTGTCCAGGCCGTTTGCGCCGCGCAGGGGCGTACGGCCCAGACCGTAGCAGCGGAAGCCCGCATTTTCAAACATGAGCGTTGTACGGGCAACGGGCTGGCCCAGGTTCACTACCAGCGCATCGGGGCAATGATCCTGCATGGCCTCGCACAGGTCAAGCACCATTTCGCCCTGGCGCAGGGTATGCAGCAATCCGCCGATGCCGCCGTTGACGCGGGCCTGCTCGGTCAGGCCGGGGTCGTCCTCCTCCACGCCGGAGAGGGCCTCGCGGTCCATCTTGAAGCGGCTGGCGGCCATGCAGTCGCCGGCATAGATGACGCAGTTGGCGCCGGAAAGCACCTCGCGGCGGCTGCCGGTGACGGTGATGGACGCAATCAAGCCGGGATGGCGGCTCTGCGCATCGCGGATGACGGCTTCGCCATAGCGCTGCAGCACGTCCTGCATGGCGGCGTTCTTTTCTTCAAGGGTAATCTCCGCGGACTGCTTGCCGACGAACAGGAGGTCAGTCAGCAAGGTGGGCAGCAGGGTGGGAATGTCTTGACCAATGAGGGCAATCTTCATATGTACCTCCGGTCTTCGGTGGACTCCCCTGCTAAGGGAGTCACATGTCAGATAAACGCAAACCGGGAGGAGACCCGCACTGGGGCCTCCTCCGGCGTATATGCAGCTTACTTTGCCACGCGGACGGCGATTACAGCCTTCTGGCCGTTGATCTTCCACTCCTGGGTGGTGTAGGTGTCGTCAGCCTCGCCCGCCGCAACGGTCAGGGCCAGGGTGCCGTTCTTGATCATGTCCAGGCCGGACTGGATGGCGCTGTTGAGCACATCGCCGCAGGTGTAGCGCACGTCGATGCGGTCGGTGACCTCAAAGCCGGCGTCCTTGCGCATGGTCTGGATCTTGCTGATAACCTCGCGAACGTAGCCCTCCTGGATCAGCGCTTCGGTCAGGTTGGTGTCCAGCACCACCATCACGCCGCGATCCTCCTGGGCAACGAAGCCGGGCTTCTGCATGGGCGCGGTCAGCACGTCCTCCTGGGCCAGCTCCACCTGGGTGCCGTTCAGCTCGAAGGTGACCATCTCGCCGCGGGCAAAGGCGTCGACGACCTCATTGCCGTCCATGGACGCCAGGTTCTGGCCGATTGCGCCCAGGAGCTTGCCGTACTTGCGGCCCAGGGTACGCATCTGGGGCTTGAGCTGGTAGGTGGTGTAGTCGCGGGTGTCGTCGGTGAAGACGACCTCCTTCACATTCAGCTCATCCTCGCACAGAGCCTGGTAGTCTGCGCCGAAGGTCGCGCCCTTGACGAACAGGCGGGCAGCGGGCTGGCGGGTCTTCATGTTGGCCAGGGCGCGGCAGGCGCGGCCCAGCTGGACGGCCTCCACCAGCGCATCCATCTGCTCCTCCATCTCCTTGTCGATGCGGGCGGCATCGGCCACGGGGAAGTCGCACAGGTGCACGGAGTCGATTGCGCCGGGGACGTTCGCCACGACGAGGTTCTGGTAGATGTCCTCCGCCATGAAGGGGATGAAGGGTGCGCAGACCTTCGACAGCGTCACCAGCACATGGTACAGGGTGGCGAAGGCGGCTTCCTTGTCGCCGGCCATGCCCTTGCCCCAGAAGCGCTCGCGGCCGCGGCGGACATACCAGTTGGACAGCTCGTCCACAAAGTCCTGGATGGACACGGCAGGCTCGACGATGCGGTAGTTCGCCAGGTCGTCGTCCACCTTCTGGATCAGGCTGTTCAGCTTGCTGAGGATCCACTTATCCATCAGGGACAGCTCGACATCCTCCAGCTTGTGGGCGCTGGGATCAAAGCCGTCGATCTCCGCGTACATGGAGAAGAAGGAGTGGACGTTCTGCAGGGTGGCCAGGAACTTGCGCTGAACCTCCTGCACAGCCTCCTTGGAGAAGCGCTTGGGCAGCCAGGGCGCAGCGGTGGTGTAGAAGTACCAGCGCAGGGCGTCGGCACCGTACTGGTTCAGCGCGTCAAAGGGATTGACGACGTTGCCCAGGTGCTTGGACATCTTGCGGCCCTCGGCGTCCTGAACATGGCCCATGACGATGCAGTTCTTGAAGGGGGCCTGGTCGAACAGCAGGGTGCTGATGGCTTCCAGGGTGTAGAACCAGCCGCGGGTCTGGTCGATGGCCTCGGAGATGAAGTTGGCGGGGAAGTTCTTCTCGAACATCTCCTTGTTCTCAAAGGGATAGTGCCACTGGGCGAAGGGCATGGAGCCGGAGTCGTACCAGCAGTCGATGACCTCCTTGACACGCTCCATCTCGCCGCCGCACTTCTGGCAGCGGAGCTTCACCGCATCGATGAAGGGACGATGCAGCTCGATGTTCTCGCCCGGATCGGTCACGGCCATCTCGCGCAGCTCGGCGCGGGAGCCGACCACATGCATGTTGCCGCAGCCGCACTGCCACACGGGCAGGGGAGTGCCCCAGTAACGCTCGCGGGAGAGGCCCCAGTCATGGACGTTCTCCAGCCAGGTGCCCATGCGGCCTTCCTTGATGTTGTCGGGCATCCAGTTGACGGTGCGGTTATTGCGCACCAGCTGGTCGCGCACCTTGGTCATCTGGATGAACCAGGTGGGGCGGGCGTAGTACAGCAGGGGCGTATCGCAGCGCCAGCAGAAGGGATAATCATGCTCGAAGGGCTGGGGCTTGAAGAGCAGATCGCGCGCCTTCAGATCCTCCAGCACCATGGGATCAGCCTTCTTGACGAACACGCCGGGCCACTTGGTGTCCTCGGTCATGCAGCCCTGATTGTCCACGAAGTTGACAAAGGGCACGTCGTTCTCGCGGCAGACGCGGTTATCGTCCTCACCGAAGGCGGGGGCGATATGCACGATGCCGGTACCGTCGGTCATGGTGACGTACTCGTCGCACACCACGAACCAGGCGTCCTTGTCCACCTTGCCCTTAGCAAAGTCGAACAGGGGCTCGTAATGCAGGCCCTTGAGCTCGGAGCCGGTCATTTCCGCCGTGAAGGTCACTTCCTCGCCGGGGAAGCAGCTTTCCACCAGGGCCTTGGCCATGATGTAGGTCTTGCCGTCGTCGGCGGTGAACTTCACATAGGTATCATGGGGATTGACGCACAGCGCCAGGTTGGAGGGCAGCGTCCAGGGGGTGGTGGTCCAGGCCAGCAGGTAGGTGTTCTCCTCACCCGCAACCTTGAAGCGCACGTAGGCGGACACTTCCTTCACCAGCTTGTAGCCCTGCGCCACCTCGTGGGAGGACAGCGCGGTGCCGCAGCGGGGGCAGTAGGGCACGATCTTGTGGCCCTGATACAGCAGACCCTTCTCGTGGATGGTCTTCAGGCTCCACCACTCGGACTCGATGTAATCGTCATGGTAGGTGATATAGGGATGCTCCATGTCGACCCAGTAGCCGACCTGCTCGGACATCTCCTCCCAGTCGTGCAGATACTTCCACACGCTCTTCTTGCACTCGCCGATGAAGGGCTCGATGCCGTAGGACTCGATCTGGGGCTTGCCGTCCAGGCCCAGGATCTTCTCGACCTCCAGCTCAACGGGCAGACCGTGGGTATCCCAGCCGGCCTTGCGCAGCACGTTCTTGCCCTTCATGGTGTGGTAGCGGGGGATGAGATCCTTGATGACGCGGGTCTCGATGTGGCCGATGTGGGGCTTGCCGTTGGCCGTGGGCGGGCCGTCGTAGAAGGTGAAGGTCTCGCCATCCTTGCGGTGGCCGAAGGAACGGCGCACCACGTCGTTCTGCTTCCACAGCGCAGCGATCTCCTTCTCACGCGCCGGGAAGTTCATGTCGGTTGCTACTTTCTTGTACATTGTGTTACCTCCTGAAATCTCCGGACAGAACCCCTTTTCTATACCAGCCTGGTATTATCAAAGGGGTTTCGCGTCTGCGGACGCGACCAAAGGGCTTTCCGATCGCCCTTTGGAAATCTTTCGGGGCGAAATGCAAAAAATCCGCCCCAGCAAACACTGGGACGGATGATTGAAATCTATCCGCGGTACCACCCAAGCTTGACAGCAGCAGCTGTCCCCTCATCGCATGCCTTGATGACATGCCTGCCCTGTATCGGGAGCGCCCGGGCCTCCCTACTGTTTTCAGGAAGCCTCACTCCGGGGTGATCTGCGCAGGTTCGCTTTCCTGCCGGGCTTCCACCAAACCCCGGCTCGCTGAAGGCGCGCTGCCTCGCCGTCCCCATCCAAGTGAACGTTCCCTGCTATTATATGCGATTCGCCGGGATTTTGCAAGGGGTATTTACCGGAGAAATCAAGGTTTTTCCTGCCCGGCGAGCAGGAGCGCGATTGCCTGCAGCAGCTCCCTTGGGGAAAGGCTGATCTGCTCGGGCAGCGTCAACTCGGATAGCAGCTTTTCCTCCTGCAGCAGATCGTTGGGCGTGACCTGCAGCACATGGCACAGCTTCATCACCGTTTCCAGGCTGGAGATGCGGTTGCCCCGTTCAATGTGGCTGATGAAGGAGGCGGACAGCTCCGTCCGCTCCGCCAGCTGCTCCTGTGTCAGACCCTGTTTGCGTCGGAACAGGCGGATTTTCATACCAAGCAGCTTGTAGTCCATGATTCACCTCTGCAACAATAACATTATAGTGTGTCTATATTAACACTAACGTTGCGGTTTGTCAAAGCATACTCACACTATAATTTGGATATAACGTAACGTTAGAGGTGTTTTGATGATTATTCACGATTCGCATGCCATCGGCGACAAGTTTTATCAGATCCGCAGGCAATACGGAAAAACGCAGTTGGAGGTTGCAACAGACGCCGGCCTTTCCGACCGCACCTATTCGGAGCTGGAACGCGGCATTGCAGACGTCCGCATTTCCACCGTTCTGAAGGCCTGCGACGCGCTGCACGTCACCCCGAACGAGATCTTTATGAAGGACAATGAATGCAACTCCGCCCGCGAGGAAGACATACTTGCCCGGCTGCAGGCCTGCAATCCCCAGCAGAAAGAAACCGCCCTGCGCATCCTTGACGCCTATCTGACCTCGCTGACGTGATGCGGCGGGACACTGGAAGCGCACCTGCAGACCGCCTTGACGTGGGAGCAGGTGCGCTTTTTTGCATGCGGCAAATTGGGATTTAGCGGGGCAATCGAGCCTGCTGCTGACGGCCTCATCCGTCACGGCTTACGCCGTGCCACCTTCCCCCGAGGGGAAGGTTTTGAAGTCCCGCACCCCTTACGATTTCCATTCACTTCGGGCACCCATATGTACAAGCCGCGGCGGCTGCAGCGAGACCTCAAAAGGAACAATGCGGCGTTTTTGCAGAGGGGTTCTTCCGCTTTGGCGGAAATTCAAAGAACCCCTCTGCAATCGAGCCGCCCCGAATGCAGCCGCCACTACGCCCACTCAGGAGAACGGAGGGGGTCCGGGGGGAAGCTGTTTTTGCTTCCCCCCGGCGGCTTTGTGCGCGCGGGTCGATGACCCTTCGACGCGCGAAAGTGGCTACCCAGATGCAGAACAGTCTTGCCGCTGAGGAAAAGCAATTGTGAAATCATGCGACAGAAAATAGCCCTCCAGCCAGCTGACGCTGACAGCTCTCCCAGCGGGAGATCCTTTGGCACTGCCAATTCCAGTTGATCGAGCTCAATGATCCCCCCAAAAAAGCGAATCGGCTGGCCCAGCGCCGTGTCACAGCCAGCTGGCACGGCCGATCTTTATTTTGAGAAAAAGCTGCAATAAATGAAAGCGGCCTCCCTGGGGGAGACCGCCTTCAGTTTTTTCACTTGTGGGCCTTCAACCAGGGCAGGGCCCGCTCCAGCGCCAGCACGATCACGGGGATCAGCAGCAGATGGAGGATCATGCCCGGAACAGCGGAGGTGAATGCGCCGCTGAGGAAGGCTGCCCAGGTAAAAGGGGAGCCCGTCACGCCGGTGAGCAGCACGCGGACAATGCCCCAGAGGATGCGGCCGCAGAGCATGGCAGCGATCAGGGACAGATAGACGCTGCGGGTGCTGCGGGGCAAAGCGCGGTACAGCAAGCCGGCTACTGCGCCGTAGGCCGCCAGCTCAAAGCACATGGCTGCGCCGGTGGGCATCAGCGGCGGCATGCCGAACAGGGCAAAGCGCAGCAGCGGCGCGATTGCGCCAACCACAGCGCCCCAGGCCGGCCCGCACAGGAAGCCGCACAGCAGCACGGGGATGTGCATCGGGCAGAGCATGCTGCCGATCTCCGGGATCTGCCCGGTCAGGAAGGGCAGCACCATGCAAAGCGCAAGGCAGGCTGCCGAGAGGACAAGCTTCTGGATTCGGATGGTGTTGTTGCTCATGATTCTTCTCCCTTGCTTGTAGTGACCATCTTGGATGGGAGAAGCGCCTTCATGACGCGGTTCAGGACAGTCAGGATACGGGGGAACAGAGGGCGAGGATCTGCTGCACGGCAGCGTCGATCTGCTGCTTCCTGCTCAGGGGCGCAGCGCCGATGACGAAGGTGCTGCAGCGGTCCGAGGGCAGCAGGACGCGGGCGGCGCTGCTTTGCCCCACGGCGACGGCCATGGGCGGGGTGATTTCCCCCAGCATGGCGTCCGCCAGCGTGATGCCGATGGGGCCGGCAATGATGTCGGCGCGGCGGCACTGCACGACCACGGCGTTTTCTCCGGAGGCGCCCTGATCTGCGCCGGCGTTGATCATGCCGCTGGTGGCCAGGGCGTTTGTGCCCACCGCAATGAGCTGGTGCGGGGCGGACAATCCGGCTTTTCGCAAGCCTTCGATGATCTGGGCGCCGAGACGGCCGCTCTGGCCGTCGATAATCAGGATCTTCATCCGGTTTCACCTCGTTTCCATACCCGTTGATTATATCGGATGCAATCGAAATCTGTCAAGACGGAACGGGAACATCCGGAAAAGAAAACCAAAAGTGTGGCGTGTTTCTGCTTTTCAAAACGGGGATCATATGATATAATAAGATGATATCGTCTGCCTATGGCGACGAGGTGGCTGTCGAAAAAACGGTTTTGAGAACCGGAGGAGGACTCCTGCGATGTTTGGAAAGTTTGTCAACAACTACTACTACGGAAAATCCGGAAAGGGCGATTATAATCCCGAGGATCTGCCGCGCACCCGGTGGCAGCTGTTTGGGGAGATGCTGAAGGTTCGCCTGAGCGGCCTGTGCCGGATGAATCTGATCTATGTGCTGCCCTGGGCGCCTACGATCCTGGTGATTGCGATGCTGGTGATGTATGTGCTGACAATGGGCGCGGCGCCTACGGTGGAGGAGACCATGGTGGGTGCGGACGGTCAGGTGACCACGCAGATCGTACAGATGGAGATGACGGCGGAGGAGCAGGAGGCGCTGCTGAACCAGCAGGTGTCCCTGCTGCCGGGCATGGTCACCATGACGCTCCTGCTGCTGATCCCCTGCATCACCATCACCGGCCCCTGGACGGCGGGCGTGGCCTATGTCACCCGCAACTGGGCGCGGGATGAGCATGCCTTCATGTGGTCCGATATGAAGGACGCGATGAAGGAAAACTGGAAGCAGGCGCTGGTGATCTCCTTCATCACCTCCCTGATGCCCATCCTGGCCTGGCTTGGCTGGGACTTCTACGGCGGATTGGCAGCCCAGAACTGGCTCATGGTCATTCCCCAGACGCTGACGCTGATGATTGCGATCGTCTGGTTCTGCGCGGTGACCTACACCTATCCGATGATGGTAACCTACCGGATGAGCCTCAAGGTGCTGCTGCGCAACAGCCTGCTGCTGTGCATCGGCCGTCTGCCCCAGAGCGTGGGCGTGCGTCTGCTGCTGTGCGTGCCCATGGCGCTCACCCTGGTGCTGACCTTCCTCACGGGCAGCATCTGGGTGCTGCTGATCGCCTTTGCCTACTATGTGCTGATCGGCTTCACCCTGTCCCGCTTTGTGACGGCCTCCTTCACCAATGCGCAGTTTGACAAGTACATCAACAGCCGCATCGAGGGTGCGCAGGTCAACCGCGGCCTGGCGGAGGAGGAAGACGAGGAGTACGAGGACGAAGAGGAAGAGCGGGAGCTCATGCCCTGGGAGAACGGCTATGTCAGCCAGGAGAAGCCGGAAACGAAGGAACAGGGAGAATGATTTATCCGCCCGCCGCGCATGCTAACGCCAATATATCCTGCGGAGGTGTGCGATGGACTGGCGGCTGAGACCGGAGCAGAAACGAAAATATGAAGCGGCGGAGCGCCTGGGACTGACCGGGCGGCTCAGGGAAATGGGCTGGCCGGGCCTGTCTGCCAAGGAGACGGGCCGCATCGGCGCGACCTTGCGCCATCCGCCGCACAAACAGGAGTAACGGGAATTGTACACGAGTTTTGCGGAAGTATACGACCAGCTCATGGACAATGTGAACTATGAGCGCTGGGCGGATTTTTACCGGGAGCTGCTGTGGGCCAACGGCGTGCAGCAGGGCGGCAAGGTGTGCGAATGCGCCTGCGGCACCGGCGGGCTGACGCTGCCGCTGGTCCGGCGGGGATTCCAGATGACCGGTGTGGATCTGTCCCAGGAGATGCTGTGGATCGCCGCCCAGAAGGCGAGAAAGCAGGGCGTGGGCATGCCCTTCATCCAGCAGGACATGCGCAGCCTTCATCTGCACCGGCAGATGGATGCGGTGCTGGCCACCTGCGACGGCGTAAATTACCTCCTCACCGACGAGGACGTCCGCGCCTTCTTCCAGGCCGCCTATGCGACGATGCGGCCCGGCGGCGTGCTGATCTTTGATATTTCCACCCCCTGGAAGCTGGAAAATGTGCTGGGGAACGAGCTGATCGTGGAGGACCGCGAGGACGTGACCTACATGTGGCAGAACAGCTTCAGCAAAAAGACGGGCATCTGCGACATGGCGTTGTGCTTTTTCCTTCAGGAGAAGGATGGGCGGTACCGCCGGATCGACGAGACCCAGCGGCAGCGGGCCCACACCCGGGAGGGCCTGACGGCGCTGCTTTCCGGCTGCGGCTATGTGGATATCCACGTTTACGGCAACAGCCGCATGGAGGCCCCGCGGGACAAGGAGCAGCGATGGCATTTCACCGCCCGGAAACCCCAGGATGCATGATACAGGCAAGGAGCGAATACATATGGATGCTGAAAAGACACTGCATATTGAACGCCATGAGGGCGACGAGATGATCCGCGGCACGCTGATGGACGGTCAGGTGCGCATCATGATGTGCGAAACGACCCAGATGACCCAGCGCGCGGCGGATATCCACCATGCAACCCCGGTGTGTACCGCTGCCATGGGCCGATTGATGACTGCCACCAGCATGCTGGGCGTGATGATGAAGGGCGAGAATGAGTCCGTGACGGTCAACATCAAGGGCGGCGGCCCGATGGGCACGGTGGTGGCGGTGGCCAACCACGGCGACCTGAAGGTCTGCGCGGACGATGCCCGGGTGGAGCTGCCCCTGCGGGAGGACGGCAAGCTGAACGTGGGCGCGGCCATCGGCAAGGACGGCTACATGACCGTCATCAAGGACCTGGGCCTGCGCGAGCCCTATATCGGCCAGATCGAGCTGGTGTCGGGCGAGCTGGGCATTGATTTTGCCAACTACTTCACCGTTTCCGAGCAGCAGCCCTCGCTGGTGGCGCTGGGCGTGCGGGTGGCAGGCGATGCGGTGCTCAAGGCCGGCGGCCTGCTGATTCAGCCCCTGCCGGGCTGCCCGGACGAGGTGATCGACCAGATTGAGCTGCGCAGCCCGATGTTCTCCGACATCAGCCGGGAAATGACCTTCGCCCCCAAGGAGGAGCTGCTGGAGGACTGGTTCCGCGGCATGGACCTTCAGATCCTGGAGCGTGCGCCGCTGCGCTATCACTGCGCCTGCTCCCGCTACCGCATGGAGAAGGCCCTCATTTCCCTGGGCCGCCGCGAGCTGCAGACGCTGATCGACGAGGATACCGGCGCGGAGCTGGGCTGCCATTTCTGTCACAGCCAGTTTGCCTTCTCCACCGAGGATCTGAAGGATCTGCTGGCCCGGGCTTCCCGGGACTGATGCGGCCCCATCACAATGGGATCATATTCCCCAAGGAGTTTGAATGAGTCAGAACCAACAGGGGGCGCTCTATGCGTTCCGCCTGTCCGGCAGCCGGATGCGCCGGCGCGCGCTTCAGCTGCGCAGGCAGGGGCAGACGCTGGATGCGCTGACCCTTGTGCGCCGTGCGGCGGAGCAGGACGATACTCCTGCGGCATGGCAGGCCCTGGCGACGGAGCTGCGGCAGACGGGCAACTGGGAGGCAGCGGTGCAGCTGTTGGCCCGGGTGCTCAGCCGTGATCCCCATCTGCCTGGCGTCTGGTGCGATATGGCCAGATGCCTGCAGGCCCTGGGCGCTGACGAGCTGGCGGTGGACTGTGCCTATCATCAGCTGCAGGAGGATCCCTGGTCGCCGGAGGCTGATGCGGCCCGCGCGATCCTGCAGGCGCTGGAGACAATGCCGGAGGCAAAGGAGCCCCGACGCATCCAAAGGATGATCCACCGGGGGCTGAACGCCTGGCAGACCGGAGACCGGCCGCTGGGCGAAAGGCGGATCCGCCGGGCGCTTCACCTTGCCGCCGACAAGGAACGGCTGATGGTGACCGCTGCCATGCTGTGCATGCTGGAGATGGACTTTGACGGCGCGCTGCGCTATCTGCCCCGGGCGCTGCGGCGCAGCCCGGAAGATCCCCGCACGCTGACGGCCCTGTCCACGCTGTATCATCAGCTGGGCAAGCGCCGCCTGGCCCGGGGACTGCTGGCAAAGGCCGGACGGTATGCGGATTCCGTGATGGCGGAGGATGGCTTCCTGACCGCCGCATGGGCGCAGGATGCCTGGAAGGAAACCAACGATTATCTTACCCTGCGCATGAAGCAGCTGCCCTGCCGCACGGCGCTGCTGGCGGCAAAGGCGACCATGTGCTGCGAGCGGGAGAATCTGCCGGGAGCCCGGCAGCTATGGCGGGAGATCCTCGCCATTGATCCGGACGACCGGCAATCGGCGGTCATGAATACCTGGGCCCAGACCCATCCGGAGGGCTTCATCAATGCGCCGGGGCTGCTGCCCAAGGCGGAGAGACAGCGGCAGCTGACCGAGCTGCGCATGCTGGCGGAGAGCCTGACGATGGAGGACCTGCTCCGGCCGGGCAGCCGGGGACGGCAGCTGACGGACTGGTTTATTGCGAGCAGCGATCTGCAGGAGCGTCAGACGGCCCAGCAGCTGCTGGAGGGCCGCACGGAGGCGGCGGTGACCGCCTATTGGAAGGAGCTGCTGTGCCGCCCCTTCCTGCGCATGGAAACGCGGCACTGGGCCCTTGTCCAGCTGGCCCGGATGGGCTGCCGGGACGAGATGCTGATGATGGCGGGGAGTCACTACACTTTGGTGGCCTGCCAGCCGGTGGCGGACACGGAGCCGCAAAAGCCCTGGCGGATGTTCCTGCCGGCGCTGCTGCGGGAGACCAGACGATACCGCCGGAGCAATGAAATTGCCGAATTCGGGGCGGAAATGTGGCAACAGATGAGCGCTGCACAGCGGATGGAAGCGGCAGGCCAGGGTTCCCTGGTCTGGTGCAAGGCCATGGAGATCCTCTTCCTGCGCATGGCAGGGGAGGAGGAGCAGGCAGCCCGGGCAGCGGCGAATACGCCCCTGTCGCCCCGGCGCATCAGCCGGGTGCTGCGCCGCCTGGCCCGTGAACTGGCTGCCGAGCCGGTGATGTAAGAATATCCGGCGATGCCGGAGAAGTGGAGATACAGACATGAAGTGCATCAATTTTGACGATCAGTTTGCCGACTTTGCTTCCCAGTGGATGAAGGATCACGGCAAGGAATACCGCAATTACGACGCCATGGAGGCAGATATGCCCCGGGTGTACATGATGTTCCTCAACACGCCGGCCAAATGGCTGGACGGCGTCACCCCCGGCGCCTACTTCACCCAGTTCGAGGATGCGAAGGATCTGGTGGACTGGATGGTGGAATACACCAGGCGGGAGATCCCGGTGCCGGATCTGCTGCTGGAGCAGATCCAGGCGGTCGGCAAGCCCTGCGAAAAGCGGCTGCTGGCCCTGCTTAAGGATGAGAGCCCGGAGATCAACGAGGAGGCCCGCATGACGGCCATCGGCCTGCTGCGGGACATGGAATCCACGCTGCCCAAGATGCTCTACATCTCCTGGCAGCTGAACCGGGCAGACGCGGACGATCTGGCGGACAACGCCCTGGATTCCCTCCGCGATATGGGCAAGGCTGTGGTGCAGCCCATCCTGCAGGAGCTGCCCCATGCCAACCGTGCCGGTCAGGAGGCCTTCCTGGATATTCTGGTGAATTATCCGGGCAACGAGCAGGTTTTTGCCCTTGCCGTTCGTTTATTCAAGGAGAACCCCATGCGTCGTGCCCTCTTTGCCAGCTATCTGGCGAAGCTGGGGGACGACCGCGCCCTGCCCGTGCTGATGGAGGCCGCCATGGATGAGAAGTGCAAATACATGGACTTCATCGAGCTGCGCAATGCCATTGAGATGCTGGGCGGCGAAGCCCCCAAGAAGGAATTCTACGAGGACGACGAATATGCCGCCCTGCGCGCCATGGAGGACGGAGACAACTGATCCCGCTGCCTTGATGCCCCATTCCGATGTTCCAAAAGGAGTACGCATGGTCACTTTACAGGAAATCAAACAGAACGAATCCATCCGCGTGCTGATCAAGGCCGGCAACCGCTACCTGGACAGCATGGGCTACACCGAGCATGGCCCCCGCCATGTGGGCTATGTGAGCAAGACCGCATCCTATATCCTCAAAACCCTGGGCTATTCCCCCCGGGAGGTGGAGCTGGCGGCCATTGCGGGCTGGGTGCATGACGTGGGCAATTCCGTCAACCGGCACGATCACGGCCCGTTGGGCGCGGTGCTGCTGCTGCCCATCCTGCGGGAGACCGGGATGGAGATGGCGGATATCATGGAGATCATCACCGCCGTGGGCAACCATGAGGAGCAGAGCGGCTTTATTTCCAGCGCGGTGAGCGCGGCGCTGGCGCTGGGCGACAAATCCGACGCCCACAAGAGCCGCGTTCGCGACGGCAAGCCGGACGAGACGGACATCCATGACCGGGTGAATTTCTCCATCACGGAGAACCAGGTTACGGTGGACCGGGCAAACCGGATCATCCGCCATGAGCTGACGATGGACGAAACCTCCTCGGTGATGGAGTATCTGCAGATCTACATGAGCCGCATCGTGATGTGCGAGAAGGCGGCGGCATTCCTGAAATGCTCCTTTGATCTGGTCATCAACGGCCAGTCCATCAACAACCGCCCCGATAAATAAGATGACAGGAGGTGAAGCCGATGCTTTGCCCGGATTGCAATACCTATGCCGCGGAAGACGATATCGTCTGTCCCCGCTGCGGCAAGCTGCTGGACAGGCAGCCTACGGAGGAAGAGGAACTGATGAGCTTCCGCCAGGGCCGCCATCTGCGCAGGGTGCAGGAGGAGCTGCCTCCGCCGCCCGCCGCGCCGGGCAGCACCGGCGCAAGCCGTTCCTTTGAGGATATCCGCCCCCGGGAAACGGCGGAAACCACCGGCGCCTATTATACCCGCCGGGAGAGCTTGGCCAGCACCGGCCGCTACTACGGCCTGGAGGAGGGCATGATCGACAACGCCCCCTTGGCCTACGGCGTCAGTGAAAACCCCACGGTGATGGCCATCAGTCAGCGCAACAGCCGCACCAAGCGGCGCATCCGCATGAAGCGGCTCGTCAACTGGGCCTATGTGCTCATTGCCTGCATCCTGCTGGTCATTGTGCTGGCCGTCGGCGTGTACGTCTATCTGACCAGAACCCCGGGCGGCCAGGTGCTGATGGCCCGCATGGGCGAGGATGCAACAGCGGCCGCCATGTGGCAGGTCGGCCAGGAATACCTCAATACCGGCGACATTGAAAAGGCGATCGAGTATTTCCTCATTGCCCGGCAGAAGGATGAAGAGGCAGAGGAGCCCAACGTGACGGGCCTGCTGCAGCTGGGCAGCGCCTATGAGGCGGAGGAACGCTACGCAGAGGCAGAGGAGGTCTATGCCTACCTCTACACTGACGTGGTGCCCAGCGCGCCGGACGCTTACCGTGCGCAGGTGCGCGTGCTGCTGGCGCAGGGCAGGGAGGCGGAAGCCGCCCAGCTGCTTTCACAGGCCTATACGCAGACCAAGGTCGCCAACTTCCGCACCCAGCGGCTGGAGATCCTGCCTTCGATCCCGGAGGCGACCGTGCTGGCGGGCTACTACAACGCCGCGCAGACGATCGAGCTGCTGCAGGGCCAGGACTGCGAGATCTGGTACACGCTGGACAAATTCGCAGTGCTGCCCCAGGACGGCATCCTGTATGAGGCCCCGCTGACGCTCAGCGAGGGCGAGCATCAGCTGCGCGCCGTGGCGGTGAACGGCGATCTGGTCAGTGACCCCATGGTGTCCACCTATCAGATCTACCTGCCCACCCCCCTGCAGCCGGACAGCAATCTGGCCCCCAATACCTACACCAAGAAGCGCGCGATCAGCCTCCGTCCCGGCTCCCTGACCGATGAGGAGCTGGAGAAGAACCCCGGCTACGCTGCAACCCTGGATGATCCCGTGGCCCAGACGATCACCATGTACTACACCATCGACGGCTCCCAGCCCGATCAGGACAGCCCGATCTGGGATGGCACGCCCATCCAGCTGGGCCTGACCGGCGGCTATGTGACGCTGAAGGCTGTGTCGGTCAACGGCTACGGCAAGCAGGGCAACACGCTGGAGGTCCGCTACAAGTTCGACGTCAATCCGGGCCACCGAAAGGTCTTCTCTGTAGAGGACACCATCGGCAGCCTGAAGCTGGGCACGACGACCCGCGAGGACTTCCGATCCAAATACGGCGCAGGCCAGGGCCCGGAGATGGTCGTGCTGAATACCGTCGAGGGCGAGTGCGAGCAGTACACCTACAGCTGGGGCTATGCGTCCTTCATGAAGATCAAGAGCGGCTGGGTGCTGGCGGATATCCGCTTCAGCGACAGCACCTTTGAGGGCCCGCGAAACACCAAGATCGGCATGGCGGAAAACAAGATCACCAGCCAGTTCAAGGATTTCGGGCAGGTGGTCGGCGCTACCGGCATCAAGCGCGGCCTGTATTATGAAAACGAGGACAAGCAGGGCGTGATCTCCATCCTCTCCAATGGCGAGAAAATCGTTTACTACCGCGTCGGCACGGCGGACGGCCATGTCTGGCAGCTGGAATACTACATTGGCAAGGATGGCGCCTGCGACGCCATCCGCTGGTTCTACGAGCGTTAATCCAACAGAAGAGGGGACTGTCCTGCGGAAGCGGACAGTCCCCTTTGCGTTTCGACATCCGGCGTGCCGGGTTTTGTCTGCAAAGCAGAAATCATCGTGCGGACGGTCGAATTTACGACATACAGGTGGAAGATGATGTCGTTATATGAGAGGTTTCATCGCATTCCCCACAAACCTCCGTCAAAGTGCTATAATGCCCTCGAATGGTAAAGCTGCCCCGGATTTCCTGCCGAGGAACGCCGAGGCTTCATGACGGAGAGGAGTATTTGACGGATGAACGATATGCGGATTATGCTGGTGGATGACAATGCGGAGCTTCGCCGGACGATGCGGGAGCACCTTTCCCGGCAGGAAAATATGCGCGTCACGGCGGAATGCGGGACAGGCCTGGAGGCGCTGGAGGCGCTGGAAAAGACGGCGGTGGACGTGATTATCCTGGACATCATCATGCCGCAGATGGACGGCTACTCCTTTCTGGAGGAACTGAATCGCCGCCAGATGGAGAACCGGCCCCAGGTGATCGTTGTTTCTGCCCTGGGCCGGGATGATTTCATCATGCGGGCGGTGGAGAACGGGGCGCGCTTTTACATGATTAAGCCGGTGGACATGAATGTCCTCGCGGGCAGGATTCGCGAGGTGTGCGGTCAGGCGCCGGATGCTGCCGCAGCCAGCCGGATCAGCCTGCCCGGGCGGGCCCCCTCCATTGACGAAAAGCTCGCCAGCCTCTTCCTGACCATCGGCATCCCGGCCCACATCAAGGGCTATGCCTTCCTGCGGGAGGCAGTGAAGATGGTGATCGAAAACCCGGACGTGATCAACCGCATCACCAAGGAGCTCTATCCCGGCATCGGCAAGCGCTTCAACACCTCCGCCAGCAAGGTTGAGCGGGCAATCCGCCATGCCATTGAAGTCGCTTGGAGCCGGGGGCGGATCGACACGCTGAACAAGGCGTTTGGCTGCCGCGTCGCCACCAAGGAGGACAAGCCCACCAATGGCGAGTTCATTGCCATGATTGCGGATAAGCTTGCCCTGGAGCAGAGGACGGCGTGAGGCAGGAAAATCAAGGGATTCGGGGATTTGCCATTGCAACTAATGCGGCAAACACCTTGTGAAAAACGCCTGAAAAGGCAATGAATGTTCAAACGCCATAGCGACCAATGCCGGACATTGATTGGGGTCTCACTGTGTAAAGGAAACACGGGGGAGAAACTGTCAATGAAAGGCATTGGCCGCTTTTTCCTTCCGGAAGGCAATTATGCCGTTCGCGTCCTGCTGCTGCAGGAAACAGCTCCGGCTTGGACAATGAACAGGCAGAGGTGAAACAGGGAGAGCGGCAGCTGCCGCTCTCCCTGTTTGAAGTCGCTTTGATTATGCGCGCTCACGCTTGCGGGCGGTACGCATCAGCCATGCCAGGCAGGCAATGCTGATGGCCATCAGGCTGCACCACAGCAGCACGGGCGTGTGATCGCCGGTTTCCGGAATGCTGGGCGTATCGAGGATTTCAAAGGATGCCAGCTCTCTTCCGTTGGCGTCGAGGAGGACATAGGCCTTGTCCACAATCTTGAGTTCAAAAGCCTCGCCCAGCCAATAGCCCAAGAGCAGCAGAACATCGTCCAGATCTGTGCCGCCGTTCTGGTTGACGTCGGCGCATTCATCGTTCACCGGGACGCCCCAGCTTGCAAGACTCTGCAGGAGCAGCAGCGTATCCTGGAATTCTGCCTTTCCGTTGTTGTCCATATCGCCGAAGACGTAATCGCCGCCAAGCTTCGGGATTTCCCGCTGGGCGACCAGCACCTTGCTGCAAAGAGAACAATGCTTGCCTGCCGTTTTGCCGGGCGCGGTCTGCGTCGGCGTTACAGCGGCGTCACGGACCTCGTTGTGAGACAGCGTGGTGATATCGGCATAGCCGTACAGATTCAGCGAGGACAGGAGGCTGGTGTTGCTGCAATCAGCGGTGACAGCCTTCAGGGCAGGGAAGGCATGAATGCCCTGGACGCTGCCGGCGTTGACGCCCCTCAGGTCGATGGCGGTGACAGCGGCTGCTTCGGCGCTGCTGAGAATGCCGTCGCCGTCTTGGTCGCAGTTCTTCTTCACCCAGGCGCGGAAGGCTGCGTCCGGGAAGGTCATGCTGTTGATGAGTCCGCTGGGCTCGTCTTCGATAATCAGCTCGGGGAACTGAGCAGAAACTTCAGCCTTGAATGTGGTGATGGCATCATCCAGCTCAACCTCGCCGTTGACGTAGGGAGAAACCACATAGGAACGCCACAGAGAGTCTATTTTCTCGTCGTACTCGGTCACGATGGCGCCGTTGATCAGGTTGGCTGCTTCAGCGAAGACAGCGATATGGTCCTGACCGGACAGGAAGGGGTTGGACGTGCCGCCCTCGTCAAGGATTCTGTTGATGACTTTGTTGCTGCTGATAAAATCGCCGGTATCCTTGGAGAAGGCATACAGGAAGTCTTCATTCGTTGAGAAGAACAGCATGAAGTCCTTGATGGCTGCCTTCTTGGCGGCGGAAGCAGCATCGACCTTGGCGGCATTGGCACCGATCCAGGTGCCGCCCCAGTTGTAGCTCACCGGGCCGGGCACGATGCGCCAGTCGCCGTAGGTGCCGCCGTCCTGCTCACAGGCGGCCTTCAGCTCTTCGTCGGTCATCACGCCGTTGGTGGTCGGGCCGCAGTTGGGCTTCAGGGTATAGTGCAGGCCCCAGGTGGGCAGGAAGTAGCACAGGGTGGTGTCGCTCTTCATGCCATCGAACCAGGCCGAGCTCCAGGAGAAGCTCTTGTGATGCAGGTCGTTTGTCTCCATGGCCGCAGCCAGATCGAGGTAATCGTACAGGCTGGGATCAATCACCAGCTTGCCGTCGACGACCCAGCCCTGTTCGCGGCCGTAGATGAAAGCATTCCAGACGTCATTGATACCGGTGACCATTTTCACGGCACCATCGGATTCTGCGTTCACTTTTTCAGCAGCATTCAGGAACAGATCCCAGTTGTCAACCTTGGCCTGGAAAGCGTCGGGCGTCTTGACGCCCAGGTACTTTTCGGCTAGGGAAGCACGGTAAATCAGAACGCCGGGCGTTGTCTGCCAGGAAAGGGCCTTCAGTTCGCCGGTGAGATTGCTGGTGCCGATCTGCTTCATCACGGGGAATGCATCGGCCACGTCAGCGCTGGTGATACCAACCTTGCTAAGGTCAGCGGTCACGTTGGAGTTGACGTACTTCTTCACGAAGGCAGCTTCCAGGGTGAAGATGTCGGGAGCTTCGTCAGAAGCAGCAGCGGAAGCCATGATGGCGTCCACCTTGGAGGTGTACTCACCACCGTCGGTGGGGTAGATCACGTAGTTGAT